>NZ_PNFF01000002.1:637500-700000 GCF_028888695.1 Bacillus methanolicus | reverse complement strand
ACTCTGTCCCCCGAAGGGGAACGTCCTGTCTCCAGGATTGTCAGAGGATGTCAAGACCTGGTAAGGTTCTTCGCGTTGCTTCGAATTAAACCACATGCTCCACCGCTTGTGCGGGCCCCCGTCAATTCCTTTGAGTTTCAGCCTTGCGGCCGTACTCCCCAGGCGGAGTGCTTAATGCGTTAGCTGCAGCACTAAAGGGCGGAAACCCTCTAACACTTAGCACTCATCGTTTACGGCGTGGACTACCAGGGTATCTAATCCTGTTTGCTCCCCACGCTTTCGCGCCTCAGCGTCAGTTACAGACCAGAGAGCCGCCTTCGCCACTGGTGTTCCTCCACATCTCTACGCATTTCACCGCTACACGTGGAATTCCGCTCTCCTCTTCTGCACTCAAGTTCCCCAGTTTCCAATGACCCTCCACGGTTGAGCCGTGGGCTTTCACATCAGACTTAAGGAACCGCCTGCGCGCGCTTTACGCCCAATAATTCCGGACAACGCTTGCCACCTACGTATTACCGCGGCTGCTGGCACGTAGTTAGCCGTGGCTTTCTGGTCAGGTACCGTCAAGGTACCGCCCTATTCGAACGGTACTTGTTCTTCCCTGACAACAGAGCTTTACGACCCGAAGGCCTTCTTCGCTCACGCGGCGTTGCTCCGTCAGACTTTCGTCCATTGCGGAAGATTCCCTACTGCTGCCTCCCGTAGGAGTCTGGGCCGTGTCTCAGTCCCAGTGTGGCCGATCACCCTCTCAGGTCGGCTACGCATCGTCGCCTTGGTGAGCCGTTACCTCACCAACTAGCTAATGCGCCGCGGGCCCATCTGTAAGTGATAGCCGAAGCCATCTTTCAGCTCTTTCCCATGCGGGAAAGAGGATTATCCGGTATTAGCTCCGGTTTCCCGAAGTTATCCCAGTCTTACAGGCAGGTTGCCCACGTGTTACTCACCCGTCCGCCGCTGACTTCAGGGAGCAAGCTCCCATCAGTCCGCTCGACTTGCATGTATTAGGCACGCCGCCAGCGTTCGTCCTGAGCCAGGATCAAACTCTCCAAAAAAGAGTAAGATATGCTCATAAATAATAGAATTAACTCTGGCTAGTTTCGGCTCCCAGCTAAATAGCTGCTTGAATTAGCTTCTTCGCAATTTTGCGCAAAGCATGACCTTTAGGTGATGCTTTAAGCAGCGAGGTCATTTCGCTTCTTCTATCAAAGTCTTTAAGGACTTTTCCGCCAGAAGCTCCAATGCCCTTCGAAGCTAACCGGTCGCCTCCACTTTTAATTGTTGACGCTTTTGTTTGTTCAGTTTTCAAAGAACAATTCAGTTTCGCTTTAAAAACGACCTTTTTAATATATCATGCCACTATCAATGTGTCAACAACTTTTTTCTTTTGTCCGTTGTTTAACAGCAGCGACGTTTATTAATATACCAGCGACAAATACGAAAGTCAACACTTTTTATAAATTTTTTTTCATAGAAGTGAAGCTATCATTTCTTTGTGATTTTTTAGGTATATATTTTAAGCAATCACTTGGTGATGCAATTCTTTTAAAGAGGGAAAACAATACTTTATACCTCTCTTGCATGGCACTTTTTACAATATGTTCGATTCGTTCATCTTTCAAATAAAATAATATCTCGTCCATTTCTCTCTTCATTAAATATTGCAATTCCTTTACCTCTTTTTCATTGACTAATATACCTATCATAATTCCACTCCTTTGCATGTCTGTTTACTGTAATCTTTTCCAATTATTACTTTTTTATGTTCAAAAAACTTTAATCATACTCTAATAACCTATGCATATGATTTAGACAAGGAGTGTTTTTGGACGAGGTGATCGTATGAATTTCTTTTTAGTTTTGAGTGGAAGGTCCTTAAAGCAGTTTTTGATTGTCGTGATCGCAGCATTTTTCACAGCATGTTTTTTTTATGCAGAATCGAGTATTTATATTCCGGTATTTTCTGCTAAAGATGGACCAAAGGCAGTTTATAAAGGGGAAAAAGGAGTTGCTCTCACCTTCAATATTGGGTGGGGTGATGAAAAAGCTGAACCTATTCTCGATGTTTTAAAAAAAGAAAATGTAAAAGCCGCAACTTTCTTTCTTTCAGGGTCTTGGGCGGAAAGACACCCTGATCTTGTGGATCGAATCGTCAAAGACGGCTATGAAATCGGGATGCTAGGTTATGTTTATAAGGACTATACTGAACTTGAAGTGGAAAAAGTGCGGCAAGATATTGCTAAGGCACAGGAAGTATTTAAAAAGCTAAATGTAAAAAATGTTAAATTACTGCGGGCTCCAACCGGTCATTTTGACAAAACCACTTTAAAATTAGCAGATCGTTTTGGTTATACGGTTGTTCATTGGAGTATTGATTCCAAAGATTGGACTAACCCAGGTGCGGATATTATTGAGGAAAATGTATCAAAAGCGAAAAAAGGAGATATTATCCTACTTCATGCATCTGACTCAGCCAAACAAACAGCTTCAGCTCTTCCCGGCATTATTCAAGATTTGAAAAGGAAAGACCTTAAACTCGTAACGGTTTCTGACATGATTGTTAACGGAAATGCGAAAGCAAATGAAATTAAGTAGAAAAACGAAAGCCAGGCGTGTTATTTTCACGCTTGGCTTTTTTCATCAGAATTTATTTAGCCGGCTTGTTTTTCAAACGATTTTTTTGATGTTCTGATTTCTCATTCAATTTATGGAGTATTAAAATCTGGTATGCGTTGCATGCTATTAATGGATACAGCATTAAATACAACCAGCTTTCTTCATTTACCCTCAATACGGGAACCCATTCAATCACCGTTATGACAACCATAAAAAATAATGCAGGAATAAAGGCTTCTTTATTCGTCTGCTTTACTTTTAAAACGGCTACAATTAACCCGACCGCTAATATGAAAAATGCCAGTCCAACATACGGAAGAATGCTTTCTCCTTTTTTTGCAAATGCTTCAAAACGAAAATACACCAAATCATACAGGACAAATAATAGGATGACCAACTGGACCGGTTTCCATAGCGACCTAAATATGCCAAGCCCAAAGCGGTGAACCGTTAAATATGCAAAAAACCCCATTTGGCTTATAAGACTAAAGATTAATCCAACACCTATTAACCAGATCAAAATTGATAAGATTTCTTTAATATTAAAATCAATAAAGAGCGGCCTAAATTCATTCCAGCGAACAATAAATCCAACAATACCGGCAGTTAACCCGCCAATTATTAAGGTCGTTAAAAATAACCTTACCCAGTTTCGGCTAGTCACAGCTTTTTCCTCCATTATTCCTCATTCATTTCACTTATATGATTGTATCAACCAGACTTTGAAAAATCTAGGTATTCGGAAATAAACGCATATTTTTTCTTGATTTTTATCAATATAAACTTAAGCATTTTTATGTGAAAGGAGCTGAATGATGGTGAATAAAGGAACTTTGCTCCTCCCTTTTTTCCTTGTAGTTTTTATTGCAGGCTGCGGTCAGAATGAAGCAGGCGGCCGCCAGCTTGATTATGATGAAACAAAAAAAATGGTTGTCGATATATTAAAGACCGATGATGGAAAAAAAGCAATTCAAGAAATTATTGGTGACGATAAATTAAAAAAAGAGCTAGTGATGGATCAGCAAGTTGTAACTGAAACCATTCAAAAAACATTGACTTCAGAAGAAGGGGTCCAATTCTGGAAAAAGTCGTTTGAAGATCCGGCGTTTGCGGAAAGCATGGCAAAAAGTATGGAAAAAGAACATGAAGCATTACTAAAAAGGTTAATGAAAGATCCGGAATATCGAGGCATGATGATAGAGGTCATGAAAGATCCGGAACTTCATAAAGAAGTGGAAGATTTAATGAAAAGCAATGAGTACCGTAAACACATCCAAAAGGTCATGACCGAGACGTTTGAGAGCCCTCTTTTTAAAGCAAAAATTCAGGATATTATTATTAAAGCTGCCGGAGAAGTGCAAAGCGGAAAACAAGAAGATCAAGGCGGAGACAAGTCTGGTGGGGGCGGCGAAGAACAAGGACAAGGTGAAAGCTGATCAATGTAAAAGGCCTGGCCCTTGCAACACTTTAACGCTTCACCGTGACAGGGGTCTGACCCTCAATACGGTAAAGCGTTAAAGTGATTAGAACAGGGTTCAGATCGGATCTGAACCTTGTTTTTATTTTGCTTCCAATATGTTGAGCACATTTTTCGCAATGTCACGATAGATCTTGCCGAGCTTATGGTCTTCTTGGTAGATGGACGGAGCAAAATCTTCTTCGTTCCAATCAGGCTGTTCAAGCGGAAGCTGTCCAAGCAGCTCTGTATTTAGCTCTTCCGCTAGTTTCTTTCCTCCGCCTTTTCCAAAAACATATTCCTTCTCACCTGTTAATTTGCTTTCGAAATAAGACATATTTTCAATAACGCCGAGAATTTCATGCTCTGTTCTTAAAGCCATCGCACCTGCCCTGGCCGCTACAAAAGCAGCTGTCGGATGCGGCGTTGTAACAATAATTTCTTTACAGGATGGGAGCATCGTATGAACGTCCAAGGCGACATCCCCTGTTCCGGGAGGAAGATCAAGAAGCAGAAAGTCTATATCTCCCCATTCAACTTCATTAAAGAAATTGTTCAGCATTTTGCCAAGCATTGGGCCGCGCCAGATAATCGGTGCATTATCCTCTACAAAAAAGCCCATTGATATCACTTTTACGCCAAATCTTTCAACAGGAATGATTTTCTCGCCTCTCACAACGGGACGCTTTGTAATGCCCATCATATCCGGAACACTGAATCCATAAATATCGGCGTCGATAAGCCCTACCTTTTTCCCTAACCGTGCTAAAGAAACAGCTAAATTGACAGAAATGGTAGATTTTCCGACTCCGCCTTTCCCGCTGGCAATCGCAATAAATGTAGTCTTGCTTTCCGGAGACAGCAAGCCCTTGTCATTCGATTCCACTTCAGTCGTATATTTTTCCAGTGTCTCTTCCGGAAGTTCGCTGAATCGAATTCCAACTGTTTCAGCGCCTGCTTCTTTTAGCAAGTTTACAACTTTTGTTTGCAGTTGAAGTTGTTCTGCTGTACCTGTTTTCGCAATCGCGATTTTTACACTGACATGATTTTTTTCTTCTTTTACTCTCACTTCTTGAATGGCATTTAATTCTTCCAGTGTTTTATGTAAAAATGGTTCTTCTAACCCATTGAGAATATTAAGAATTTTCTCTTCCGTCAACATACTCGACTCCCGCCTTTTGTATTCGTTTGCAATTATCAGTATAACATACCATTTTTAATAAACAGTATATTCAAGCACACTTATTTTAACCGAATACCATTGAAAAAAATAAAGAGAAACTTCCATCAGTGGTAGTCAAACTGCCTGTTAATACGAATTAAATAAAAGAAGGCGAACATAGTGAACGCCTTCTCTGATTCCTAATCATCAGACTCCTGCAATTCTTTTTCAGTTGTAAAATATCGAATGATTCCTTTGTATATCGACGCTGCAATCATTTCTTGATAGGCTTCGTTTTTCAGGTTTTCTTTCTCAGCCGGATTGGAAAGGAAGCCGATTTCTACAAGAACGCCCGGTTTGTCTGCATTCTTTAGGATATAAACACTATTAATTGGTTTGGCCTTTCGATTTGTATTTTCTAAATTACGTATTAGCTCATCCTGTATAAATTTTGCCGCTTTTCTGTTTTCCTCCATGTGGGGTGCATAAAAGGTTTGGGCTCCGCTCCATCTCGGGGAAGGAATTGCATTTAAATGGATACTCACAAAAAAATCAGCTTCCGATTCATTGATCATTTCCAATCTTCGTTTAAGATCCTCGACCTTTCTTCGGCTGTAGCCCCTCGTTTCTTTATCGGCAAGATCTGTATCTGTTTCCCTTGTCAAAAGCACAAGGGCACCTTGGTGCTGTAAAAAATCCCTTACTTTAAGCGAAACATTTAATGCAATATCTTTTTCAAGTGTGTCTTCGGCACTCGCTCCCCCATCCGGCCCACCGTGACCCGGATCAATTAAAATAATTTCACCTGTTAAGGGAAGATTCCATGAGTTCCAGGAATTATTTTCTATAAAATCATACTTGATTATGATTAGCAAGATGATGATTCCGACTGCAAATACACCTATTTTCACATTTTTTCTCATAAACCTAACCCTACCCCCTGCATGTCCCTGTACAATTCAATATATGGGGCAGGGGGTATGATTAGAACCGGGAATAGGAATTAATGCAGACGCAGCTTGCGGCGTCTTTCTCCTTTAATGAATCCTTCTCTCCACCAATATTCAACATATTGTTCACAAAGATAATAAAGCGACTCGCTGAATATTCCTTCCTCTCCATTTCCCCAATACAAAAAGAAATTGTAGAGTGTTTCAATAAAATGATTCAGTTCCCTTTCACACCGAAGACGTACAGTATCGATTGATTCACCGTGATAACCAAACTTACTCATTTTTGCTCCTAACAAAAATGCTTCGATGGCTATGTCATAACAAGCTTCTTCAATGCCTGATTGGAGCAAAAACCCGCTGTTTAGCCTGTTTGCTCCAAAAAAGTGCTGGAATTTGTTTTTTAACATTTTTATCGATAATTCGCGAAGAATGGTACGCTCATATTTGATTTGTTTTTCCCTTCTTTTTTCTGTAAAGGTAGTAATAACAGTCAATATATTCCCCCCTTGAAGATTAGTTTTTAACCTTCTGCAGACAGACATACCATAGGGGAAAAGCTTTTGAATTTCCAATTTTGGAGGTTTGTTATAAAAAAAGGCTCTATAATATTTGTTGGGGTTTAAACACACTTTCGTTTGCATAAAAAATACACGCAAACATCCAATTCCTTTATACTTGAATTGTCCAGAAACAAGTTTAAAGAATGGAGTTGCGTGTATATGAATCTTATCATGAATATTCCTGGTTTAAAAGAGGTTGTCCTGACCAAAGTGGAACAAGTTGGGGAAGTTGTACAGTTTCATGTGGAGATGGAACGAAAGATGCATCGTTGCCCCCGTTGTAACAGAAGGATAAGCCGTGTTCATAATTACCGGATCCAGAAAATCCAGCATTTGAAATGGTTTGAGCGAAAGACCCAGATTTTTTATAGACGCCGGAGATATGTATGCAGCTGCAGGAAACGTTTCTCTGAGAAAAACTCCATAGTCGAGCGCTACCAACGCACTTCCATTGAGTGGAACCAGGCCGTATCCATCCGGGCCATCAAAGGAAAGACCTTCAAGGAAACCGCTGAGAACTATGGCACTTCTGCGTCGACGGTAGTCCGTCGGTTTGACCGCTTGGCGAGCAGTGAAATCCGTGCGGTTGAGGAATTGCCGAAAATCATTGCCATTGACGAATACAAAGGCGATACGAAGGAAGGCAAATACCAATTAATCATAGCCGACGGGGTGACAAAAAAGCCATTGGATATCCTCCCCAATCGGTATAAAAAACCATTAAGCAATACCTTCAAAAGCACGGAAGCCAGGTCCAAGTGGTCATTATGGATATGAACCAATCGTTTAAGGCGGTCGTCCAGGCAGCACTAGGCCGTCCGGTTATTATCGCAGATCGATTTTACTTCTGTCGGTATATCTACTGGGCGCTTGATGCGGTAAGAAGGCGAGTCCAACAGGATTTTCACGACTATGACCGTAAAAAGTGCAAGCGAATGAAACATGTCTTCCACAAGGCCAGTGACCGCCTTACAGAAGAGGAACGCTGGTATTTAGAGCGTTATCTGGAGATGTCCGAGGAGCTCAGGAAGGCATACGAACTCAAAAAGGACTATCGAGAATGGTTTACACGTGCCAAAGAGATTGGCAGGGATCAAATTGCCGTGGTGAAAGAGGAGTTAAAAGCGTTTTACCGATTGGTTGAAGCTTCGGAAATCCCAGAGATGGAGAAGGCCATAAAGACCTTTCAAAACTGGCAGACAGAAATCCTTAACAGTTTTGTTTATGACTGTTCCAACGGATTTTTGGAAGGGATCAATAATTTGACCAAAGTACAAAAACGGAATGCCTTTGGCTTCAGAAGTTTTGAACGCTTCAGGGCTAAAATTTTATTATCACATCAGTATAAAGGAATTGGGGTTCACATTGGATAAGGGTGAGGACACAAAGTCATCACCCCAACATTTGACGGAGAACCTAAAAAAATGAAGAATGCGGGAGATTAAGGAATAAAAAAAAAGCTCCAGCCAATGGCTGGAGCAGTGTGTTCCGTACAATTAACGTTTTGAGAACTGAGGAGCACGGCGAGCGCCTTTAAGACCGTATTTCTTACGCTCTTTCATTCTTGCATCGCGAGTTAATAAACCTGCGCGTTTTAATGTTGGACGGTATTCTGGATCTACTTGAAGTAATGCGCGGGCAATACCATGGCGGATTGCTCCTGCTTGACCAGTGTAACCGCCGCCCTTTACGTTTACAAGAACGTCGTAGCTGCCAAGAGTTTCTGTAGCTACTAGCGGTTGTTTCACAACTTCACGTAATGCTGCAAACGGAATGTAGTTTTCAATGTCACGACCATTAATGATGATTTTGCCGTCGCCTGGAACTAAACGAACACGTGCAACGGAGCTCTTACGACGACCAGTACCCATATATTGAACCTGTGCCAAGTTAATAACCTCCCTTTTGATTATCCACGAAGTTCGTAAACTTCAGGTTTTTGTGCTTGGTGCGGATGCTCGCTACCAGCGTATACGTGTAATTTTTTGAACATTTGGCGGCCAAGAGAATTCTTAGGAAGCATGCCTTTAATTGCAAGCTCTAACATTTTTTCTGGATAATTTGTACGCATTTCAAGCGCTGTTCTTGATTTTAATCCTCCTGGATATTGGCTATGACGATAGTAAATTTTGTCATTCAGCTTATTACCAGTTAGTTCAATTTTAGAAGCATTGATGATAATAACATGATCACCAGTGTCCACATGTGGTGTGTATGTCGGTTTATGTTTACCGCGTAGGATTGATGCTACTTCACTTGCAAGACGACCTAAAGTTTGTCCTGCAGCATCAACCACGTACCATTTGCGTTCGATAGTATTAGCATTAGCCATAAACGTTGTACGCATTGATTTACCCTCCTAAGTTAAAAATCCATTTCAATATTGGTTTTCATATATTTCAATCACGAATAAGTTTCCGGGGCTTATCGTGGGGTTAAAAAATCATACCATATGATATAATATCTCTTTAGTGCCCTTGTTGTCAACACGAGGATTCGTTGTCATAGAAAAAATAAAAAAATAATATTTGTTAATAAAAAACCTTCCACAAATATAAACCATGTGCCGGCGCCGTTTTTCCTGCAAACTTCCGGTCTTTTTTTTCAAGAATTTCCGGAATCGAATACGGACTTCGGCTGCCGCTCCCCACTTCAAGCAATGTTCCTGTGAGAATGCGCACCATGTTATAAAGAAATCCGTTTCCGATAAACCGGAATACGAGAAGGTCTCCCTCTTGAAAAAATTCAATTTCTTCGATTGTACGAACCTTATCCTCAATTTCTGTTTTAGCAGAACAGAAGCTTGTAAAATCATGTGTACCTATTAAGTATTTGAGCGCTTCTTTCATCGCAACATAATCAAGCGGATAAGGAAACTGGTAAGCATAATGCCGCTTAAACGGATCGCGTTTCGGTGATAAATGAACTAAATAGCGGTACTCTTTTCCCAACGCGTCAAAACGTGCATGAAATCCGGGAGCCGCTTTTTCAACACGGATGACAGCAATATCATCAGGCAAGATTGAATTTAAAGCTATTTCCCATTTCGCTGTGGGTATCGCTAATGCGGAATCAAAGTGAATCACTTGTCCTTTCGCATGGACCCCGGCATCGGTGCGTCCGGAAGCACTGACCTTTATGCGTTCGCCTTTATGAAGTTTTGACAGAGCAGCTTCAATTTCTCCCTGGATTGTCCGCTTGCCCGGCTGAATCTGATATCCTGAAAATTGAGAGCCATCGTAGGAAATCGTACATTTGTATCTTTGCATTTCACAACTCCACTTATGTTCTAAACAAGATTAATAAAATAGTGATAAATCCTAATAGAACGAGCATGACGGTATCGACCGTTTTCCAATGTAACTGACGAAATTTCGTTCTTCCTTCCCCGCCGCGGTATCCCCTGGCTTCCATCGCAATAGCAAGCTCTTCCGCTCTTTTAAAGGAGCTGACAAATAAAGGAATTAACAACGGAATAATTGCTTTAATCCGATCTTTTACAGGTCCGCTTGTAAATTCAACGCCTCTGGCAGTCTGGGCTTTCATAATTTTATCGGTTTCCTGCATCAAGGTTGGAATAAAACGAAGCGAAATGGACATCATAAGAGCCAATTCATGTACCGGAAACTTTACTTTGTCGAGCGGCTTTAAAAGCGTTTCAAGACCGTCTGTAATCTCTATCGGGGTTGTTGTTAATGTCAGCAAAGACGTTACTAGTATTAGAAGGAAAAACCTCAGTGAGATAAAAATCCCCTTTCGGAGCCCTTCTTCATAGATATTTAACGGCCCCAATTCAAACAGCAGCTGTCCTTCTTTTGTTAAGAAAAAATGAAGCAGCATTGTAAAAACGACAAGCCATAAAACCGGTTTTAAGCCTCCGTAGAGAAAGCGAAACGGAATTTTGGACAATCTCATCATAATGAACGTGTATACAGCAAGAATCCCATAAGTGATACTATTGTTGGCAAGGAACACTATGCACACAAACAAAAAGACGATCAGAAGCTTAGAACGGGGGTCCAAACGGTGAATAACGGAATCGGCTGGAACATATCTGCCAAAGATCATTTTTTCCATCATACCGGGTTCCCCCTTTTCAAAAGGCGAGCGATCGCTTCTGTCAGCTCTTCCATGGAAAGAAACGTTTTTCCTAATTTCGTTTGAAAAGTCTGTTCAATTTTTAATTGAAAACGGATAATTTCAGGAACATCCAAGCCAAGCTTGATCAACCCCTCGGGAGAAGCAAAGATCTCTTCAGGCGAACCTTTTTTGAATACTTTCCCCTTATGCATAACAACAATTTGATCTGCATACCGTGCGGCATCTTCCATACTGTGGGTAACTAAAACAGTTGTCAAATTTCTTTCCCTGTGTAGACGATAGAACATCTCCATAATTTCTTTGCGGCCTCTTGGATCAAGACCTGCAGTCGGTTCGTCGAGAACGATTACTTCAGGTTCCATTGCCAGTACTCCCGCAATAGCTACCCTTCTCATTTGACCGCCGGATAAATCAAACGGCGATTTTCCCAGAATATTTTCAGGCAGTCCAACTTGCTTGATCGCTTGCCGGGCACGTTTTTTTGCCTCTTCTTCTGAAACGCCGAAATTCATTGGCCCGAAACAAATATCTTTTTCTACCGTTTCTTCAAACAGCTGATGTTCCGGAAATTGAAATACAATACCAACCTTTTGCCGAATGTTCCGCAGTCTTTTTTCTTTTTTATTCGCTGTAATTTCCTGGTCGCCGATGATAACTTTTCCGCCGGTTGGCTTTAATAATGCATTCAAATGTTGAAGGACTGTTGATTTTCCAGAACCGGTGTGCCCGATAATCGCCAAATACGTTCCGGATGGAATATCAATCGAAACATCCTGAATTGCAAGGCGTTCAAAAGGAGTATCAGCCTGATACCGGTATTCTACTTGTTGCAGTGAGATGTCCATAATTCTTTCACCAACTCTTCTTCCGATAAGAAATATTTAGGAACAGGCAGTCCTCTTTTCCTCAGTGCCTTGCTCAATTTGACCGGAAATGGGATATCCAGCCCAAGTTCTATTAATTCTTCATCCATTTGAAAAATTTGTTCCGGAGTACCTTCACGATATAGTTGACCCTTGTTCATCACAAGAATCCGATCAGCCTTGGCTGCTTCTTCTAAATCATGGGTAATCGAGATGACGGTTAACCGCTCCGAATCTTTTAAATCTCTTATCGTTTGTAAAACTTCTTCTCTTCCTCTAGGATCAAGCATTGAAGTTGCTTCATCCAATATAATAATTTCAGGCCTTAAAGCAAGAATGCCCGCAATCGCCACTCTTTGCTTCTGTCCCCCTGACAGATGGTGCGGCTCTTGATCAAGAAATTGATCCATTTTAACTTTCTCTAACGCTTCTTTCACACGCTGGACCATTACCTCACGGGGAATGCCGTTATTTTCTAAACCAAAAGCCACATCATCCTGGACAGTTGTGCCTACAAATTGATTATCAGGGTTTTGAAAGACCATTCCGATCTTTTTTCTTATTTCCCAGACGGACTCTTCAGTACTTTCGATGCCGCAGACTTTAATTTTCCCTTTCATGGGAAATTGCAGCCCGTTTAATAGCTTTGCCAAAGTAGACTTGCCTGACCCGTTATGGCCGACAATGGCAACCCATTCTCCTTCGCGGATTTCAAAAGAGACATCATTTAATGCAAATCCTTCTTGTCCTTCATATTGAAAAGAAACATGATCGAGAACAACAAGCGCTTCTTCCATGGCGGTCCCCCCAATAACTCAGCTTGCTATACTATACTCTTCTAAACTGTATCAAAAGTTCCATATATAAAAAAAAGCCTGCACCTCATTCCCGGGCGAAATTTGCAATTCACAAAAAATCGAAATTCCTGCAAGGAATGGGAAGAGGCGCATGAGCTAGACGAGTCACCGAAAAGATGCTCATCATAACGCTCGATATTGGCTTTGCTTCTGAATAGCAGCACGAAGAATGAAAACTCCAATTGCTATTTTATCCGATATACAACAAGGGCATAGAACAAGTTTCGATATAAACTGTCCGCCGCCCTTGTTGTTTGAAAAATATTATTAAACTAATTCGATAATAACCATTGGTGCACCGTCACCGCGGCGAGGACCAAGTTTCATAATACGAGTGTAGCCGCCTTGGCGTTCTTCGTAACGAGGAGCGATATCAGTAAACAATTTTTGAAGTGCATCTTGCTCTGTTTCAGTATTCGCTACTTCGTTGCGGATAAATGCAGCAGCTTGACGACGAGCATGCAAATCGCCGCGCTTTCCTAGAGTGATCATTTTTTCTACAACTGAACGAAGTTCTTTCGCACGAGTTTCAGTTGTTTCGATACGCTCATTGATAATTAAATCTGTTGCTAAGTCACGCAGCATAGCTTTACGCTGAGCACTAGTACGTCCTAACTTTCTGTAAGCCATGAAAGTTTCCCTCCTTTGTTGAAGTCATGATTGTAAGCCGAACTGACAGCAAAATGCCTAGTTAAGCAATTGCTAACTAGTCATCTTTACGCAAGCCTAATCCAAGCTCTTCAAGTTTGTGTTTTACCTCTTCAAGAGATTTACGTCCTAAATTACGTACTTTCATCATATCTTCTTCCGTTTTATTCGCTAATTCTTGAACGGTATTGATTCCGGCACGTTTTAGGCAGTTATATGAACGAACCGAAAGATCAAGTTCTTCAATTGTCATTTCAAGAACTTTTTCTTTTTGGTCTTCTTCTTTCTCAACCATAATTTCTGCATTTTGGGCTTCATCCGTTAATCCGACGAAGATATTCAGATGCTCTGTTAATATTTTGGCCCCTAGAGCAATTGCTTCCTGCGGCCCAGTGCTGCCATCTGTCCAAACATCCAGCGTAAGCTTGTCATAGTTTGTCATTTGGCCAACACGAGTATTTTCTACCTGATACTGAACACGTGAAACCGGAGTGTAGATGGAGTCAATTGGAATCACACCAATTGGCTGATCTTCTCTCTTGTTCAGTTCAGCAGGTGTATAGCCGCGTCCGCGTTTTGCAGTTAAACGCATGCGCAGATGACCGTTTTTTGCAAGAGTCGCGATGTGAAGATCCGGATTTAAGATTTCAACATCACTGTCATGTGTAATATCAGCTGCAGTTACTACTCCTTCTCCCTGCGCATCAATTTCAAGCATCTTTTCTTCATCAGAGTAGATTTTCAGTGCTAATTTCTTAATGTTTAAAATAATAGATGTAACATCCTCTACAACGCCTTCAATTGTTGAAAACTCATGAAGCACCCCATCGATTTGAATCGATGTGACAGCGGCACCTGGGAGTGAGGATAATAGGATACGACGTAAGGAGTTACCCAAAGTTGTACCATATCCACGCTCAAGTGGTTCTACAACGAACTTCCCGTACTTGGCATCATCGTTGATCTCAACCGTTTCAATTTTTGGTTTTTCTATTTCGATCATCAAATATACCCTCCTTCAAAACGTCGAAACCCGGTATGGTATACATACCGAAATTCCCCATGTATACGTTCCCGTTTGTGCACAACAACTGGTTTAATAATTCTGTACGGACGTAAAAAAATTCTATCATATCCCATTATAGACAAGGATACAAAATCTATACAGAAATATTAAACACGGCGACGTTTTGGCGGGCGACATCCGTTATGCGGAACTGGAGTTACGTCTTTAATTGCTGTGACTTCAAGTCCAGCAGCTTGCAGAGCACGGATAGCAGCTTCACGTCCTGCACCAGGTCCTTTTACTGTTACTTCAAGAGATTTCATACCGTGTTCCATTGACGATTTCGCTGCGGTTTCAGCTGCCATTTGAGCCGCAAATGGAGTTGATTTACGAGAACCTTTAAAACCAAGCGCACCTGCACTTGACCAAGCAATCGCGTTACCATGAACGTCTGTGATCGTTACGATCGTATTATTGAAAGTAGAACGAATGTGAGCAATACCATTTTCAATATTCTTTTTCACACGGCGTTTGCGTGTATTAGTTTTACGAGCCATTTAGATATACCTCCTTTACCGATTATTTTTTCTTGTTCGCAACAGTCTTACGAGGACCTTTGCGTGTACGCGCATTGTTTTTCGTATTTTGTCCGCGAACAGGTAAACCACGGCGATGACGCAAACCGCGATAGCATCCGATTTCCATTAAACGCTTAATGTTAAGGGATACTTCACGTCGAAGGTCACCTTCAACCTTTAATTTATCAACGATATCACGGATTTTGTTTAATTCATCTTCTGTTAAATCACGAACGCGAGTGTCTTCAGAAACACCTGCTTCCGCTAAAACCTTTTGAGCTGTAGCTTTACCGATACCATAGATATAAGTCAATGAAATTACTACTCGTTTCTCACGTGGAATATCTACACCAGCAATACGTGCCATTTAGTGCACACCTCCTTCGAAATTAACCTTGTTTTTGTTTATGTTTTGGATTTTCGCAGATAACCATTACTTTACCCCGTCTGCGGATCACTTTACATTTTTCGCAGATCGGCTTAACTGATGGTCTGACTTTCATTATTCTAACCTCCTTAATAGTACGGAGTGCATTTGGAATTATTTAAAGCGGTACGTAATTCTTCCGCGTGTCAAGTCATATGGTGAAAGCTCAACGGTTACTTTATCTCCTGGTAAAATCCGAATAAAGTGCATGCGAATTTTACCGGATACATGAGCCAATACAGTATGACCATTTTCTAATTCTACCTTAAACATGGCATTTGGCAAAGTTTCAACGACTGTGCCTTCCACTTCAATAACATCATCTTTTGCCATCGAACTCATCTCCCTTCATACGCTCAAGTTTGGATTCATTTTTATACTTTGCTAGTGCAAAGCGAAGCTTTCCGTTTGTTACACGACCTGTTTCCCTGATACTGCTTTGAACTTCCGGAGATATGCGTTGAATCAGTTGAAGATGTTGAATATTCTTTTTCTTGGGACGGTCAAACTTTCGTTTTTCTCCGTCTGCAAGATATACAAATGGTTCTTCACCCAACCTTATTATTATAGCATATTGACCGGCATCCCGTCCGCTGGTAATTCGAACAATCTGCCCAACTTGCGGACCAGAATCATAATCGATCAACGAAAATCACCTGCACTTAGGCTATCGTTAAAATTTCGCACCCTGTTTCAGTGATTGCTACCGTATGCTCAAAATGAGCACACATTTTTCCGTCAACTGTCACGACTGTCCAATCATCAGCTAACGTTTTAACATATCGGCTTCCCGCATTTACCATTGGTTCAATCGCTAATACCATTCCAGTCTTTAGACGCGGACCTTTGTTGGGTGGACCGTAATGAGGAATTTGCGGGTCTTCATGTAATTCTTGCCCTACTCCGTGTCCGGCATACTCGCGTACAATGGAAAAGCCGTTTGATTCCACATACGTTTGAATCGCATGGGAGACGTTCGATAGGCGCACGCCCGGTTTTGCTTCCTTCAGCCCTCTGTATAGAGATTCTTTCGTTACATCTAAAAGGCGCTTTGTTTCTTCATCTATTTTTCCTACAGGATATGTCCAAGCCGAGTCGCCATGATAACCGTTATATTTAGCACCTATGTCAATAGTAATAATATCGCCCTCTTTTAAAACACGGTCACCAGGAATCCCATGGACAAGTTCATTGTTGACTGAGGCACAGATGCTTCCAGGGAAACCATTATAACCTTTAAAAGAAGGGATTGCTTCAAATTTTAGGATAAACTGTTCCGCAATCGCATCCAGTTCCTTTGTCGTAATACCAGGTGAAATATGCTTTTTTAGCTCCTGATGGGTAAGGGCTACAATCCGGCAGGCTTCCCTCATAATTTCAATTTCGCGAGGGGTTTTTGAAGCGATCATTCATGTAAGCCCCCAAGCAATTCATCAATATCAGCAAACACTTTTTCGATGTCTTGCTGACCATTGATATTGCGCAAATACCCTTTTGATTCATAAAAATCTAATAAAGGCTTTGTTTGTTTCTTATTTACTTCCAAACGATTTTGGACTGTCTCACTGTTATCATCTGCACGCTGATACAGCTCGCCTCCACAACGGTCGCAAACACCGTCGACAGTAGGAGGATTAAAGACAAGATGATACGTCGCGCCGCAGCTTTTACAAATACGGCGTCCAGTCAGACGTTCCATTAATATTTCTTGATCTACATCAACATGAATAACATAATCAATTTTTTTGTCCATGCCGGCCAGCATGGCATCAAGCGCTTCAGCCTGGGCAACTGTTCTTGGAAATCCGTCTAAAAGGAATCCTTTTTGACAGTCATCCTTGCTTAATCTCTCACGGACAATGCCAATTGTCACTTCATCAGGAACAAGTTCGCCTTTATCCATGAAAGACTTTGCCTTTAAACCAAGTTCCGTTCCTTCGCTCATAGCAGCACGGAACATATCTCCTGTTGAGATATGAGGGATGTTGTATTTTTCTACGATCTTCTCGGCCTGCGTACCTTTACCTGCACCTGGAAGCCCCATTAATACTAAATTCACCCGTATTCCCCCTCAGTCTCTTAATAGGTCTTAGGAGCCTCCGCCCCTAAAACCTTTTTATTTAATGAAGCCTTTGTAATGACGCTTTACAAGCTGTGCTTCAAGTTGTTTCATCGTTTCAAGCGCTACACCGACAACGATGAGGAGGCTCGTTCCACCGATCTGAGCAGATTGTGGCAATCCGGCGAACTTAATGAAGAAAACCGGCAACACCGCAATAAATGCTAAGAACAATGAACCGACCAATGTCAGACGGTATAAAACGCGTGTCAAGTACTCTTGTGTGTTCTTTCCCGGTCGAATTCCAGGAATGTAACCGCCTTGCTTTTTAAGATTTTCCGCAACTTGCTCAGGATTTACTTGGATAAAAGCGTAGAAGTACGTAAAGGCAATAATAAGTGCCACGTAAAGAATCATACCAATTGGATTCGTATAATCAAACGTCTTCTGTATCCAAAGTGTTACGTCATTTTGGCCAAAAAATGAAGCAATCGTTGGCGGCGTAACGATAAATGAAACCGCAAAGATTACCGGAATAACTCCGGCAGAATTAACCTTTAGCGGCAAATGCGTTGATTGTCCGACGGCAGGATTCCTCCCTGCGACCATACGCTTTGCATATTGAATCGGGATCTTCCGCAATGCCTGCTGGATAAAAATAACCCCGACGATAATCGCTATTACAGCTAAAACGATTAATACAACTATAATAATACGCAAGAATAATTGTTCCCCTGCATTTTCAAACTGTTGTGCATAGATTTGGTTGAATGTCGACGGAATACCGGCAACAATTCCCGCAAAGATGATGATCGAGATTCCGTTCCCCACACCTTTTGCTGTAATCTGTTCGCCTAACCACATTAAAAAAGCCGTTCCAGCAGTTAAAACAATTGCGATCAGCAGATAGGTAGTGATTCCCGGGTTTTCAATCAGCATTCCTCTTGACATATTATTAAAGCCGTAAGACATGCCAAAAGCTTGGATTAATCCAAGTACAATTGTAAAATAGCGGGTAAACTGAGCTAATTTACGGCGCCCAACTTCTCCTTGTTTTGACCATTCCGTAAACTTTGGAACAACATCCATTTGCAATAACTGAACGATGATGGATGCTGTGATATACGGCATGATCCCCATTGCAAAAATAGAGAAGTTATATAATGCTCCACCGCCGAATGTATTGAGCAGGCCAAACGCATTAAGTTCGTCTTGTGCTTTTAAAATTTCTGCATTCACATTCGGTACAGGGATAAATGTACCGATGCGGAATACAATCAACATGAGAAGGGTGAATATGATCTTACGTCTTATTTCACCCACGCGCATAAAATTGGAGATTGACTGAAACATTAAATCACCTCAGTTTGACCGCCGGCAGCTTCAATTGCTTCCTTTGCAGCAGAGGAGAATTTGTGTGCTTTTACACTAAGCTTTTTCTCAACTTTACCTTTTGCAAGAATTTTGATTCCTGCTTTTGCATTACGTACTACGCCAGTTTCGATCAGAAGTTCTGGAGTAACTTCAGTACCTTCATCAAATCGGTTTAAAGCATCAAGGTTTACAACTGCATATTCTTTGCGGTTGATGTTTGTAAATCCACGCTTAGGCAAACGTCTGAAAAGTGGAGTTTGACCACCTTCGAAGCCAGGACGAACACCACCGCCAGAACGTGCATTTTGACCTTTATGACCTTTACCGGCAGTTTTACCATTACCAGAACCGATACCGCGACCTTTGCGTTTGCGGTCATGGCGAGAACCTTCTGCAGGCTTTAATTCATGAAGTTTCATGTTGGCACCTCCTTATTCAAGAAGAATGAAATTATTGTTCTTTTACCGTTACAAGGTGAGCAACTTTATTGATCATTCCGCGAATAGCCGGATTGTCTTGATGCTCAACTGTTTGGTTAACTTTACGTAATCCAAGAGCTTTAACTGTTTCGCGTTGGTCTTGCGGGCGGCCAATCACGCTGCGAGTGAGGGTAATTGCTAGTTTTTTCGCCATTTGATTTCCCTCCTTATCCTAACAGTTCTTCTACTGATTTACCACGTAATTTCGCTACGTCCTCAGCACGTTTTAACTGTTTTAATCCGTCAATTGTTGCACGAATCATGTTAATTGGAGTATTTGTTCCCAATGATTTAGATAGGATATCACCAACACCGGCTAACTCAAGAACCGCACGAACCGGACCACCGGCGATAACTCCAGTACCTTCAAGAGCAGGTTTTAAAAGGATTTTACCGGCACCGAAATGTCCGATTACTTCGTGTGGAATTGTTGTTCCAACGATAGGTACTGCAATTAAGTTTTTCTTCGCATCTTCAATTGCTTTGCGAATTGCATCAGGTACTTCTTGTGCTTTTCCGGTACCGAAACCAACATGACCGTTTTTATCTCCTACTACTACAAGAGCAGAGAAGCGGAAACGACGACCGCCTTTAACAACTTTCGCTACACGATTAACGGTAACTACACGTTCTTCAAGTTCAAGTTTGTTTGGATCAATACGACGCATCTTTTCTTGTCCCTCCTTTGTCTATTAAAATTCCAAGCCGTTTTCGCGGGCAGCTTCTGCCAATGCCTTCACACGTCCATGATAAAGGTATCCGCCGCGGTCAAACACCACGGATTTAATTCCTTTTTCGACGGCACGTTTAGCAACTAATTCTCCGACCTTTTGTGCTGCCTCAATGTTGCCGGTAGACTCAAGGTTTAAATCTTTATCTAGTGTGGAAGCACTTGCTAAAGTAACTCCATTCACATCGTCAATTAATTGTGCATAAATGTGTTTATTTGAGCGAAACACGTTTAAACGAGGACGAGCTTCAGTACCGCTAAGTTTTGCACGAACACGAGCATGTCTTTTCTTGCGGACTGCATTTTTATCAGCCTTCGTAATCATTCTGGTCACTCCTTTCGTTTACCTACGCGGTATTACTTACCAGTTTTACCTTCTTTGCGGCGCACGTATTCACCTTCGTAACGGATTCCTTTACCCTTATATGGCTCAGGCGGACGAACTTGGCGAATATTCGCTGCTAAAGCTCCAACGCGTTCTTTGTCAATACCTTTTACGACAACTTTTGTGTTAGCCGGAACTTCAATTTCAAGACCTTCTTCAGGTTCAATTTCTACCGGATGAGAGTAACCGACATTTAGCACAAGCTTTTTGCCTTGTTTTTGAGCACGGTATCCGACCCCGATCAACTCAAGGCTTCTTTCAAAGCCTTTGGAAACTCCTTCTACCATGTTTGCGATAATCGCACGCGTTGTGCCGTGCAATGCGCGGTGTTCTTTCTCATCTGTTGGGCGAGAAACAGTAATTACGTTATCTTCAACTTTAATTTCGATATCCGGGTTAAACGAACGAGTTAATTCGCCCTTTGGACCTTTTACTGTCACAGTGTTGTTGTTAACAGTAACTGTAACACCTGATGGAATTTCAATTGGTTTTTTACCTATACGAGACATTTATTGCACCTCCATTCATTCAGAAACTGTATTACCAAACGTATGCTAAAACTTCTCCGCCGACTTGTTTTGCACGAGCTTCTTTATCAGTCAAAACACCATGAGAAGTTGATACAATCGCGATGCCAAGACCGTTTAATACGCGAGGCACTTCGTTGGATTTTGCATATACACGAAGACCAGGTTTGCTAATGCGCTTTAAACCAGTAATAACACGTTCATTGTTCGGACCGTATTTTAAGAAAATACGGATAATACCTTGTTTATTATCTTCAATATACTCTACATCACGAATGAAACCTTCGCGTTTTAGAATTTCAGCGATTTCTTTTTTGATATTAGAAGCAGGTACTTCTAATTTTTCGTGACGAACCATATTCGCATTGCGAATACGAGTAAGCATATCTGCAATTGGATCTGTCATGACCATTGTTTTTACCTCCTTCCCAGACTTGGGTTTTACCAGCTTGCTTTTTTCACACCAGGAATTTGTCCTTTGTATGCTAATTCACGGAAACAAATACGGCAAAGCTTGAATTTGCGGTATACAGAGTGTGGACGGCCGCAGCGTTCGCAGCGTGTGTACTCTTGCACTTTAAATTTCGGCTTGCGTTTTTGTTTCGCAATCATTGATTTTTTAGCCACGTTTTCGCCTCCCTCTATTTAGCGATTACTTTTGGAACGGCATTCCAAATTGAGTTAAAAGTTCACGAGCCTCTTCATCAGTTTTAGCAGTGGTTACGATCACGATATCCATACCACGTACTTTACTTACTTTATCGTAATCAATTTCAGGGAAGATTAACTGTTCTTTTACACCTAGTGTGTAGTTACCGCGGCCGTCAAATGCCTTCTTAGAAACTCCGCGGAAGTCACGTACACGTGGAAGTGATACAGAAATCAGTTTATCGAAAAACTCATACATGCGCTCACCGCGAAGAGTAACTTTTGCGCCGATTGGCATACCTTCACGAAGACGGAATCCAGCGATTGATTTTTTTGCACGAGTTACAACCGGTTTTTGACCTGTAATTGTTGCAAGCTCTTCAACAGCGTTATCAAGAGCTTTTGCATTTTGAACAGCGTCACCAACACCCATGTTGATTACGATTTTTTCAAGTTTAGGTACTTCCATTACAGATTTATAGTTGAACTTGCTCATTAGAGCAGGAGTAATTTCTTTTACAAATTTCTCTTTTAGGCGGTTCATGAATTGTACCTCCCTTCTTATATGAACTATTTATCTAAAACTTCACCAGATTTTTTTGCAATGCGAACTTTTTTGCCATCAACCACTTTGTAGCCAACGCGTGTTGGTTCTCCTGATTTCGGATCGATAGGCATTACGTTTGATACATGAATAGGTGCCTCTTGGCTGATAATTCCGCCCTGCGGATTCGCTTGAGAAGGTTTAGAATGCTTCTTAATAATATTTACACCTTCTACTAAGACACGGCTTTGCTTAGGAAAAGCAGCTAAGATGGTTCCTGTTTTGCCTTTGTCTTTGCCAGAGATGACCATTACTTTGTCACCTTTTTTTACATGCATCTGTAAGCACCTCCTTAAAGGCATAGAATTTAAATTATAGTACTTCTGGAGCTAAAGATACGATTTTCATAAAGTTGTTGTCGCGAAGTTCACGGGCAACTGGTCCGAAGATACGAGTTCCGCGAGGGCTCTTATCTTCACGGATAATCACGCATGCGTTTTCATCGAAACGGATGTATGTGCCGTCATTGCGACGCACGCCGCGTTTTGTGCGAACTACAACCGCTTTTACAACATCGCCTTTTTTAACAACGCCACCTGGTGTTGCTTGTTTGACAGTACAAACAATAATATCTCCGATATTAGCAGTTTTACGGCCGGAGCCACCAAGAACTTTAATAGTAAGTACTTCACGAGCACCAGAGTTGTCAGCAACTTTTAAACGTGATTCTTGTTGAATCATGAGTGTAACCTCCCTTCGGAATCAACCTTAATCCGAACAATTAAATAATAACAGCTTTTTCTACTACTTCAACTAAACGGAAGCGTTTTGTGGCTGAAAGAGGGCGAGTTTCCATAATGCGTACGATATCGCCGACTTTCGCTTGGTTTTGCTCATCATGAGCTTTGAACTTCTTAGAGTATTTCACGCGTTTACCGTAAAGAGGATGCTTTTTGTATGTCTCTACAAGAACTGTGATCGTTTTATCCATCTTGTCAGAAACAACGCGTCCTGTGTAAACTTTGCGTTGGTTGCGTTCACTCATTGTGCGAACCTCCTCTCAAGGATTTAACGATTGTTAACACCGATCTCTCTTTCACGAATAACTGTTTTCATACGAGCAATCTGTTTGCGTACTTCACGGATACGTGCTGTATTTTCAAGTTGACCAGTCGCTAATTGAAAGCGCAGGTTGAAAAGCTCTTCTTTTAAAGATTTTACTTTTTGTTCAATTTCGGCAGTGGTAAGTTCACGAATTTCATTAGCTTTCATTAGATTCACCACCAATTTCTTCTCGTTTTACAAACTTACATTTCACTGGAAGTTTGTGTGATGCAAGGCGTAGAGCTTCGCGAGCGATTTCTTCAGATACACCTGCAACTTCGAACATCACTTTCCCCGGCTTTACTACTGCAACCCATCCTTCAGGAGCACCTTTACCGGAACCCATGCGGACCTCTAGAGGTTTTGCAGTGTAAGGTTTATAAGGGAAGATTTTAATCCAAACTTTACCGCCACGTTTCATGTAACGTGTCATGGCAATACGTGCAGCTTCGATTTGACGGTTTGTAATCCAACCAGCTTCAGTAGCTTGTAAACCGAATTCACCGAAATGTACTTCTGTACCGCCTTTAGCTCGTCCCCGCATTTTCCCGCGGTGTTCACGGCGGAACTTAACACGTTTTGGCATTAACATAATTAATTGCCTCCTTCCTCAGTTTTCTTCTTTGCAGGAAGGACTTCTCCACGATAGATCCATACTTTTACGCCAAGCTTGCCGTATGTTGTATCGGCTTCAGCTGTTCCATAGTCGATGTCGGCACGAAGAGTATGAAGTGGAACTGTTCCTTCGCTGTAGTGCTCAGAACGGGCGATGTCGGCACCGCCTAAACGACCAGATACCATTGTTTTAATACCTTTTGCTCCAGCGCGCATTGCACGTTGAATAGCTTGTTTTTGTGCACGTCGGAATGACACGCGATTTTCTAATTGACGAGCAATATTTTCAGCAACTAATTTAGCGTCAATATCAGCTTTCTTGATTTCAAGGATATTGATGTGTACTCGTTTACCTGTAAGATTGTTAAGCGCCTTGCGAAGAGCTTCAACTTCTGTACCGCCTTTACCAATTACCATGCCAGGCTTTGCAGTGTGGATAGTAATATTTAAACGGTTTGCAGCACGTTCAATTTCTACTTTAGAAACAGAAGCATCGCTTAAACGCTTCGTGATGTATTCACGTACTTTAAGGTCTTCGTGTAAAAGATCAGCATAGTCTTTTCCTGCGTACCATTTGGATTCCCAGTCACGGATGATCCCGATACGCAAACCGACAGGATTTACTTTTTGACCCACTGATTATCCCTCCTTCTTCTCTGATAAAACGATTGTAATGTGACTTGTACGTTTGTTAATTTGGCTTGCACGGCCCATTGCACGAGGACGGAAACGTTTTAAAGTCGGTCCTTCGTTTACGTAAGCCTGAGATATAACGAGATTATTTACGTCCATTTCGTAGTTATGTTCTGCATTAGCAACTGCAGATTTCAATACTTTTTCTACGATCGGAGAAGCAGCTTTTGGAGTGTGTTTTAAAATTGCTACCGCTTCACCAACTTGCTTTCCTCGAATTAGGTCAACAACTAAACGAGCTTTACGAGGAGCAATACGAACTGTTCTTGCAACAGCTTTAGCTTGCATCTAAATGCCCTCCTCTCATTAACGTCTTGTTTTCTTATCGTCACTTGCGTGGCCTTTGTAAGTGCGAGTTGGAGCAAACTCTCCTAGCTTGTGGCCTACCATATCTTCAGTAATGTATACAGGAACATGTTTGCGACCGTCATAGACAGCGATTGTGTGTCCGATGAATTGCGGGAAGATCGTTGAACGGCGCGACCAAGTTTTTATCACTTGTTTTTTATCCGTTTCATTTAATTTTTCGATCTTTTTCATTAAATGCTCATCAACAAAAGGTCCTTTTTTTAAGCTGCGACCCATAATTGAACCTCCCTTCGTGATTGCTCTACGGTTCGTTGAATGAACCGTAGTTCAATCCCGTTATTTTTTACGACGACGTACGATGAATTTATCAGATTTGTTTTTCTTCTTGCGAGTTTTGTAACCAAGAGTTGGTTTACCCCAAGGAGTCATTGGAGACTTACGTCCGATTGGCGCACGTCCTTCACCACCGCCGTGTGGGTGATCGTTAGGGTTCATTACAGAACCGCGAACAGTTGGGCGTTTACCTAACCAACGAGAACGTCCGGCTTTACCAATGTTAATTAGTTCGTGCTGTTCGTTGCCGACTTGACCGATGGAAGCACGGCAAGTAGCAAGGATCATGCGTACTTCGCCAGAGTTTAAGCGAACAAGTACGTATTTTCCTTCCTTACCAAGAACTTGTGCAGAAGTACCAGCTGAACGTACTAATTGACCGCCTTTACCAGGCTTTAATTCGATGTTGTGGATAACTGTACCTACAGGAATGTTTGCTAATGGAAGTGCGTTGCCTACTTTAATGTCTGCTTCTGGTCCAGACATGATTTCCATACCTACTTCAAGGTTTTTAGGGGCAATGATGTAACGCTTTTCTCCATCAACATAGTTAATTAATGCAATATTTGCAGAACGGTTTGGATCGTATTCGATAGTGGCAACGCGTCCTGGAATGCCGTCTTTGTCACGTTTAAAATCGATGATACGGTATTGACGCTTATGACCGCCACCTTGATGACGAACAGTTAACTTACCTTGGTTGTTGCGGCCGCCTTTTCTTTTTAAAGGAGCAAGCAAGGATTTTTCCGGCTTGTCAGTGGTGATTTCAGAAAAATCTAAAACCGTCATGCCGCGACGACCATTGGAGGTAGGTTTATACTTTTTAATCGCCATTTTAATTCCCTCCTCTTCTAATCAAAATATTATACTTCGAATAATTCGATTTCTTTGCTGTCTTCAGTGAGCTTTACGATGGCTTTGCGGCGTTTATTTGTATAGCCGCCGAATTTACCCATTCGCTTGAACTTCCCTTTATAGTTCATGATATTTACTTTTTCAACTTTAACGCCGAAAATTTCTTCAACAGCGTCTTTTACTTGAGTTTTGTTAGCTCTTACATCCACTTCAAAAGTGTATTTTTTATCAGCCATTAGATCAGTTGAACGTTCAGTGATTACGGGGCGCTTAATGACTTCACGTGCATCCATTATGCAAGCACCTCCTCTACTTTTTCAACCGCTGCTTTCGTCATGATTAATTTATCATGATTTAAAACATCCAACACGTTGATTCCATTTGCTGTCACGACAGTTACACCAGGGATGTTTCGAGCAGATAATGCGACATTTTCATCCAGATCAGCTGTAACGACAAGCGCTTTTGAATCAACAGAAAGATTCTTTAATACACCTTTAAAGTCTTTTGTTTTTGGAGTTTCGAAAGCAAGGTTTTCTAATACTAAAATATTTTCTTCTAATACTTTAGAAGATAATGCTGATTTGATTGCTAAGCGGCGAACTTTTTTAGGTAGCTTGTAGCTGTAGCTGCGTGGCACAGGACCGAACACAGTACCGCCACCGCGCCATTGTGGAGAACGAATGGAACCTTGGCGAGCACGTCCCGTTCCTTTTTGGCGCCACGGCTTGCGGCCACCGCCAGATACTTCAGAACGAATTTTTGTTTTATGAGTTCCTTGACGTAAAGAAGCTCTTTGCATAACAACAGCTTCAAATAATACGTGTTTATTAGGCTCGATACCAAAAACGGCGTCGTTTAGTTCGATTTCACCAACTTGTGAACCGTTTTGGTTAAATAATGCTACTTTCGGCATTCTTTTTTCCTCCTTTCTGGTTTATTACTTTGCTTTAACCGCGCTTTTAATTTTAACAAGTCCTTTTCTAGGGCCTGGTACGTTGCCTTTGATTAAAAGCAAGTTGCGCTCTGCGTCAACCTTAACAATTTGCAGGTTTTGAACAGTAACTTTCTCTCCGCCCATGCGTCCAGGTAATGCTTTACTCTTGAATACACGGTTTGGAGCGACAGGTCCCATTGAACCAGGACGACGATGGTAGCGAGAACCGTGAGACATAGGTCCGCGAGATTGTCCGTGGCGCTTGATCGCACCTTGGAAACCTTTACCTTTCGAGATTCCTGTTACATCAACAAGATCTCCTTCTGCAAAAATATCAACTTTGACTTCTTGACCAACTTCATACTCGGCTAAGTCAACTCCGCGGAATTCGCGAATGAAGCGCTTAGGAGCAGTATTTGCTTTGGCAGCGTGTCCTTTTTCCGGTTTGTTCGCAAGCTTTTCTCGCTTGTCTTCAAATCCTAGCTGAATAGCTTCGTAGCCGTCAGTTTCGACAGATTTCTTTTGAAGAACTACGTTTGGAGCTGCTTCAACAACTGTCACAGGGATAAGGTCACCGTTTTCAGCAAACACTTGAGTCATACCGATCTTTCTTCCTAAGATTCCTTTGGTCATTTCAGTCACACCTCCTAATTTCTTCATTGTTTATTTCATTAAAGTTTTATTTCAATATCAACGCCTGATGGCAAATCTAAACGCATTAACGAATCAACTGTTTGTGGAGTTGGATTGATGATGTCGATTAGACGTTTGTGTGTGCGCATCTCGAATTGTTCACGAGAATCTTTGTACTTATGCACCGCACGAAGAATTGTGTAAACAGATTTTTCAGTCGGAAGCGGGATCGGACCGGATACAGCCGCACCGGAACGTTTTGCTGTTTCTACAATTTTCTCTGCAGATTGATCAAGGATTCGGTGATCATAAGCTTTTAATCGAATACGAATTTTTTGTTTTGCCATTATTTTCCCTCCTTTTCGCCTATTTTAAAATAGACATTCTCCGTGGAAATTTCCCACACACTCGCCATGGCAAAGCGGCCGGGTGTGTCAGCAACCTTCCACTTCATCGCAGTCAAAGACCAACGCTGTCTATTATACCGAAAACATAAAGTGAACGCAAGATTTTCTTAAAAAATCTTTATGCTTTACACACCTTTTCAATTATAGCGACACAATATAACTTTTTCAATAAGAACTTGTTTTCTGTGGATAAGGGGCGGAGCTACGCTAACAAAGATAGAAATGTCAACTTATCTTTAGCAAGATACTTGTTTAGCTTTGTAATTATTTAGAACTTGGCTTCGCTCACACCGCCTTATTATGTTGGTTCTGTTTTATTATGAAAGCTATTTCCATGTTAGGGTCGGGAGATAAAACTCATGCACGTTTTCTGCTGAATTATATAAAATTAAAAAAGCAGATGGATTGTCATCCATCTGCTTTCATATATTTTTATATTACTCAACAATAGTGGAAACAACGCCGGCGCCTACTGTACGTCCACCTTCACGAATAGAGAATTTAGTTCCTTCTTCGATTGCGATTGGAGCGATAAGTTCAACGCTCATTTCAACGTTGTCGCCAGGCATAACCATTTCTACGCCTTCTGGAAGAGTAATGATTCCAGTTACGTCAGTTGTACGGAAGTAGAACTGAGGGCGGTAGTTAGAGAAGAATGGTGTATGACGGCCACCTTCTTCTTTTGATAATACGTAAACTTCAGCTTTAAATTTTGTGTGCGGAGTGATTGAACCTGGTTTTGCTAATACTTGACCGCGTTGTACTTCTTCACGAGCGATACCGCGAAGAAGAGCACCGATGTTGTCACCAGCTTCAGCGTAATCAAGAAGTTTACGGAACATTTCTACACCTGTTACAGTAGTAGATTTTGGTTCTTCAGTTAAACCGATGATTTCAACAACGTCACCGACTTTAACTTGTCCGCGTTCTACACGTCCAGTAGCAACTGTACCACGACCAGTGATAGAGAATACGTCTTCAACTGGCATCATGAATGGTTTGTCAGTATCACGTTCTGGAGTTGGAATGTACTCATCAACTGCGTTCATAAGCTCAACGATTTTTTCTTCCCAAGCTGGGTCGCCTTCAAGAGCTTTAAGAGCAGAACCTTTGATTACTGGTACTTCATCACCAGGGAATTCGTACTCAGAAAGAAGGTCGCGTACTTCCATTTCTACTAATTCAAGAAGTTCTTCGTCGTCTACCATGTCACATTTGTTTAAGAATACAACAAGGTATGGCACACCTACTTGACGAGAAAGAAGAATGTGCTCACGAGTTTGTGGCATTGGACCGTCAGCAGCTGATACAACAAGGATAGCGCCGTCCATTTGAGCAGCACCAGTGATCATGTTTTTAACGTAGTCAGCGTGTCCTGGGCAGTCTACGTGTGCATAGTGACGGTTTTCAGTTTCATACTCAACGTGAGAAGTTGAAATTGTGATACCGCGTTCACGCTCTTCTGGAGCATTGTCGATTTGATCGTATCCACGAGCTTCAGCACCGCCAGCTTTCGCAAGAACTGTAGTGATTGCAGCTGTTAAAGTAGTTTTACCATGGTCAACGTGACCAATTGTACCAACGTTCACGTGTGGCTTAGAACGGTCGAATTTAGCTTTTGCCATTAGGAAAATCCTCCTTTGGTTATAAAAAATTTTAGGTATATAAATGGGCTGCGAATAGGTTGCCCTAATTCGCAGCAACCAAGCTTACATAAGTAGTTATACTTGATTAAAAGACTAAAATCAATTATTCGCCTTTATTTTTTTTGATGATTTCATCAGCGATTGATTTTGGCACTTCTTCATAGTGGTCAAAATGCATTGTGAATACTCCGCGTCCTTGTGTACTGGAACGTAGCGAAGTAGCGTAACCAAACATTTCTGAAAGTGGAACCATTGCACGGACTACTTGAGCGTTACCGCGCGCTTCCATACCTTCTACACGGCCGCGGCGGGCGGTAATGCCTCCCATGATATCTCCCATGTACTCTTCCGGAATCACTACTTCTACTCTCATGATTGGTTCAAGTAGTACAGGGTCACATTTTGCTGCTGCGTTTTTAAGTGCCAAAGAAGCAGCAATTTTGAACGCCATTTCACTGGAGTCAACATCATGGTAGGATCCGTCAAATAGTTTTGCTTTAATGTCAACCATCGGATAGCCTGCAAGTACACCTTTTTGAAGAGCGTCTTCAAGTCCTGCTTGTACTGCAGGGATGTATTCACGAGGAACTACACCACCAACGATCGCGTTTTCAAATTCAAATCCTTTTCCTTCTTCATTTGGTGAGAATTCAATCCAAACGTGTCCGTATTGTCCGCGTCCACCGGATTGACGAGCAAATTTACCTTCAACTTGCGCACTCTTGCGGAAAGTTTCACGATAGGCTACCTGAGGTGCACCTACATTCGCTTCAACCTTGAATTCACGGCGCATACGGTCAACGATGATATCTAAGTGAAGCTCACCCATACCAGCGATAATTGTTTGCCCTGTTTCAGGATCTGTGTGCGCTCTGAAAGTCGGATCCTCTTCTTGAAGCTTCTGTAAAGCAGTAGACATTTTGTCTTGGTCTGCTTTTGACTTAGGCTCTACAGAAAGCTGGATTACCGGTTCAGGGAATTGCATAGATTCTAAGATGACAGGGTTTTTATCATCACAAAGCGTGTCACCTGTAGTTGTATCTTTCAAACCTACTGCAGCTGCGATGTCCCCTGCGTAAACCATTGAAATCTCTTCGCGGTGGTTCGCATGCATTTGCAGAATTCGTCCGATACGTTCGCGTTTTCTCTTTGTAGAGTTTTGTACATAAGAACCAGAGCTTAATGTACCAGAATAAACGCGGAAGAATGTTAATTTACCAACATACGGGTCGGTCATAACTTTGAATGCAAGAGCAGAAAATGGTTCATCGTCGCTTGAAGGACGAGTAACTTCTTCCTCTGTTTCAGGATTAACACCTTTGATTGCAGGTATATCAACTGGAGATGGAAGATAGTCAATTACTGCATCAAGCATTTTTTGAACACCCTTGTTCTTAAATGCGGAGCCGCAAAGAACAGGGAAGAATTCAACGTTGATTGTTCCCTTGCGGATCGCAGCTTTTAACTCATCATTTGTAATCTCTTCTCCGCCAAGGTATTTTTCCATTAGCTCTTCATCAAGCTCTGCTACCGCTTCAATTAATTTTTCACGGTATTCTTCAGCTTGTGCTCTGTATTCTTCAGGAATTTCTTGAACCGAAATGTCTGTTCCAAGGTCATTACCGTAGAAAGTTGCATTCATTTCTACAAGGTCGATAATTCCTTCGAATTGGTCTTCAGCACCGATTGGAAGCTGAATTGGATGAGCATTTGCCTGAAGGCGATCATGAAGAGTTTTAACGGAATATAAGAAGTCCGCACCGATTTTATCCATTTTGTTAACAAATACGATACGCGGTACCCCATAAGTTGTCGCCTGGCGCCAAACTGTTTCAGTTTGAGGCTCAACACCGGATTGAGCATCAAGAACTGTTACCGCACCATCAAGTACACGAAGAGAACGTTCAACTTCAACCGTGAAGTCTACGTGTCCCGGTGTATCAATGATGTTAACGCGATGGTTTTTCCATTGAGCAGTTGTCGCTGCGGAAGTGATTGTAATACCGCGCTCTTGCTCTTGTTCCATCCAGTCCATTTGAGCCGCACCTTCATGAGTTTCGCCGATCTTATGGATTTTACCGGTATAGTAAAGGATACGCTCGGTTGTTGTTGTTTTACCAGCATCAATGTGGGCCATGATGCCGATATTTCGAGTCTTTTCTAAGGAGAACTCTCTTGCCATTGGGTCTTTCTCCTTCCTTATATGAGTGTGTTTTATAATTGAAGGTTAGATTACCAACGATAGTGAGCAAACGCTTTGTTTGCTTCTGCCATTTTGTGTGTATCTTCCCGTTTTTTAACAGCAGCGCCAGTGTTGTTTGCTGCATCAAGAATTTCGTTAGCTAAACGCTCTTCCATTGTTTTTTCTCCGCGTAGACGAGCGTAGTTTACTAACCAGCGAAGCCCAAGAGTTGTACGGCGGTCAGGACGCACCTCAACTGGAACTTGGTAGTTGGCACCACCTACACGGCGTGCTCTTACTTCTAATACTGGCATGATGTTTTTAAGTGCTTGTTCAAACACTTCCATTGGATCTTTACCAGTACGTTCGCGGATAATATCAAATGCTGAGTAAAGAATTGTTTGTGCTTTACCTCTTTTACCGTCAATCATCATTTTATTGATTAGACGAGTAACTAACTTAGAGTTGTAAATCGGATCTGGCAATACATCTCTTTTTGCTACAGGTCCTTTACGTGGCATGTATTTTCCTCCTTTCAACGAATCTGTTTTCAATTAAAATTATTTTTTGGCTGCTTTAGGTTTTTTCGTACCGTATTTTGAACGACCTTGCATACGGTTGTTAACACCAGCCGTGTCAAGCGCACCGCGTACGATATGGTAACGTACCCCCGGCAAGTCTTTTACACGTCCGCCACGGATAAGAACAACGCTGTGTTCTTGCAAGTTGTGACCGATACCAGGAATGTATGCTGTTACCTCGATTCCGTTTGTTAAACGAACACGAGCATATTTACGAAGCGCTGAGTTCGGTTTTTTCGGAGTCATTGTACCAACACGTGTACATACACCGCGTTTTTGTGGTGAATATACGTTTGTTTGCACCTTTTTAAAGCTGTTGTAGCCTTTGTTAAGTGCAGGTGATTTTGATTTTTCTGCTACTGATTTACGAGGCTTACGCACTAATTGGTTAATTGTAGGCATGTAATTTTCCTCCCTTCACATTTTCATTTAAGCCCACACATCCAGGTGGTTCATTTTTTTACAAAAACAAAGTCTTTGCAGTTTTCGCCTGCAAAAACAGTTTTTAACGGATAATTGCTACAGTGGCAGCTCCAACTTCAATCCCGCATGCTTTCCCGAGTTTTTTCATTGAGTCAACGCGGGTTATCGGAACATTCATTTCCTTTGCGACATCGACAGCCTTTGCCGTCAGGTTAGGATCAGCATCATTGGCAATTACTAGTTCCATTACGATCCCGGATTTAAGAGCTTTCACCGATTGCTTTGTTCCTACAACAATGTTTCTTGCCTGTGATACTTTTTCATAAGACATATATATCCTCCAAAGTAACAGGTAATTGAAGCACCTTTGCTATATTAGCATCTCAAAATAGCGATGTCAATACCAATGAAAAAATTTATTCCGGAGTCTCGCTGTTTCATAAAAACTTTATTAAAAATACGGTACTTGCATGTTGTTTTCACAGGCAAGTACCGCATTTTTAAAGAACATCTACTCAACTGTAATAGGAGCTTCTGCAGTTTCATCCTTTAAGATTGGTTTTGCTTTACGATAACGTTGCATTCCTGTACCAGCTGGAACTAACTTACCGATGATAACATTTTCTTTTAAGCCAAGTAATTCATCGCGTTTGCCTTTGATTGCAGCATCTGTAAGTACTCTTGTTGTTTCCTGGAAGGATGCTGCAGACAAGAACGAATCTGTTTCCAAGGATGCTTTCGTAATACCGAGCAGCACAGGGCGTCCGGTAGCCGGAAGTTTTCCTTCAAGAAGGGCTTTTTCGTTGGCATCTCTAAATTGATGAATATCAAGCAGAGTACCTGGTAATACATCTGTTTCACCGGCATCGATCACACGCACTTTACGAAGCATTTGTCTAACCATAACTTCAATGTGCTTGTCGCCGATTTCTACCCCTTGCATACGATATACCTTTTGAACTTCACGAAGCAAGTATTCTTGTACGGCAGATACGTCTTTTACTTTTAGTAATTCTTTCGGATCGACCGAACCTTCGGTTAACTCCTGGCCGCGCTCAACACGATCATTTACATCTACTTTTAAGCGCGCTGTATATGGTGCTGTGTATGTGCGGGTTTCCACTTCACCCTGGATGACAATTTCGTGCTGGCGGTCACGTCCTTCGTTAATTCCAACAACGACACCGTCAATTTCAGAAATAACAGCTTGACCTTTCGGGTTTCGTGCTTCAAACAACTCCTGGATACGAGGTAAACCTTGAGTAATATCATCTCCAGCAACCCCGCCGGTATGGAAAGTACGCATAGTTAACTGTGTACCCGGCTCACCGATTGATTGAGCAGCAATGATACCGACTGCTTCGCCTACTTCCACTTCCTGGCCGGTAGCTAAGTTGCGGCCGTAGCATTTTTTACATACACCGTGTCTTGTGTTACATGTGAAGGCTGAACGAATCCATACTTCTTCTATGTTTGCTTGGACAATTTCATTTGCCAGATCTTCCGTAATTAATCCGTTCTCAGGTACAATAACCTCGTTAGTTTCCGGATGTCTTACCGCTTTTCTTGCATATCGCCCGATTAAGCGTTCCTCGAGCGGTTCGATCACTTCTGTTCCATCCGTTAAAGCTCTTACTAATAATCCCCGGTCTGTGCCGCAATCATCTTCCCGAACGATTACATCCTGCGCTACGTCAACAAGACGGCGTGTTAGATAGCCGGAATCTGCTGTTTTAAGAGCCGTATCTGCAAGACCTTTACGGGCACCGTGTGTTGATATGAAATATTCTAATACGGTTAAACCTTCACGGAAACTAGCTTTAATCGGCAATTCAATAATCCGTCCTGCCGGGTTGGCCATGAGTCCGCGCATACCGGCTAACTGCGTAAAGTTCGACGCGTTACCGCGGGCACCGGAATCACTCATCATAAAGATTGGATTCATTTTATCCAATGATTTCATAAGTTTTGCCTGAATGGTATCTTTTGCAGAACTCCAAATCGAGATTACTCGGTCATAGCGCTCGTCTTCCGTGATTAAGCCGCGTCTGAATTGCTTTATCACATTGTCGACTTTTCTTTCGGCTTCATCGATGATTTCTTTCTTTTCGCCCAATACGACAATGTCAGCAACACCAACCGTAATACCGGCTTTCGTAGAATATTTAAATCCAAGGTCCTTCATGCGGTCAAGCATTTTAGAAGTTTCAGTGATCTTGTACCGTTTAAATACTTCCGCAATGATACTTCCGAGGATTTTCTTCTTAAATGGTTCAACCAGCGGCATTTCTTTGATCAATGCCTTTACATCTGTTCCCGGATCTACAAAGTATTTCTCAGGTGTTTTTTCCTCAAGATTTGTCTTTGTAGGTTCGTTAATGTAAGGGAATGATGCAGGTAAAATTTCATTAAAGATTAATTTACCAACTGTTGTTACAAGCAATTTTTTGTTTTGTTCTTCCGTAAATGTCGGATTGTTTAGTGAGCCGGCATGAATGGCAATGCGTGTATGCAAATGAACATAGCCGTTTTGATAGGCAAGCAATGCTTCATTTGTATCTTTGAATACCATTCCTTCGCCTTCTGCTCCTGCTCTTTCCAATGTCAAGTAATAGTTGCCTAATACCATGTCCTGAGAAGGTGTAACAACCGGTTTACCATCTTTAGGGTTTAGAATGTTTTGGGCAGCAAGCATTAGTAGACGTGCTTCTGCTTGAGCTTCTGCTGAAAGCGGCACGTGAACCGCCATTTGGTCGCCGTCAAAGTCTGCGTTATAAGCAGTACATACGAGCGGATGCAAACGGATGGCCCGGCCTTCTACGAGCGTTGGCTCAAACGCTTGAATTCCAAGTCTGTGCAAAGTAGGGGCACGGTTTAGAAGAACAGGGTGTTCTTTAATGACTTCTTCTAAAACATCCCACACTTCAGGCTGAACTCTTTCAATTTTTCGTTTAGCAGATTTAATATTATGGGCTAAACCTTTTTCAACAAGCTCCTTCATCACAAATGGCTTGAACAGTTCAAGCGCCATTTCTTTCGGAAGTCCGCATTGGTACATTTTAAGGTTTGGACCAACTACGATAACAGAACGACCTGAATAGTCTACACGCTTACCAAGCAAGTTTTGGCGGAAACGGCCCTGTTTCCCTTTAAGCATGTGGGAAAGTGATTTCAACGGACGGTTTCCCGGTCCGGTTACAGGACGGCCGCGGCGTCCATTATCTATTAATGCGTCGACCGCTTCTTGAAGCATACGTTTTTCGTTCTGAACAATAATGCTTGGAGCTCCAAGATCTAATAATCGTTTTAAACGATTGTTCCGGTTAATAACCCGTCTGTACAAATCGTTAAGATCTGAAGTCGCAAAGCGTCCTCCGTCCAGCTGAACCATCGGACGAAGCTCCGGAGGAATAACCGGAAGAACATCAAGAATCATCCAGGACGGTTCATTTCCGGAATTACGGAATGCTTCAAGCACCTCGAGGCGCTTAATTGCACGAGTGCGGCGCTGTCCTTGAGCAGTTCTTAGTTCTTCTTTTAAGATCTCAACTTCTTTTTCAAGATCAATATCTTGAAGAAGTTTTTTAATCGCTTCCGCACCCATTGAAGCCTGGAATTTATTTCCGTACTTTTCGCGGTATGCGCGGTATTCTTTTTCTGATAAAAGTTGCTTCTTTTCTAATGGAGTGTCACCTGGTTCAGTAACGACATAAGAAGCAAAATAAATAACTTCTTCAAGAGCACGCGGGGACATATCAAGAACAAGCCCCATTCGGCTCGGAATCCCTTTAAAGTACCAGATATGGGATACCGGCGCAGCTAATTCAATATGCCCCATGCGTTCACGGCGTACTTTTGCACGAGTAACTTCAACGCCGCATCGATCACAGACAACACCTTTGTAGCGGACTCTTTTATATTTTCCGCAATGGCATTCCCAGTCTTTTTGAGGGCCGAAGATACGTTCACAGAAAAGACCATCTTTTTCTGGTTTTAAAGTACGATAGTTGATCGTTTCAGGTTTTTTTACTTCACCATATGACCAAGAACGGATTTTATCAGGTGAAGCGAGACCTATTTTCATATACTCAAAATTGTTCACATCTAGCAAGGGGCCTACCTCCCTTTTGATCTACAGGTTTTACCCTTATTGCTTCATTGTCCAGCCGACATGCCTGGTCCCTTGGCGGCCCTTTGAAAGAAAACAACATCTTTCTCAAGGGCACGCGTTGTTCAGGGACTGACAGCGGCACTTTTGAATATCTTTTTTAACGTTATTCTTTTGTTCCTACTTTTTCTGATTCGGATTTTTCAAGCTCCGGTGCAATCGTAAATGATTCGGCCTGTTGAAGTTCTTCTTCATCTTCCAGATCGCGCATTTCAATTTCTTCTTCATCACTTGAAAGGATTTTGACATCCATACCTAAGCTTTGAAGTTCTTTGATTAATACTTTGAATGATTCAGGAACTCCAGGCTCCGGTACATTTTCACCTTTAACAATTGCTTCATACGTTTTTACGCGACCGACAACATCGTCCGATTTAACGGTAAGGATTTCTTGGAGTGTATAGGCAGCTCCGTATGCTTCAAGTGCCCAAACCTCCATCTCTCCGAAACGCTGTCCGCCGAATTGTGCTTTTCCGCCAAGCGGCTGCTGCGTAACAAGCGAGTATGGCCCGGTTGAACGAGCATGAAGCTTATCGTCAACCATGTGCGCCAATTTGATCATATACATGACACCAACGGAAACTCGGTTATCAAATGGCTCTCCAGTCCGTCCGTCATATAAAACGGTCTTCGCATCAGGTGCCATGCCGGCTTCCTCGATTGTCGACCAGACATCTTCCTCATTCGCTCCGTCAAATACCGGCGAAGCAACGTGAATTCCAAGCGCTCTTGCCGCCATACCAAGATGGAGCTCGAACACTTGACCGATGTTCATACGAGATGGAACTCCCAATGGGTTTAACATAATATCGACAGGTGTTCCATCCGGAAGGAACGGCATATCTTCTTCAGGAAGAATGCGGGAAATAACACCTTTGTTACCGTGGCGCCCCGCCATTTTATCTCCTTCGGAGATTTTACGTTTTTGAACAATATATACGCGAACAAGCTGGTTTACACCCGGAGGAAGCTCGTCTCCGTCTTCACGATTAAAGACTTTTACATCTAAGACAATTCCGCCGCCGCCATGAGGCACTCTCAACGATGTATCGCGGACCTCACGAGCTTTTTCACCGAAGATCGCGTGTAAAAGACGCTCTTCTGCAGTTAGTTCTGTAACCCCTTTTGGCGTTACTTTTCCAACAAGAAGGTCTCCATCTTTTACTTCTGCTCCGATGCGGACAATACCTCGCTCGTCAAGGTTGCGGAGGGCATCTTCACCGACGTTAGGAATATCACGTGTAATTTCCTCAGGACCAAGCTTGGTATCGCGAGATTCTGATTCATATTCTTCAATATGAATAGAAGTATAGACATCGTCTTTTACAAGACGCTCGCTCATGATAATTGCGTCCTCGTAGTTGTAACCGTCCCATGTCATAAATGCTACGAGTACATTTCGTCCAAGTGCCAGTTCGCCTTTCTCCATAGAAGGACCGTCCGCTAAAATTTCGCCTTTCACAACACGGTCGCCGACTTTGACAATCGGACGCTGATTATAGCAAGTTCCTTGGTTGGATCGAACAAACTTTAACAATCTGTATTTGTCTAAGTCGCCTTTAACTTCTTGGCCATCGACTTCTTTAACACGGCGCACCCAAATTTCGCGGGCTTCTACATGTTCTACGATTCCATCGTGTTTACAAATAACTGCCGCCCCGGAATCTTTTGCAGATACATATTCCATGCCAGTACCAACAATCGGCGCTTCAGGCTGCAATAACGGCACTGCCTGACGCTGCATGTTCGCACCCATAAGCGCACGGTTTGAGTCGTCGTTTTCAAGGAATGGAATACATGCTGTTGCAGCTGAAACAACCTGTTTAGGCGATACATCCATGTAATCGACACGGTCGCGCTTTACGACTGTGTTCTCACCGCGGAAACGAGCTACAACTTCCTCATCAAGGAAGGAACCGTCTTCTCCAAGGCGGGCATTTGCCTGGGCAACCACATAGTTATCTTCTTCATCAGCCGTCAAGTAATCAATCTGGTTGGTTACTTTTCCGGTTTCCGGATCAACACGGCGGTAAGGAGTTTCGATAAAACCAAAACGGTTCACCTTTGCATATGTTGACAAGGAGTTGATCAAACCAATGTTCGGACCTTCAGGTGTTTCAATCGGACACATACGGCCATAGTGGGAATAGTGAACATCCCGAACCTCAAAGCCCGCACGTTCACGAGTTAAACCTCCAGGTCCCAATGCAGAAAGACGGCGTTTATGCGTTAATTCTGCAAGCGGGTTTGTCTGGTCCATAAACTGGGACAACTGGGAGCTTCCGAAAAATTCTTTAATAGAAGCGATAACCGGACGAATGTTTATTAATTGCTGCGGCGTAATCGTCGCAGTATCTTGAATCGACATTCTTTCGCGGACAACTCGCTCCATCCGCGACAACCCTATTCTGAATTGGTTTTGAAGCAGCTCTCCAACAGAACGGAGACGTCTGTTTCCTAAATGGTCAATGTCATCAGTATCTCCGACACCATGCAGCAAATTAAAGAAATAACTGATCGACGCGATAATATCTGCCGGAGTGATATTTTTAATGTGTTCTTCTACATACGCATTACCGATTACATTGATTACTTTCTCGCCTTCTTCATTTGGGGCATATATTTTAATCGTTTGAAGATGAATGTCTTCTTCAACAACTCCTCCTGCAGGGCTGAAAGTCGCAAAACCAATGTTTTTTTCAAGATTTGGAATGATTCTGTCTAATGTACGACGGTCTAGAGTCGTCCCTTTTTCAGCAATAATTTCGCCTGTTTCAGGGTCTACCAACGTCTCAGCAAGAGTCTGGCCGAATAGACGGTTTTTAATATGAAGCTTCTTATTAATCTTATAACGGCCAACGCTAGCTAAATCATAACGCTTCGGATCAAAAAATCTGGAAATTAACAAATTTTTAGCGTTTTCTACTGTCGGCGGTTCGCCCGGACGAAGCCGTTCATAAATTTCTAACAGCGCCTTTTCAGTACTTTCTGTATTGTCCTTTTCCAGAGTGTTACGGATATATTCGTTATCTCCAATCAATTCAATGATTTCTTGATCAGAGCCAAATCCGAGAGCACGCAAAAGCACCGTAACAGGAAGCTTTCTCGTACGATCAATTCTTACATACACGACATCTTTGGCATCTGTTTCATACTCCAGCCAAGCGCCGCGGTTCGGGATCACGGTTGCAGTAAAACCTTTCTTCCCGTTCTTATCAACTTTCTCGCTATAATATACACTTGGGGAACGAACAAGCTGAGAAACAATAACACGTTCTGCTCCGTTAATAACGAACGTTCCAGTATCCGTCATTAAAGGAAAGTCTCCCATAAAAACATCCTGGTCTTTTACTTCGCCTGTTTCTTTGTTAACGAGACGGACTTTCACACGCAAAGGCGCTGAATATGTAACATCCCGTTCCTTTGATTCCTCAACGGAATACTTCGGCTCGCCTAGGCTGTAATCAATAAACTCAAGCGATAAGTTACCAGTAAAGTCCTCAATCGGCGAAATGTCCTGGAACATTTCACGTAAACCTTCATCAAGAAACCATTGATACGAAGAGGTTTGGATTTCAATGAGATTTGGTAATTCTAGTACTTCACTGATTTTTGCATAACTTCTTCGTTGGCGGTGTCGTCCATACTGAACTAGTTGACCTGTCAACTGATTCACCCCTCAAATCAAGCGTAATAATTGCATCTATTTACGTCTTACCCAGGACAAGCCTGTCATAAGACAAAAAGAAAAAGGGTTTTTTATTAAAAACCACATTTTCACAACAAGAACTATTATTTTGTTATTTTTTCCTTACAAAACCATTTTTATACAAACCTCATTGAAATTAGCAATAATTCCGAGAATATTCTGTTGGCATTTTATAATATTAACATAGCATATTATGCTGGTCAATATTTTTTTGCCCGGATTACAAAATAACCTTTCTTTTTTTCAACGATGCCCACTTCGTCAAAGATTTCATTTAACTTATCGATTGCCGAAGGAGCTCCCTGCTTTTTTTGAATGACAACCCACAGTTCTCCGCCGGGTTTTAAATGGCTGACACTTTGTTCAAATATATCATGAACAATCTTTTTTCCCGCCCGAATCGGAGGATTTGTGACGATGGACGCAAAATTGTGTTCTTTTACACCGGTCAATCGGTCACTTTCATAAATGACGACATTATCAATTTTGTTTAAAAGAGCATTCTCTTTAGCAAGAGCAAGGGCGCGTTCATTTACATCCACCATATGAACGGAGATGGTTTCAAAGCTTTTTGCAATCGAAAGCCCAATTGGCCCATAACCACAACCGACATCCAAAACATTTCCCTCTACTTCAGGCAATGCAAACGTCTCTATCAACAACCTTGATCCAAAGTCTACTTCTCTTTTTGAAAAAACACCATTATCCGTCTTAAAACGAAAGATATGATTTCGAAGCTTATAGTCCCAATAGACCGGGTCACTTGCAACATTTTGAGTTCGGGAGTAATAATGGTCAGACACGAAGTTCACCTCCGATGGAGAGATTTCTAATGAGGGATTCGAGGATCGCTATATGAACGGTATTATATGCTATATATTAGAAAAAAGCAAAAAAATAGAAAAGCGCAAGCGCCTTGGTTAGCCCCGACAAGCATAATCGCGGTTATATCGAAATATTCACGGTTTTACCAAAACAATCGCTTTTATATCTGAAATTCGGCTCCCTGCAAATCAAAAAGCCCGCTTATGCAGCGAGCTTTTTTTCATTACTTAACTTCAACGCCAGCTCCAACTTCTTCAAGTTTAGCTTTGATTTCTTCAGCTTCTTCTTTAGAAACGCCTTCTTTAAGAGGCTTTGGAGTGTTGTCGACAAGTTCTTTTGCTTCTTTAAGGCCAAGACCTGTGATTTCACGCACAACTTTGATAACTTTGATTTTTTGGTCGCCTGCAGATGCAAGAACAACGTCAAATTCACTTTTCTCAGCAGCAGCTTCGCCACCAGCAGCGCCACCCACAACAGCTACAGGAGCAGCAGCAGTTACACCGAACTCTTCTTCAATTGCTTTTACTAATTCGTTTAATTCTAAAACAGTCATATTTTTAACTGCTTCAATAATTTGTTCTTTAGTCATTTTAAATTTCCTCCTTATTTGTTGTTTTATTTAACCGACAAACACTAACTTCAGCTTATGCGCCTTGCTCTTCTTTTTGGTCTGCAACAGCTTTTGCAGCAAGAGCAAAGTTGCGGATAGGTGCTTGAAGAACGCTGAGTAGCATAGAAAGCAAGCCTTCGCGGGATGGTAGATCTGCAAGAGCTTTTATTTCTTCTACTGTTGCGATATTTCCTTCAATTACACCGGCTTTAATTTCAAGAGCTTCGTGGTTTTTCGCAAATTCGTTTAAAATTTTCGCTGGAGCAACAACGTCTTCGTTGCTGAAAGCAATCGCGTTCGGACCAGTTAAAGCTTCATTCAAGCCTGCAAGTTCAACAGCTTCAGCTGCACGGCGAGTTAAAGTATTTTTGTATACTTTGAAGTCAATGCCAGCTTCACGAAGCTGTTTGCGAAGTTCAGTTACTTCAGCAACGTTAAGACCGCGGTAGTCGACAACGATTGTTGTTTTGCTTGCTTTAAACTTCTCAGCAATTTCTTGTACGATTTGTTTCTTTTGTTCGATTGCGCTGCTCATCCTTACACCTCCTGTAGATTATCTACATTCATACCGACCAATAAAAAACCTCCACATCTTTTCACAGACATGGAGGTAGTATACAATAGCCGCTTTGTTAACGGACTAACTCATTCTATCGTATTACCTCGGTAGGAAATTAAGCCTTTCGGCACCTACTGTCTGCGGTATAAATGTTATTCTATTTTCACAACAGAGTCAATTATATATATCAAGACTCCGATTGTCAACTGTCATTATTGTTTTACTGCAACAGAAGAAGGATCAACTTTGATTCCAGGTCCCATTGTTGAAGTAACAGCTACGTTCTTCATGTAAGTACCTTTTGCAGCAGCTGGTTTTGCTTTTAAGATTGTATCAAAGATTGTGTTGAAGTTTCCAACAAGCTTTTCGTTTTCGAAAGATGTTTTACCGATTGGAACGTGGATGTTACCAGCTTTGTCAACACGGTATTCAACTTTACCAGCTTTGATTTCTTTCACTGCACGTTCAACATCAAAAGTAACTGTACCTGTTTTAGGGTTTGGCATTAAGCCTTTAGGTCCTAATACACGTCCAAGTTTACCAACTTCACCCATCATGTCAGGTGTAGCAACGATTACATCAAACTCAAACCAACCTTGGTTGATTTTGTTGATGTATTCAGAATCACCTACGTAGTCTGCACCAGCAGCTTCTGCTTCTTTCGCTTTTTCACCTTTCGCGAATACAAGCACACGCTGAGTTTTACCAGTACCGTTAGGAAGAACTACCGCACCGCGGATTTGCTGATCCGCTTTCCTTGGGTCGACTCCAAGACGGAATGCTACCTCAACAGTTGCGTCAAATTTTACAGTACTTGTTTTCTTTACAAGATCGATCGCTTCTTCGATTGTGTAAGCTTTTGAACGATCTACAAGCTTTGCAGCTTCTAAATACTTTTTACCTCTTTTAACCATTTTAATTTTCCTCCTTGAATGTGGTTTTAACGGAATAACCTCCCACGTACAAAAGCACAGGCGCCTTGTTAAGCGCCTTAGCCGGACGAATAAAGGTTGCGAGTGAAACAAATTCATCGTCGCAACCTCAAACCAAATCATTTCCGACAAATACGGATTAGTCTTCGATAACAATACCCATGCTGCGTGCAGTACCTTCGACCATGCGCATTGCGCTCTCAACGCTAGATGCATTTAGGTCAGGCATTTTTTGTTCAGCAATCTCGCGCACTTTGTCACGCTTAATTGTTGCTACTTTATTACGATTCGGTTCACCGGAACCTGACTGAATTCCAGCTGCAACTTTAAGAAGTACAGCAGCAGGAGGAGTTTTCGTAATAAATGTAAAAGAACGGTCTTCAAATACCGTAATTTCAACAGGAATGATTAATCCAGCTTGATCAGCTGTACGAGCATTAAACTCTTTACAGAATCCCATAATGTTAACACCAGCTTGACCCAGCGCAGGACCAACCGGCGGTGCTGGATTCGCTTTACCAGCAGGGATTTGCAATTTAACAACCTTAATAACTTTTTTAGCCACGAGACACACCTCCTTAAAGTCCGTGATGTGGTAATAGGGATATACCCTCCCACTCATATAGAAGTCTTTATATAAAGATAAAGAACTTGACAAATGTCCAGTCTCATTGTCCGAGACATACTGACCTATGAAATATTATCATTTTTCCGAGATGATTTCAAGTTTTTTCAGATTATAATTTATCAATTTGTGAAAAATCAAGTTCTACCGGAGTATCCCGGCCAAACATGTTGACAAGAACTTTAATTTTTGCTTTGTCTTTATCAATTTCTTCGATCGTGCCGGTAAAGTTGGCAAACGGGCCTTCTTTCACTTGAACCATTTCGCCAATTTCAAAGTCAATATCAACGCGTTTTTCTTCAACACCCATACGTTTTAAAATGGCGTTTACTTCCTCAGGGAGAAGCGGTGTCGGCTTGGATCCTGATCCTGCCGATCCGACAAAACCAGTAACGCCGGGAGTATTGCGGACAACGTACCAAGAGTCATCGGTTAAGATAAGCTCGACAAGTACATAGCCGGGGAACACCTTTCGCTTTAACACTTTCTTTTTTCCATTTTTAATTTCGGTTTCTTCTTCTTCAGGAACAATCACCCGGAAAATTTTATCCTGCATTCCCATCGATTCTACACGTTTTTCCAGGTTCGCTCTTACTTTGTTTTCATAACCAGAGTACGTATGAACGACATACCAATTTTTTTCCATTTATGAGGACTTTACCGTCCTTCCCTCCCCGTACTTTTAAAATCATATTTTCAAATGTACGAACTTCTACAATTAACTTTTGAGCAAATGAAAAAACCCGTTTCCGGGCTTTTGTAAATATTTCCTACATTAATTTCCATTATATCATTATTTTGCATGGATTATTCAAGAATAAATCGAATCAATTCAGAAATTCCTAAGTCAATAATCGCGAAGAACAAGGCGAAAAATGTTACTGTAGTTAAAACTGTGATCGTGTAGCGTGTTAATTCTTTACGTTTTGGCCAGCTTACCTTTCTCATTTCACGGGCTGTCTCACGGAAAAAATTAGCTATGCGTTGCATTTCGTAACCTCCAACTTTTCTGGGAATAACCTGAAGAAATCTATCTTGTAAAGGGAATTTATTTTGTTTCGCGATGAATTGTCTGCTTGCCGCAAGTACGGCAATATTTGTTGAGTTCCAGACGCTCCGTCTGTGTCTTTTTATTGCTGGTCGTTGAATAATTGCGTGATCCGCACTCAACGCAGGCCAAAACTACTTTTTTCCTCATTTATCACACCTGCTAATCTCTTTTACGTCTTTAAAAATTTACCACGCACCTATATCAATGTCAATAAAAGACTGTAAGAATCTGTGGTTCCTTAAAGTGAAAATTCCCTGACTTCCAGGTACCGCTCTAATTTTCTCTTCACCCGTTGCAGCGCATTATCAATTGACTTCACATGTCGATTCAATTCTTCCGAAATTTCCTGGTAGGACTGGCCATCTAAATAGAGGGCGAGAACTTTCCGTTCCAAATCGCTTAAGAGCTCTGTCATTTTCACTTCGATGTGGTCGAACTCTTCCTGATTGATAATTAACTCTTCAGGATCCATCACTTTTGCCCCGGAGATAACATCCATTAAGGTCCTGTCCGATTCTTCATCATAGATCGGCTTGTCTAATGAAACATATGAATTTAACGGAATATGCTTCTGTCTCGTAGCAGTTTTAATGGCGGTTATAATCTGCCTGGTTATGCACAATTCTGCAAACGCTTTAAACGAAGTGAGCTTGTCCTCTTTAAAATCACGGATCGCTTTATATAAGCCGATCATTCCTTCCTGGACAATATCCTCCTTATCCGCTCCAATCAGGAAATAAGAGCGCGCTTTTGCACGCACGAAATTCCTGTACTTATGGATCAGATAATCCAATGCCTCACTTTCTCCTTTGTGCACCAATTCCACGATTACCTCATCTTCAAGCTGAACATACTTTTCGTTAAGTTTCGTCCTGAAGTCAACCGTCACACAGATCCCCCCGCCCGCGTACGCATAGATAAAAATATTATACAGTACCTTATTTTACAGCGTCAACAGCCCGTCACTGTTCTCTGCGCCATTTTTCAAAAATTTCTGCCACTTCATCACTAAGAGGAATCTTCGATGCAGGTTTTTTCGTCTGAATTTTTTTTACGCTTTTTTCAATCCCTTTTTTGATAACTTCCATTTCGGTTAATAATTCGCGCGCCGATTTTCGGAGCGCCCCTTGTCCAAATATCGCCCACTGTTCGGTATAATCCGAGGTTGCAACATGTATTTGAGTTTTCCGGTTGCTTAAAGATATGGCTAATTTTTCAATTCTCTCATCGGCTGTTTCATTTTCTCTTGTAAAAATAACTTCCACTTTAAAATTTTTGTATTTCTTTTCAACACCTTTTACAAAATGGGCATCAAATACAATAATTACCCGATAACCGGTATATGCCTGATATTCCGCCATATTATCTATCAAACGGTCTCTTGCGGCAGCCAGGTCGCTGTCTTTTAAAGCCCTTAATTCCGGCCATGCCCCGATAACGTTGTAACCGTCGACAATCAGAATGTCCATATTCATTCCCCTAAAGGATGGCGTTTACGGTAAACCTCATACATTAAAAGGGCAGCAGCAACGGAGGCATTAAGCGAGGTAACATGACCTGCCATTGGCAAATGAATAAGGAAATCACATTTATCGCGGATAAGCCTTCCCATTCCTTTTCCTTCACTGCCGATGACCAAGCCAAGCGGGAGCGTCCCGTCAAACGTACGATAGTCTTCTTTCCCTTTTGCATCTGTACCTGCGATCCACAATCCTCTGCCTTTTAGTTCATCAATGATTTGAGCCATATTGGTGACTCTGACAACCGGAATATGTTCAATTGCTCCTGTCGATGCCTTGGCAACCGTTGCTGTTAATCCTACCGCCCTCCGTTTTGGAATGATGATCCCATGAACTCCAGCGGCATCTGCAGTTCTTATGATCGACCCGAGATTGTGGGGATCCTCGATTTCATCTAACAACAAAAAGAAAGGAGGCTCTTGTTTTTTTTCGGCGGCGGCAAATAAATCGTCTAATTGTGCATACTGATATGCTGCAACATAAGCGATGATTCCCTGGTGATTCCCTTCAGAAATCTGATCCAGCTTTTTCTTTGGCACGAATTGTACGGGCACATTTGCTTCTTTCGCAAGCCTTGTGATTTGCTGCATCTGTCCCCGATGGGATCCTTCTGCAATTAAAATTTTATTAATATCGCGTTCTGATTTAAGTGCTTCAATGACAGGGTTTTTCCCGATGATAAAATCTTGATTCATAAAGATGCTCCTCCTTTCCCTGTCTCAATCAGCCGGAAGGCAGCTGTAATAATTTCCTCAAGCCTCTTTTCCTGTTTTGATAAAAATAAATATCCGAGCAACGCTTCAAATGCCGTGCTGTACCTGTATGTTTGCACATCCGTATTTTTCGGCACTGTACCCGATTTTGCGTTACGGCCTCTTTTTACGACAGCAACTTCATGCTCGCTCAATTCTCCATTTTCAAGAAGCTGATGAATAATCTGAGACTGTGCTTTTGCTGACACATATTTTGTTGATTCTCTATGCAGCTCGTGAGGCTTTACCCTCCCGCTTTGTAAAAGGTGATATCTGACATATTGCTCAAAAACAGCATCGCCCATATAGGCCAGTGCAAGACTATTTAATTGGTTTTCGTCAATCTTATGATCATAGTCAAGCATATTGTCAGCCTCTTTTCCATCTTGTCCCTTGCGGAGTATCTTCTAAAATAATATTCATATCTTTTAATTGATCACGAATTTGATCTGCAAGCTGGAAATCGCGGTTTTTGCGGGCTTGAATCCGCTTTTCGATTAATGCTTCAATTTCCTCATCAAGAAGTTCTTCTTTTTCAAGGGTTAAGCCAAGAACAGAAAATAATTCTTCAAATTCCTTCATAAAAGCATCAATCACTTCTTGTGAAGTGTTCTTTTCCAACAGATAGTAATTTGCTGCTTTTGACAGTTCAAATAAAACTGATACTCCGTTTGCTGTATTAAAATCATCATCCATCTCACGAATAAATTGTTCACGGAGCGATTTGATTTTATTAAGCCATTCTTGATTATTCTCAGTCAGGCCTGTACTCGCATTTTTACGGTGTTTTAAGTTTTGATAAGAGGTTTTAATCCTTTCTAATCCCGCTTTTGTATTTTCCAATACTTCCTCGCTGTAGTTGATCGGGTTCCGATAATGAACAGAGAGCATAAAAAACCTTAATACTTGCGGGTCGTGTTTTTTAATAATATCATTTACTAACACAAAGTTTCCGAGCGATTTGGACATTTTTTCATTATCGATATTAATATAACCGTTATGCATCCAATAGCGAGCAAATGTTTTTCCAGTGTAAGCTTCTGACTGCGCAATTTCATTTTCGTGATGCGGGAATGTCAGGTCTTGTCCTCCTGCATGAATATCGATAGTATCTCCTAAATATTTCTTTACCATTGCAGAGCACTCAATATGCCAGCCGGGACGTCCTTTCCCCCATGGGCTGTCCCAGTAAATTTCTCCTTCTTTGGCTGATTTCCAGAGAGCAAAATCAAGGGGATCCTGCTTTTTCTCTCCCACTTCAATGCGCGCCCCTGCGCGAAGTTCGTCAATTGATTGGTGGGATAGCTTCCCGTACCCGTCAAACTTTCTTGTCCGGTAATAAACATCCCCTTCAGACTCATAAGCATAGCCTTTTTCAATTAGAGCGCTAATAAATTCAATGATGATATCCATGTTTTCCGTTACGCGAGGGTGCACATCAGCCTTTTTGCAGCCGAGGGCCGATACATCCTCGAAATAAGCATTAATAAACCGTTCCGCTATCGTCGGTACATCTTCACCCAATTCATTTGCCGCTTTAATTAACTTGTCATCAACATCCGTAAAATTCGAAACGAATTGGACATCATACCCGCGAAACTGAAAATAGCGGCGAACAGTGTCAAAAACAATTGCCGGCCGTGCGTTTCCGATATGAATATAGTTATATACCGTCGGTCCGCATACATACATTTTGACCTTTCCCGGTTCAAGCGGAACAAACTCTTCTTTCTTTCTTGTTAATGTATTATAAATTTGAATTGGCATTCACTTTGCTCCTTTCTTTAGTAAGTTCTTCAAGTGCTTTTTTTAGTTCATTAATCTCGTTTTCCATTTCTTTAAAACGGTCTGCAATTGGATCCGGAACATTCGTATGGTCTAGATCTTTAACCCGGATTCCGTCTTTTACGACGACTCTTGCTTTCATTCCCACCACTGTGGAATTGGGCGGAACATCTTGAAGAACGACTGCTCCGGCTCCTATTTTTGCGTTTTCCCCTATTGTGATGGAACCTAGAACTTTTGCTCCCGTGGCAATCAGCGCATTATCCTTTACGGTCGGATGTCTCTTTCCCTTTTCCTTGCCGGTTCCGCCAAGAGTTACTCCTTGGTACACGGTTACGTTATCTCCTATTTCACATGTTTCTCCAATGACTACTCCCATTCCGTGGTCGATGAAGAAACGACGTCCAATTTTTGCTCCAGGGTGGATTTCAATGCCGGTAAAAAACCGGCTGATTTGGGAAATGACTCTCGCAATAAAATAAAATTTCCGTTTATAAAAAGCATGTGCAATCCGATGAGCCCATATGGCGTGCAAGCCGGAATACGTTAAGATGACTTCCAGGTAGCTTCTCGCTGCCGGATCTTGATCAAAAACAACTTCTATATCTTCCTTTAATCTCTTAAACATTTGCTAACCTCCCTACACCTGGATTTTTCGAACTCTATTTTCTTCAAAATCAAAAAAGCGCCTCTGTTCAAACGACAGAGACGCTTACACGCGCGGTTCCACTCTGTTTAAGCCGGACTTTCGGCTTCAACTTTCACCTGTTAACGGAAGGGTTCCGCCCAAGTCTACTCATTTCACACTTCTTTTCGACATGGGGCTCAGAGGGGCATTTCAAAAAATGAGAGGCTTGAACCACTTTCAGCCGGTGATGGTTCTCTCTGAAAAGCTTCATTTTTCTACTTGTCCTCTTCAACACTTTTGCTTTATGGAATTACTCTTAATATATAACATTTTTCAAAATATGTTAACCGATAATCGCTTGTACACGGGCTTGAATTTTTTCTTTTCCTAAAAGTTCAATTGTTTTTGGAAGATCAGGGCCATGTGTTTGGCCGGTAACAGCCGCGCGAATTGGCATGAACAGTTTTTTCCCTTTTTGGCCTGTTGCTTTCTGCACAGCTTTCATCGCAGCCTGAATTTGATCTGCCTTAAATTCTTCGAGCTTTTCAATCTCTTCAGAAAAAGCTTTTAATACTTCAGGAACTTGTTCTTCCGAAAGAACTGCTTTTGCTTCTTCCTCGTATTCTATTTCATCTTTAAAGAACAATTCCGTTAACGGAACGATTTCCGCTCCATAACTCATTTTTTCATGATGCAAAGCAATAAGTTCCCTTGCCCATTGGCGTTGTTCATCGGTCATGTTTTCAGGGAGGCGGCCTGCTTTAATCAGGTGAGGCAGTGACAGTTCAACCACTTTGTCCAAGTCTTGCTTTTTCATGTACTGGTTGTTCATCCATGTAAGCTTCTGTTTATCGAACAGCGCCGGTGATTTGGATAAACGGCTCGGATCAAAAATTTCAATGAATTCTTCTTTCGAAAAGATTTCTTCCTCTCCGGATGGAGACCAGCCAAGTAAGGCAATAAAGTTAAACAAGGCCTCAGGCAGGTACCCTAATTCTTCGTACTGTTCGATGAATTGGATGATCGACTCGTCCCGCTTGCTGAGCTTTTTGCGGTTTTCGTTGACAATCAGCGTCATATGCCCATAAACAGGCGCTTCCCAGTCGAATGCCTCAAATATCATTAATTGTTTAGGCGTGTTTGAAATATGGTCATCTCCGCGCAACACGTGGGAAATTTTCATTAAATAATCATCCACTGCAACGGCGAAGTTGTATGTTGGCGTTCCGTCTTTTTTAACAATAACAAAATCGCCGATTCCGTCAGATTCGAAAGAAACACGGCCTTTAACCATATCATCAAATGCATAGATTTTTCCTTCCGGCACTTTAAAGCGGATGCTCGGTTTGCGCCCTTCCTTTTCAAACTTTTCACGGTCTTCTTCTGTTAAATGGCGGCATTTGCCGGAATACTTCGGCGTTTCATTTTTTGCCATTTGAGCTTCCCGTTCTGCTTCAAGTTCCTCTTCAGTACAATAGCATTTATAAGCGAGGCCTTTTTCTAAAAGTTCCTCGTAATATTTTTTATAAATGTCATTGCGTTCAGACTGGCGGTAAGGCCCGTAATCACCGCCTACATCAGTGCTTTCATCCCAGTCGATGCCAAGCCATTTTAAATATTTCAGCTGGCTTTGTTCGCCGCCTTCAATATTCCTTTTTTTATCAGTGTCCTCAATTCGGATAATAAACTTTCCGCCTTTGTTTCTAGCAAATAAATAATTAAACAAAGCTGTGCGGGCATTTCCTATATGTAAATGTCCAGTTGGACTCGGAGCATAACGCACGCGAATTTCCTTTGACACAGTAAGCCCCTCCTTTTATTAATTTTAACTAGCTAATTGTATCATTCAGTTTATTCTTTATAAAGATAATGAAGCAGCATTAGTCCTTTTTTTCAATAAAACAACGGCCTGTGACGCAATCCCTTCTTCTCTCCCGGTAAAACCAAGCTTTTCAGTCGTAGTCGCTTTCACATTCACTTGCTCAGGAGCCGCCTCGAGCAACTCGGCGATTCGTTGCCGCATCTTTTCGATATACGGAGCCATTTTCGGCTTTTGGGCGATTATCGTACAATCCGCATTGACGAGCTCATAGCCTTCCTTTTTCACAAGCTTCCACACTTCTTCAAGAAGCTTTGCTGAGTCTGCATCTTTAAAGGCCGGATCTGTATCCGGAAAGTGTCTCCCGATATCACCTGCACCGATTGCTCCTAAACAAGCATCCGCTACCGTATGCAAAAGTACATCTGCATCTGAGTGGCCAAGCAGGCCCTTTTCATAAGGGATCGTAATTCCCCCTAAAATAAGAGGACGGCCTTCGGCAAATTGATGTACATCAAACCCTTGTCCTATACGAAACATATGGATTCTCCTTTTACAAAAATGTGTGGCATTTAGCCTTCTTGCTCCATATACTGTTTTTTTCGAAGGATTGCCTCGGCAAAAAACAAATCTTCCGGAGTTGTCAGTTTAATATTATCGTAATTGCCTTCAGTTACAGTTACCTTATGTCCTAAACGCTCTACAAGGCTCGCATCATCCGTTCCGATAAACCCCTCGGCTTCCGCCTTGCGGTGCGCCTCGAGCAATAAGGAAATACGAAAAGCTTGTGGGGTCTGGACTGCCCACAAGCTGGAACGTTCAACGGTTTCCGTTACAGTGTTGTTTTGCACTTTCTTAATCGTATCCTTAACCGGAACGGCAACGATAGCCGCTCCGGTCTCTTTTGCCATATCTGTCAGCCTGTGGATCGTCTCTATATCGATAAACGGCCTTGCAGCATCATGAACGAGGACAATACCATTATCCGAAAGAGCTTTTAACCCGTTATAAACGCTATGCTGTCTTTCCGCTCCGCCGGGAACGATGGCTGTTACTTTTTTGATTCCGTATTCATGTATAAGAGAGCGGAATTCTTTTTCATCTTGCGGGTGAATGGATAACACGATTCCCTCGCATTTTCCGTCCTCTTCAAAAACCTTTAATGTGTGAATCAGTACAGGAACATCATTTAATGTAAGAAGAAGCTTATTTTTCCCCGCTCCCATTCTTTTCCCCTGGCCGGCAGCAGGAATAATGACCCGATAAGCCATAGACTAACTCCTATCTTAATATATCTAGAGCTGCTGCGCCCAGGCAGCTAGCCAAGGCGCTTTCGCTTTTCCTTTGTCTAGCTAAAGCGCCTAGGCCCTCGAGGTCGCCTCACGCCTGCCAATGAAGTCAAAAAACGACTTCACCGGCAAACCCTCCGGCGCTTGTCGGGCCTAACCGAGGCGCTTTCGCTTTTCTTTTTAGAGTGCTTTTTCTAACAACTTCGGTTTTGCAAAAATCATTCGGCCTGCAGAAGTTTGCAGCACACTTGTCACAATGACATCAATGCGCTTGCCAATAAACTCACGGCCATCTTCAACAACAATCATTGTACCATCATCTAAATATGCGACTCCTTGTTTCTGCTCTTTACCGTCTTTAATCACTTGAACACTTAATTCTTCTCCCGGCAGAACAACCGGTTTAACTGCGTTGGCTAGATCATTGATATTTAAAACAGAAACATTTTGCAATTCACATACTTTGTTAAGGTTAAAATCATTTGTAACGACAACACCATTTGTTAATTTTGCAAGTTTCACTAACTTGCTGTCAACTTCCTGGATTTCCTCAAAATCGCCTTCATAAATTTCAACTTTGATTGCGAGCTCTTTTTGGATGCGATTAAGAATATCCAGACCTCTCCGGCCCCTGTTTCGTTTCAGTACATCTGATGAATCAGCAATATGCTGGAGTTCTTCGAGAACGAACTGAGGGATGACTATGGTTCCCTCAAGGAATCCTGTCTGACAAATATCAGCAACACGGCCGTCGATGATAACACTTGTGTCCAATATTTTTAAAGTGCTGCTTTCCACTTTCTCAACTTCTTCGTCGGGGCCTTTTTTCCTTTTATTTGCAAATAAGTTTAAAAGCTCATCCCGTTTCTTAAATCCAACCTGAAAACCTAGATAACCGAATAACAGCGTAAGTAAAATAGGTGCAACCGTATTTAGAATCGGAACTTGGATCGAATTTAAGGCAAAACCGATTAAAAATGCCACAACTAAACCAAATACAAGGCCGACACTTCCAAAAATAATATCAGTAATCGGTGCCTTTATGAGAGAATCCTCTACCCATCGTACAAACTCAATAACATAATCAACCGCCCAGAAAGTAACAAGATAAAATATAAGTGCACCTAAAATTGCGGATACATATGGATTATTAATAAGACGAATGTTATCAATGCTTACCAATGATAATAAATCAGGAATTAAAAAGATACCAAGAGTACCGCCTGTGATCAAAAAGCACGCCTGAACAATACGTTTTAACATTCCGTCACCTCCTTTTACTAATTATAATCAAATCTCTTAAATTGAAACGTATTATTACAGATTATTTTCTTATTGTTAACGTATTGAAATGAAAATTTTTTCATTAATGACGTTTATGAATTTAGGATACTTTCTCAACATTAGGGTAGCACCGGAAAAATAAAGTGTCAAACAATTTAAATTTTTATTCTAGCATATGAAAATAGTCAGATCAATTACAAAATTACAATTGCCTGTCAGCAAAAAGCTGATCCTTTAACAGTTTGAGTCCTTCCTTAATTTTTCTTGCTCTTACCTCACCGATCCCTTCCACATCATCCAGCTCCTCAACAGTAGCATTGATAATTTCCGGGAGTTTCTCGAATCGTGTAATGAGATTTTCTATAATAATTGTAGGGAGCCGCTGAATTTTGCTCAGCATTCTATAGCCTCTCGGAAATATAATTTCATCTATATGTACATACCCGGTGTAGCCAAGCAGTTTTAAAATAGCTTGATCCTCAACAACTTCTCCCAGGGACAGCTCTTGAAGTCGGAGAAGAATTTCTTGAGTTTTCACTTCCCGAGTATGGGCATAATCTTTTATGATGTGCTTCGCTTCTTTTTCCATATCAGTGAGCAGTTCGTTCATTTGCAGGCGGATCAGCCGACCTTCAGTGCCAAGTTCATTTACATACATTAACAATTCGTTTTTAATCCTTAATACCATTTCAAAGCGGTGGATTACTTGTAAAACATCGCTGTATGTAACCAGTTCCTCAAATTCAAGAATACTTAAATTTGCTATGCTTTGTTCAAGTACGGCTTTGTATTTTTCAAGAGTTTGGATTGCCTGATTTGCTTTTGTTAAAATAACGGCAATATCCCTTAAGGCATAACGGATATTGCCATGATACAGCGTGATTACGTTTCTTCTCTGAGAAATAGCAATAACCAATGCTTTCGTTTGTTTGGCTACTCTTTCTGCTGTACGGTGCCGCATGCCTGTTTCGGTAGAAGGAATACTGGGGTCGGGGGCAAGCAGAGCGTTCGCAATTAAAATTTTATTTCCCGTATCATTTAGAATAATTGCCCCGTCCATTTTGGCAAGTTCATATAAATAGCTGGGAGTAAACGGACAATGAATCTCAAAACCCCCATCTACAATGTTTTTAACTTTTTCGTTATAGCCGACGACGATAAGACCGCCGGTGTTGGCCCGAAGGACATTATCAATTCCTTCTCGAATAGGTGTTCCGGGCGCCATAAACTCCAAGATTTCACTCATTGTCTTATCACTCAGCCGTTTGTTATCCATGCTCATCCTCCTAACGTAACTTGAAGTGCCTGGCTCACGGAAGAAACTCCGACCAATTCGATACCTTTCGGACCTTTCCATCCTCCGAGATTATTTTGAGGCAAAATCACTCTTTCAAAACCAAGTTTCGCAGCTTCCTGCACTCTTTGCTCAATCCTTGAAACTCGCCTTACTTCACCCGTCAATCCGACTTCGCCGATAATACAATCCGTTGGCCTTGTCGGCTTATCTCGAAAACTGGAAGCAATGCTGACCGCAATTGCCAGATCAATAGCCGGTTCATCAAGCTTTATTCCGCCGGCGACTTTTAAATACGCATCTTGGTTTTGAAGAAGCATTCCAACTCTTTTTTCAAGAACAGCCATTAAAAGCGGAACCCTGTTATGGTCAATTCCTGTTGCCATCCGCCTCGGAATTCCGAAGTTCGAAGGCGAAATAAGTGCTTGAATTTCCACAAGCACCGGCCTCGTTCCTTCCATTGAAGCGACTACGGTAGAACCTGCCGCACCATGAGACCGTTCCTCGAGAAAAATTTCCGACGGATTTTCAACTTCTTCAAGGCCAAATTCTTTCATCTCAAAAATCCCCATTTCATTTGTCGATCCGAACCTGTTTTTGACTGCACGCAATATGCGGTACGTATGGTGTCTTTCTCCTTCAAAATATAGAACGGTATCAACCATATGTTCCAAAAGGCGCGGACCTGCGATAGAGCCTTCTTTTGTCACATGACCGACAATAAAAACAGCAATCCCTTTTGTTTTCGCAATTCTCATCAATTCTGCAGTACACTCTCTTACCTGCGAAACGCTTCCGGGTGCTGATGTAACTTCCGGGTGAAAAACCGTTTGGATTGAGTCGACAATAACAAAGCTTGGAGAAACATTTTCAATTGTTCTGCTTATTTCCTCAAGATTGGTTTCTGAATACACAAGCAAATTTTCTGAAGACACTCCAAGGCGGTCCGCCCTAAGCTTTGTCTGGCGCAGCGATTCCTCCCCGGATACATATAAAACTTGATATCCTTTTGCAGCAAGTTGTGAAGAGACTTGTAAAAGCAATGTTGATTTTCCTATTCCTGGATCCCCGCCGATTAACACTAAAGAACCCTTGACGATCCCGTTTCCAAGAACCCTGTTTAACTCATTTAGATCTGTTTGAATGCGCGGTTCACTTGCGGTTTCAATTGAAGTAATCGGCGTAGCTTTTGAACTTGAGGAAGATCCGACAGAGTGTGTGAAGGTCCTTCTTCTGCCGGTGCCGGCCGGTTCTACTTCCTCGACCATTTTGTTCCATTCTCCGCAGCCCGGGCATTTCCCCATCCATTTCGGCGATTCATAGCCGCATTCTTGACATATAAACTTCGTTTTTCGTCTTGCCATAAATTTCTTCCTCTCTTAACATACCTTTCAACGTCCATTTTTATGAATTATTTGCCCTTATTATATATCTTTCACAAAAAACGAGCATGAGTTTTAAACTCCAAACCCTAACATAGAAATAACTTTCATTAATAAAACAGAACCAACATAATAAGGCGGTGTGAGCGAAGCCAAGCTCTAAATATTTTACAAAGTTAAACAAATATCTTGCTAAAGATAAGTTGCCATTTCTATCTTTGTTAGCGCAGCTCCGCCCCTTTTCCACAAAAAAGAGATACACGCAAACATCTTTACGTGTATCTCTGCTTAAATGATTCATTTTTTATGAATTCGTTGTCGTTGTCGGTTCTGCTGTTTTAACAACAAACTCCCCATCTTCCACATCGATTACAACACGTTGACCGGTTAACACTGCTCCTTTCAGCAGTTCTTCGGATAATCGGTCCTCGATATGTTTTTGAATAGCCCGGCGCAGCGGACGTGCTCCGTATTCCGGATCATATCCTTCTTCCGCGATTTTTTCTTTCGCCGCATCGGTTAATTCCAGGTGAATATCTTGCTCTTTCAAGCGTTTCGTTAGTTGGTCGGCCATTAATGTAACAATTTCTCTTAAATGCTTTTTCTCTAATGCATGGAAAACAATAATTTCATCGATACGGTTAAGGAATTCAGGGCGGAACGCTTTTTTCAGCTCTTCCATCACTTTTCCTTTCATATCTTTGTAGTCCTGTTCGCCATCTTGAATGTTAAAACCTACATACTTATTGCGCTTCAGCGCTTCCGCACCGACGTTGGATGTCATAATTAACACAGTATTGCGGAAATCTACTGTCCGGCCTTTAGAGTCAGTTAAACGGCCATCTTCTAACACTTGCAATAAGATGTTGAAAACATCCGGATGTGCTTTTTCAATTTCATCAAGAAGTATGACAGAGTACGGTTTTCTTCGAACCTTTTCTGTTAGTTGACCGCCTTCTTCATAGCCGACATACCCTGGCGGTGAACCGACAAGACGAGAAGTTGAATGTTTCTCCATGTACTCGGACATATCGATTCGAATCATTGCATCCTCATCGCCGAACATGGCTTCAGCCAAAGCACGGGCAAGTTCTGTTTTTCCGACACCAGTAGGCCCCAGGAAAATAAATGAACCGATTGGGCGTTTTGGATCCTTTAACCCCGCACGGGCACGGCGAACAGCCTTAGAAATTGCTTTCACAGCTTCTTCCTGGCCAATAACACGTGCGTGAAGGATTTCTTCAAGTTTTAAAAGTTTCTCCGTTTCTGTCTGTGCAAGCTTGGAAACAGGAATGCCGGTCCAGCTTGATACGACACTTGCGATATCCTCCACCGTTACTTCACTGTTCTCTTGTCCTTGCTTTTCTTTCCATGATTTTTTTGTTTCTTCGAGCTGTTCGCGCAAACGTTGTTCTGTATCCCTTAAAGATGCTGCTTTTTCAAATTCCTGGCTTTGGACTGCTGCATCTTTTTCTTTTCTTACTTCCTCAAGCTTCATTTCCAATTCTTTTAAGTTCGGAGGTGTTGTGAAAGAACGAAGTCTTACTTTTGATCCTGCCTCATCAATTAAATCGATCGCTTTATCCGGCAAGAAACGATCAGAAATATACCTGTCTGAAAGCTTCACGGCAGCGTCTATTGCTTCATCGGTAATGGAAACACGATGGTGCGCTTCATACCGGTCACGAAGACCCTTTAAAATTTGGATGGATTCTTCAGGCGTAGGCTCATCGACCATAATCGGCTGGAAACGTCTTTCAAGAGCTGCGTCCTTCTCAATGTACTTCCGGTATTCATCAAGCGTTGTCGCACCAATACATTGAAGCTCCCCACGGGCTAATGAAGGTTTCAAAATGTTAGAGGCATCAATTGCGCCTTCCGCTCCACCCGCCCCAATTAATGTATGCAGCTCATCAATAAATAAAATAATATTGCCGGCCTGGCGGATTTCATCCATTACTTTCTTTAAGCGGTCCTCAAACTCGCCGCGGTATTTTGTTCCGGCTACCACCGTACCCATGTCAAGGGTCATAACCCGTTTGTCTCTTAAAATTTCCGGAACTTCATTATTGACAATTTGCTGGGCAAGACCTTCTGCAATCGCTGTCTTTCCTACACCCGGCTCACCAATTAATACCGGGTTGTTTTTTGTCCGGCGGCTTAACACTTCGATGACCCTTTGAATCTCTTTGCTTCGTCCAATGACCGGATCCAAACTTCCTTCACGGGCAATTGCTGTTAAATCACGGGCCAAACTGTCTAATGTAGGCGTATTGGCGCTGACAGCCGTTCCGCTTTGATGCCCTCCTGATTCGTTGCTGCCCAATAATTGAAGAACCTGCTGGCGGGCCTTATTAAGGCTTACGCCGAGATTATTTAAAACCCGGGCTGCTACTCCTTCACCTTCGCGGATTAACCCCAATAATATATGTTCTGTGCCAACGTAGGAATGGCCAAGTTTACGAGCTTCATCCATTGAAAGCTCAATCACTTTTTTCGCTCTTGGAGTGTAATGGATCGTCTGCGACACTTCTTTTCCTGTTCCAATTAGGTTTTCTACCTCTTTTTGAATCTTTTCGGAACCAAGCCCAAGGGCGTACAGTGCTTTTGCAGCAATCCCTTCGCCTTCTCGGACAAGACCTAATAAAATATGCTCTGTGCCAATATTATTATGTCCTAAACGGATGGCTTCTTCCTGTGCTAATGCAAGCACCTTCTGAGCTCTTTCTGTAAAACGTCCAAACATCATATGGTCATCCTCCTTACTTTTCACTTTTTTCCATAGTTAATCTTTCTCTTATTAAAGCAGCTCTGCGAATATCTCGTTCATCGGGCCGCAAAGGACCTCCCGCATATTGTTGCAAAAATCCCGGCTGCGTTAAAATCATCAATTCATTTAATATCTTTTTAGACAGGTTCTTTATATAGCCCATATCAATTCCGAGTCTGACATCTGAGAGGCATCGAGCCGCCTCCTTTGATTCAATAATCCTGCTGTTGGCCAGAATTCCGTACGAGCGGAATACTCTGTCTTCTAATTGTATGTTTGAAGTTTTTGCTAATGCTTCTCTCGCTGACCTTTCCTGCGAAATTAACTGTCTGACAACACTTTTTAAATCTTCTACAATATCATGTTCAGATTTCCCGAGTGTGATTTGGTTTGATATTTGAAAAATATTGCCCAATGCTTCGCTTCCTTCACCGTATATACCTCTTACCACCAAACCAAGCTGGTTAATCGCAGGAATAATACGATTCATCTGCTGAGTTATTACAAGAGCTGGCAAATGCATCATTACAGAAGCTCTAATTCCCGTCCCAACATTTGTTGGACAGCTTGTTAAATATCCTTTATATTCATCAAAAGCATAATCAACATGTTCCTCCATCCAGTCATCGACCTCATTGGCTACATTGAGAGCTTCGGTTAGCTGGAGGCCGGGAAATAAACATTGGATGCGAATATGATCCTCTTCATTAATCATGATGCTGACTTCCTCATTTTCAGAAAGCAAGCAAGCTCCGTGATTTGAATGTTCGGCAAGCTGAGGACTTATGAGATGTTTTTCCACCAAAACTCTTTTTTGAAGAGGCTGCAACTCATCCATTTTTAAAAGCTCTAACTTTCCTATTTGTCCGGGAAAGCCAATGCTTGCTCGTTCTTCAATTCTTTTAAGTACAGCTAAAGCTTCTTCATGGGAGTATAAAGTAGGAAATCTAAATTCACGCAAATTCCGTGCTAGCCGGATACGTGAACTCAGGACGATATCCGAGTCAGGTCCTTCAGCACTCATCCATGAGCTGACGGCCTGGCTGATAAAGCGTTCCAAAGACAAGCTTACTCCCCTCCTTCGTTAAACTCTGATATCTTTTTTTCCAGCGAACGGATTTCGTCTCTTACTACTGCTGCTTTTTCAAATTCTTCGTTTGCAATTAATTCTTTTAGGCTGTTCTTTAAAGTTTCCAGTTTTTTTCTCAGATGAATGTTACCTCCGATCCTTTTCGGAATTTTGCCATTGTGGATCGAATTGCCGCTGTGCAATCTTTTTAGAACAGGATTTAAGTGGTTTTTGAATGTCTCATAGCAATTTGCACAACCAAAGCGCCCAACTTTGACAAATTGTGAAAAGGTCATTTTACAAACGCCGCATTGAAGCACTTCTTCATTATGAAAAGGATCTTGCTTAGCATGCTGAAAGGTTGGTTGAATATTTAACATCCCTGCCAATAAATTGTTGATAGAAAAACCTGTACCATTGTTAAACATAAACATTTCGCCCTTTTCTTGGGCACACTTCTCACATAAATGGACTTCTGTTTTATCTCCATTAATAATTTTTGTAAAATGCAACGTTGCCGGCCTTTGATTACATTCCTCGCATATCAATGTTTTCACCTCTCCTGCTCGCTTGTGTTTATTTATATTTTAGAGATGTCAGCATTGCTTTTAACATACGGGCTCTTAATTCATCTCTGTAAGGAAGATCTATATATAACACAGAACGGTCAATTACGCTAAGCATGATTTTCGCTTCTCTTTTTGTAATAACCTCTTCTTCAATCAATCGATAAATGACGGCTTCCGCACTGTTTTGCGAAATTCTGTGTTGAATTAACGAAAGCAAATCATCAATTAAATCTGCATTGTCATTCGTCTTCACTTTCATAATGCGAATATAGCCGCCGCCGCCGCGTTTGCTCTCTACGACATATCCCCGTTCTATGGTGAAGCGGGTATTGATCACGTAATTAATTTGTGACGGAACACATTGAAACTTCTCAGCAATCTCGCTCCTTTTAATTTCGACAACTTCACGATCACTTGTTTCCAGAACGTTTTTAAGATAGTTTTCAATGATATCCGATATGTTTCTCACCAATCCTCCTCCTATCTGACTTTGACTATATTTGACTTTAATTATACATGATTTATGTAAAGAGATGCAACGCTCAGGTCTTTTATTATTTTCTCCAAATATGCCTTTCTCAAACCTATTTTATGGTAAGGATTTCTTTTAAAAATGGAGGCAAAAGGTCTTGCTGAGGATTAGGTAAGGGATCTTTTTTGGGAAAAATGGCTGCTTGCGGGCGTGGCAGACTGTATAAGGCGGCAGTTCATTTATTGAATGAAGGCTCATAAATACGGAACGAAGGCTTATATTTTATAATGATGGCTCATTTATTTATGGCAATGAAGGCTTACAGGTCGGAACGAAGGATCATTTATCTTGATGAAAGCTCATATGTCGGAATGAAGGCTCATATTTCTGAATGAAGGCTCATATTTCTGAATGAAGGCTCATATTTCTGAATGAAGGCTCATTTGTCGGAACGTAATCTCATATGTCGGAATGAAAGCTCATATCTCGTAATGAAGGCTGATATCTCAGAACGAAGGATCATATTTCGGAATAAAGGCTCATATCTCGGAAGAAAAGCTCATATCTCGGAGCGAAGGCACATATTTCGGACGAAGGCTCATATTTCAGATCCAAGGCTCATATTTCAAAATAAGCGCTCATAAAATGAAATAAAAGCTCATAACCTTCCGAAGAGTAGAATTCAGAGCGAGTAAATCTC
>NZ_PNFF01000002.1:575000-635000 GCF_028888695.1 Bacillus methanolicus | reverse complement strand
TGGCATTCGGAGTTTGTCTGAATTCGGTAACCCGATGAGGGCCCCTAGTCCAAACAGTGCTCTACCTCCAAGACTCTTACACTTGAGGCTAGCCCTAAAGCTATTTCGGAGAGAACCAGCTATCTCCAAGTTCGATTGGAATTTCTCCGCTACCCACACCTCATCCCCGCACTTTTCAACGTGCGTGGGTTCGGGCCTCCATCCAGTGTTACCTGGACTTCACCCTGGACATGGGTAGATCACCTGGTTTCGGGTCTACGACCACATACTCATTCGCCCTGTTCAGACTCGCTTTCGCTGCGGCTCCGTCTTTTCGACTTAACCTTGCATGTGATCGTAACTCGCCGGTTCATTCTACAAAAGGCACGCCATCACCCATGAACGGGCTCTGACTACTTGTAGGCACACGGTTTCAGGTTCTCTTTCACTCCCCTCCCGGGGTGCTTTTCACCTTTCCCTCACGGTACTGGTTCACTATCGGTCACTAGGGAGTATTTAGCCTTGGGAGATGGTCCTCCCTGCTTCCGACGGGATTTCACGTGTCCCGCCGTACTCAGGATCCACTCAGGAGGGAACGAAGTTTCGACTACAGGGTTGTTACCTTCTCTGACGGGCCTTTCCAGACCTCTTCGTCTACCCCGTTCCTTTGTAACTCCATACAGAGTGTCCTACAACCCCAAGAGGCAAGCCTCTTGGTTTGGGCTGTTCCCGTTTCGCTCGCCGCTACTCAGGGAATCGCGTTTGCTTTCTCTTCCTCCGGGTACTTAGATGTTTCAGTTCCCCGGGTCTGCCCTCCTAACCCTATGGATTCAGGTTAGGATCCTATCCCATTACGGATAGGGGGTTTCCCCATTCGGAAATCTCCGGATCAATGCTTACTTACAGCTCCCCGAAGCATATCGGTGTTAGTCCCGTCCTTCATCGGCTCCTAGTGCCAAGGCATCCACCGTGCGCCCTTTCTAACTTAACCTAAAAGGTTTGAAACCTAAAATGGCGATACTCGGTTCTTCTTTTGCCTTCTTCAATACAATTATCTAGTTTTCAAAGAACGAACGGCAAATGATAAGCTTCGCTTTTCTTCGTCAGCTTCACTCACTCAGATCCTCACGTACAATCAGGTACGCTCCGGTCTTCGCTCGTTTGCTTCCTCAAATAGCTCGCTTCTGATTCACCTTATTATTAATGAAGGAATTGCTCCCTCAAAACTGAACAAACAAAAGCGATCAACTCTTCATATTTAAAATCCTTAGAAAGGAGGTGATCCAGCCGCACCTTCCGATACGGCTACCTTGTTACGACTTCACCCCAATCATCTGTCCCACCTTAGGCGGCTGGCTCCTTGCGGTTACCTCACCGACTTCGGGTGTTACAAACTCTCGTGGTGTGACGGGCGGTGTGTACAAGGCCCGGGAACGTATTCACCGCGGCATGCTGATCCGCGATTACTAGCGATTCCGGCTTCATGCAGGCGAGTTGCAGCCTGCAATCCGAACTGAGAATGGTTTTTTGGGATTGGCTCAACCTCGCGGTCTCGCAGCCCTTTGTACCATCCATTGTAGCACGTGTGTAGCCCAGGTCATAAGGGGCATGATGATTTGACGTCATCCCCACCTTCCTCCGGTTTGTCACCGGCAGTCACCTTAGAGTGCCCAACTGAATGCTGGCAACTAAGGTCAAGGGTTGCGCTCGTTGCGGGACTTAACCCAACATCTCACGACACGAGCTGACGACAACCATGCACCACCTGTCACTCTGTCCCCCGAAGGGGAACGTCCTGTCTCCAGGATTGTCAGAGGATGTCAAGACCTGGTAAGGTTCTTCGCGTTGCTTCGAATTAAACCACATGCTCCACCGCTTGTGCGGGCCCCCGTCAATTCCTTTGAGTTTCAGCCTTGCGGCCGTACTCCCCAGGCGGAGTGCTTAATGCGTTAGCTGCAGCACTAAAGGGCGGAAACCCTCTAACACTTAGCACTCATCGTTTACGGCGTGGACTACCAGGGTATCTAATCCTGTTTGCTCCCCACGCTTTCGCGCCTCAGCGTCAGTTACAGACCAGAGAGCCGCCTTCGCCACTGGTGTTCCTCCACATCTCTACGCATTTCACCGCTACACGTGGAATTCCGCTCTCCTCTTCTGCACTCAAGTTCCCCAGTTTCCAATGACCCTCCACGGTTGAGCCGTGGGCTTTCACATCAGACTTAAGGAACCGCCTGCGCGCGCTTTACGCCCAATAATTCCGGACAACGCTTGCCACCTACGTATTACCGCGGCTGCTGGCACGTAGTTAGCCGTGGCTTTCTGGTCAGGTACCGTCAAGGTACCGCCCTATTCGAACGGTACTTGTTCTTCCCTGACAACAGAGCTTTACGACCCGAAGGCCTTCTTCGCTCACGCGGCGTTGCTCCGTCAGACTTTCGTCCATTGCGGAAGATTCCCTACTGCTGCCTCCCGTAGGAGTCTGGGCCGTGTCTCAGTCCCAGTGTGGCCGATCACCCTCTCAGGTCGGCTACGCATCGTCGCCTTGGTGAGCCGTTACCTCACCAACTAGCTAATGCGCCGCGGGCCCATCTGTAAGTGATAGCCGAAGCCATCTTTCAGCTCTTTCCCATGCGGGAAAGAGGATTATCCGGTATTAGCTCCGGTTTCCCGAAGTTATCCCAGTCTTACAGGCAGGTTGCCCACGTGTTACTCACCCGTCCGCCGCTGACCTCAGGGAGCAAGCTCCCATCAGTCCGCTCGACTTGCATGTATTAGGCACGCCGCCAGCGTTCGTCCTGAGCCAGGATCAAACTCTCCAAAAAAGAGTAAGATTAAGCTCAAAAAAAGAATTAACGTTGACGCTTTTGTTTGTTCAGTTTTCAAGGAACAAGGTTACTGACTTCAATCACATCGTGATGAACATCAGCGAATTCTCTTCATGCTACCTTGCGACGAGCTGAAGATTTGCTTCTTCGAATACTCTGTGGCGCAGGAGCAATGTAAATAATTTCTAAAACTATCACTTAGATTTATTTTAGAAGTTCATATTAATTTCTTTCTGTGTCGCTCGGAAGCGACTTTTCTATAATACCAGGTGCGGAACCTTGTGTCAATACTTTTTTTCAATTTGTTTTATTGCTTTCTTGCAGCAACAGATAATAATATAGCACCATTATTTATTTGTTGCAATACATTTATTTATACTTTTTTACGCGATAGTCTAAGAAAAAATAATTCCGCAGAATCCCTTAATTATAATCTGAATTTTGATAATTAACTCCAATATAAAAAAACAAAGCGATTTCCAGTCGCTTTGCTTTTTTCGTTGGAGATTAACGATGGCGCATTAGCGGGAATAAAAGAACATCCCGAATGGATGGGGAATTTGTCAACAGCATGACAAGCCTGTCGATCCCGATTCCTAAACCGCCTGTTGGCGGCATTCCATATTCAAGTGCTTCAATGAAATCATCATCCATCATGTGAGCTTCATCATTTCCCTGCTCCCGTTCTTTAAGCTGAGCTTCGAAGCGTTCACGCTGATCAATTGGATCATTTAATTCAGTAAACGCATTTGCATGCTCACGGCCAACAATAAATAATTCAAAACGGTCTGTGAAGCGAGGGTCTTCATCATTCTTTTTAGCCAATGGTGAAATTTCAACCGGATGTCCGTAAATAAATGTTGGCTGAATCAATTTGTCTTCTACTTTTTGCTCAAAAAATTCATTAACAATATGACCGAACAGCATATGATCGTCAATTTCAACATTGTGCTCTTTAGCAAGTGCACGGGCTTCTTCAGTACTCATCTCTTTCCAGAAGTCGACACCAGTATACTCTTTAATTGCGTCGACCATATGAAGTCGTTTCCATTCCGGTTTTAGTTCCACTTCATGTTCGCCATATTGGATGGTTGTCGTTCCAAGCACTTCCTGTGCAATATGAGCGATTAAGTTTTCAGTTAATTTCATAATGTCACGGTAATCAGCATACGCTTCATAAAGTTCAATCATTGTGAATTCAGGATTATGGCGGGTTGATACCCCTTCATTTCGGAATACACGGCCAATTTCATATACCTTTTCAAGGCCGCCAACAATTAAACGTTTTAGATGAAGTTCGATGGCAATGCGCATATATAAAGGCATATCAAGAGCATTATGATGGGTAATAAACGGACGAGCAGAGGCTCCACCTGCAATCGCATGCATCATTGGCGTTTCCACTTCTAAATAACCGTGATCATCTAAATAACGGCGCATAGATTGGATAATCCGGCTGCGAGTAATAAATGTGTCCTTGCTTTCGTTGTTCATGATTAAGTCTAAATAACGTTGGCGATAACGCTGTTCCACGTCTTTTAATCCGTGGAATTTTTCCGGCAGCGGACGAAGAGATTTTGTTAGAAGAATGAATGATTCTACTTTTACAGAAAGTTCGCCAACTTTTGTTTTAAAAAGTGTACCTGTTACCCCTACAATGTCACCGAGGTCAGCCATATTAAAAATTTCATATTGTTCTACACCAACAGTATCGAGGCGAACGTAAATTTGAATTTGACCGGTTAAGTCTTGAATATGGGCAAACCCGGCTTTCCCTTTTCCACGCTTTGTCATGATGCGGCCGGCAATTGTAACAGAAACGTTTTTTGCTTCAATTTCTTCTTTTTCAAGATCTCCATATGTATTGATCAGTTCCTGCGCATGATGAGTTCTTTCAAACCGTTTACCGAAAGGGTCAAGACCTTTTTCGCGAAGCTGGTTCATTTTGTCTCTTCTTACTTTTAATTGGTCATTTAATTCTTCATGACTCACAATCAATCAACTCCAATATAAAAACTTCATGTAAAGCATCGTAATTGCATTAATTTGGCATGCATACTTTATTATTTTACACAATCTTATACAATTAGACATTATAAAAGTAATAAATAGAATAAAAACTGCCAGTTTATCCACTGGCAGCTTCTAATCATTAACACATGTATTATAGATAAAGAACCTATTTATGTCAAATCTTACACGGCTTGTGATTGACTCTGTTCTTTTTGTTCGACTTCTTCGACGAAATTATATAACAACGTAACAAGTTCATCGCGTGTATTGCATTCATTAATTGCATTTCGAACCTTTGCATTTCCACGGATTCCTTTAAGGTACCATGCAGCATGCTTTCTCATTTCCCGAACAGCAATGTTTTCATTTTTCAATGCAATCAAGCGGTCTAAATGAAGAATGCACACATCAATTTTTTCACGAGCTGACGGCTCTCCAATCAGTTCCCCGGTCTCAAGATATTTAACGGTGCGGTAAATCATCCATGGATTACCTAATGCAGCACGACCAATCATAACGCCGTCCACTCCGGTTTCATCTAGCATCCGCTTTGCATCTTGAGGAGTCTCTACATCTCCGTTTCCGATAACCGGGATGTTAACAGCTTGCTTCACTTCACGGATAATATTCCAGTCTGCCTTCCCTTCATACATTTGGTAACGAGTGCGTCCATGGATGGCTACCGCGCTTCCGCCGGCACGTTCTACAGCCTGCGCATTTTGAACGGCATAAACATGTTCTTCATCCCAACCTGTACGCATTTTTACCGTGACCGGTTTTTCTACCGCATCGACGACAGCTGCAACCATATCATAAATTTTGTTAGGATCAAGAAGCCACTTTGCTCCTGCATCAACCTTTGTAATTTTCGGTACCGGACAGCCCATATTAATATCAATAATATCGGCATTCGTATTTTTATCTACAAACTTAGCCGCTTCAACCAATGACTCTTTTTCGCCGCCAAAAATTTGCAGGCTCAGCGGTTTTTCGCGTTCATCGATATAAAGCATGTCCAATGTTTTTTCGTTCTTGTAAACGATCCCTTTGTCACTGACCATTTCCGCGTATACAAGGCCCGCTCCAAACTCTTTTACAGTCAGGCGGAACGCAGAGTTGCAAACACCAGCCATCGGCGCAAGCACAACCGGGTTTTTCATCTCAATATCGCCGATTTTCAGCATGTTGTACCTCCTTTTAAACTAAAGTTACGAATCTATATCATTTACCTCAGGCGGAATTAATTCCTCTATATGAATATTTAACAAAGATGCAACTTGTTCGAGGAAATCCCTTGAAGGCATTCGGTTTCCTCTTTCCACTTCTCCTAATATGGAAACGGAAACACCAAGCTCCTTTGCAAAACCTTCTTGTGTGTAACCCTTTAATTTTCGAAAAGCGCGAATACGTCTTCCCCATTTTTCTGCTTCCATATTCGAACTCCTTCTTTATTAGGGATTGATTCTAACAAAGGATCAAAAGGCTTCTTCATCACCGGAAGCGTGCTGTTTCTGATTTCCATAAAAGGAATCATGACAAATGCTCTTTCTTTCATCCGAGGATGAGGAACTGTTAGTTTCTCTGTTTCAATATTTTCGTTATTGTATAAAAGAATGTCAAGATCTATCGTCCGCGGACCCCACTTTATTTCCCTTTTCCTTCCAAACTTTTGTTCAATGTCAAGACAATTATCCAATAATTCAAAGGGTCCTAGAGATGTATTAACTTTAATTACCATATTCAAAAATTTATCTTGGTCTTCATAGCCGACCGGATCGGTTTCATAAATGGAAGAAGTTCTTACTACTTCGATTCCTTCAAAGTTATCTAATTCCAAAACAGCTTTTTTTAAATAACCGTATCGGTCCCCGATATTCGAACCAAGAGCGATATATGCATAATTTTCCACAAATTATCTTCTCCTTGTAATCTCTACTGCTACAGATTCATAATGACCGGGAATCGGCGGGTCCGGTTTCGTCACTTTTACTGTGCATGATTCAACCGTATTAAAATTGTAAAGGATTTTCGAGGCGATTTTTTCTGCGACTGCTTCCACGAGCTTATATGGTTTTCCTTCAACCACTTCCCGGCAGGCTTCATATAAGTCTCCATAGTTGACCGAGTCTTCCAGGTTATCACTCTCTCCCGCTTTCTTAAGATCACACTCAACTGTCAAATCAACAATAAAGCGCTGGCCGAGTTTTGTTTCTTCCGGAAATACTCCATGATAGCCATAGAAGGTCATTTGATTTAACATAATTTTGTCCATCAAATTTCCCCCTTTCCGATAAGGGTATCCATCATTTTGGCAACCCGGCTCATTTCTTTCACATCATGAACGCGAATGATGTGGCAGCCTTTCTGAATTCCGTAGCAGACTGTCGCTGCTGTGCCTTCTACCCGTTCAGTTACCGGTAGATCCAATACGTGGCCAATCATCGATTTTCGCGATGTTCCTAAAAGTACCGGAAACCCTAGTGCAACTAATTTGTCCAAGTTTCTCATCATTTCTATGTTTAGCGTCAGATCTTTTGCAAACCCGATGCCTGGGTCTAAAATAATCATATCATCTTTCACTCCGGCATTTTTGACTAACGTAATGCTCTCAAACAAATCATTGATCACATCGCGAAAGAAGACGCTATAATCCCGGTTGTTTCGATTGTGCATGAGGATAATTGGAACTTGAAGATCAGCCGCAACAGCAGCCATTTCCGGATCTGCTTTTGCACCCCATACATCATTAATAATATGGGCACCTGCCTTAATTGCTTGCCTTGCCACTTCCGCTTTATAAGTATCGATTGAAATCGGCACATTTACTTTTGAAGCAACCGCTTCGATCACAGGTATAACCCTCTCCAATTCCACTTCCAACGGTACAGGCTCATGCCCCGGGCGTGTTGATTCTCCACCGATATCAATTATATCCGCGCCGTTCTCTACCATTTCAAGTGCATGTTCAACAGCTGAGTCCAGCCGATTGTATTTTCCTCCATCCGAAAAAGAATCTGGTGTTATATTTAAAATCCCCATAATAATTGTTTTTTTTCCATAATCCAGCCTGTAAGGGCCGGCTTGAATGAATTGCTTATTTGCCACGTTCTTTCCTCCTAAACGATTTCGTTTCTGCTCCATAAAGTCATACAGTACTTGCGGAATTCCCGGTGCAGCAGCCGGACTGTCTTTCCATTCAGCCCTGCCATTTGCTTATTGTGAAAGTTCGAAACCGGAACGACTTCCTGTATCGAATTTGTCAAAAAGATTTCTTCCGCACTTTCGGCATCTTCCGGTTTATAAAAACCTTCCTGTACTTCATATCCCTGCTTTTCTGCAAGCTTTATGACAAACTGCCTGGTGACTCCATTTAAAATCCCCGTTTTGACAGACGGGGTGTACAACGTTTTTCCTTTTACCCAGAAAATATTTGAGACAATTCCTTCAGCCAAAAATCCTTCTTCTGTAAGAAAAATCCCTTCACGACGAGGATGATTGCCTATTTCATGCTTGGCTAAAAAATTATTAAGAAAATGGTGTGATTTTAATCGGAGTTCGGACTCGGGCGTATTTCTTTTAATATTTAAAATGGAAATTTCTTTCTCTGCTAATTCCCCGGCTGAAGGAAGCGGCTTTGAAAAAATGATCACATTAGGGCTTTCATACGGTTCTGTTTGCAAACCAACCTCTCCGGCGCCTGCTGAAACATTAAGCCTTATGTATGCGTTTTTCCAGCCATTCTTATTCATTAAGGATGCTAATATCTCTACTATTTCGCTTCGGCTAAACTCTGCACATATGTTGAGTGTTTTTAAACCGCTGTTTAGGCGCTCGAGATGATCATCGAGCAAAAAAGGATGCCCATCATAGATGCGAAAAGTTTCAAATAATCCGAGCCCGTATAAAAACCCGTGGTCAAATGGCGAGATCGTCGCCTCATTCTCCTTCACAAATTTTCCATTTATATAAATGTACATCGTTATGACCTTCCCGTACTTTTCAAAGTACTTGTTTGTTGATTGGCATGATAGTATTCTACGAAATTCCTTAAAAGCTGTTTCCCGGCCGTTGTCATAATCGATTCAGGATGAAATTGGACACCTTCAATCGGCAAATATTTGTGCCTTAGAGCCATAATCTCCCCTTCTTCCGTCCATGCAGAAACCTCCAAGCAGTCAGGAAGAGTTTCTCTTTTTACAATTAGTGAATGATATCTCGTTGCAGGAAATGGATTAGGCAAATCCTTAAAAATTGTTTTTCCATCATGAAAAATAAGTGACGTTTTTCCGTGCATGAAACGTTCCGCTTGGACTACCTCACCATGAAAAACTTGTGCGATCGACTGATGCCCGAGGCAGACGCCAAAAACCGGCACCTTGCCGGCAAAATAACGAATCGCTTCCATGCTGATTCCCGCTTCGTTCGGGCTGCACGGACCCGGTGAAATCATAATATATTTCGGATTTAGTTGGGCAATTTCATCGACCGTGACTTGGTCATTGCGCTTAACAAGTAAATCCTGACCTAATTCTCCTAAATACTGCACAAGATTGTAGGTAAATGAATCATAATTATCAATCATAAAAATCATCTGTCTCACCTTTTGCCGCTTCTGCCTGCTCTTTTGCTTTCCAAAGGGCAAGCGCCTTTTTTAACGATTCTTTATACTCATACTTCGGGTTTGAATCAATGACAATCCCTGCACCCGACTGGACATGTGCCATCCCGTCTTTGACAAGCATGGTCCTGATAATAATGTTTAACTCAAGATCTCCATTAAAGCCGATCCAGCCAAGGGATCCTGTATAAGGGCCTCTTCGTACCGGCTCTAATTCTTCAATAATTTCCATTGTCCGCACTTTCGGGGCTCCTGTAATCGTGCCGCCAGGAAATACCGCATCAATCAAATCGAACCCATCTTTATTATCTTCTAGCTCACCCCTTACGTTTGAAACAATGTGCATGACATGCGAATATTTTTCTATAACCATAAATTCGTTCACTTCGACTGTTCCGTACTTGCACACTCTTCCTAAATCATTTCTTTCCAGATCAACGAGCATAACGTGTTCAGCCCGTTCTTTTTCATTTTCGATCAGTTCATTTGCAAGTTTCAGATCTTCTTTGTCGTCTTTTCCCCGGGAACGGGTTCCGGCGATCGGCCGGGTACTTACTTCTTTTCCTTTCTTTTTCACTAAAAGTTCCGGTGAACCGCTTACCAGCTGAAATTCCGGGACGTGAAAATATCCCATATAAGGCGATGGATTCAAGACTCGCAGCTGTTTATAAACACTTAAGGCAGGGATTTCGATTGGTTTCGATTGACGAACAGACAAATTCACTTGAAAAACATCGCCTTGGCGAATGTATTGCTGCACCTTTTCCACGGCCTCGATAAATTCCTTTTCAGTTAATGAAACCTCAAGCTTATCAGACAATTTTTTGTTGACTGTTTCCGGTTCCTCTCTTTGAGACTTAAACCATTGCTGCTCCCAATATTTTGCCGATTCTTCAACCTTCTTTATTTCTTTTTCTTCATACAAAAACATGAGCCACAATACTTTTTCCTCATGATCAAATACAAACCATTCTTTAAACAATAAAAAATAAATGTCCGGAATCAATAAGTCGTCCTGGGAAATATTCGGCAGCCGTTCAATTTGACGGCCATAATCATAGCTTATGTATCCGATTGCTCCGCCCTGAAAATCTGGGAGATCCGCTCGTTTTTCAACATGATAGTTTTTCAGCCAATTTTTTAATAGATGAAGGGGATTTCCGGAAAGGAAATCGGTCTTTTCTTTACTGATGATTTTAAGGCGGGAGCCTTTCCCTTCCATTACGATGTATGGCTGTAGCCCCGCAATACTATATCGTCCTCCTCTTCCGCTTTCGAGGAAAACATGATAAGACTGATCTTTTGATAATAGACAATATTGCTTAAAAAAACGGGAGTGAGAATATGGAATTTTTTTACTATAGATCTTAAGCTGCTTCACTTAATAAAGTACCCCCTAAAAAATTTCTCAACTCCTATCATACATGATCAAGATTGTGCTTTATAAGTATTTTTGAAGAAAAAGAGGCATGGCCCCTGCCAATGCCCCGTAAACTTTATTCAAATTGGTATAAAGGTGTACTCAAATAGCGTTCCCCATTGTCCGGAATGATGGCTAATACTTTCTTTCCTTTTCCAAGCTTCTTCGCCACTTCCAGAGCAGCATAAATGGCTGCCCCTGAGGAAATTCCGCATAGAATGCCTTCTTCTTTCGCAGCACGTCTCGCATATTCAAATGCTTGATCATTTGTTACTTGAATGATTTCATCATAAATTTCTGTATTGAGGACATCCGGAACAAATCCTGCTCCAATTCCCTGAATTTTATGGGGTCCCGGTTTTCCTCCTGATAATACCGGAGAATCTGCCGGTTCAACTGCATAAATTTTAATATCTTGATATTTTCCTCGAAGAACCTCGCTAGCGCCTGTAATCGTTCCGCCTGTTCCGATTCCGGATACAAACGCATCCAACTGATCGCCCATTTGTTCAACAATTTCTTTTCCGGTTGTTCTCCGGTGAATTTCCGGATTTGCTTCGTTTTTGAATTGCTGTGGCATAAAGTAGCCGTGTTCCTTAACCAGTTCTTCCGCTTTTTTGATTGCCCCTTTCATTCCATCCGGTCCGGGAGTCAATACTAATTCTGCACCATAAGCACGCAATAGGTTGCGGCGCTCCAAACTCATTGTTTCCGGCATTACAATTACTGTTTTATATCCTTTTGCAGCCGCAATCATTGCCAGCCCAATTCCGGTATTTCCGCTTGTAGGTTCTATGATCGTATCCCCCGGCTTCAATACTCCTTTTTCTTCTGCAGCCTCGATCATCGCCAATGCAATCCGGTCTTTTACACTGCTTCCGGGATTAAAATATTCGAGTTTTAAGTATACTTCTGCGCTGTTTTCATCTGTTAGACGATTTAATTTGACAATCGGTGTTTGTCCTACAAGTTCAGCAATAGAATTTGCCACACGAACCATTGTTTTCACTCCTTAATCCGAGTATTTTTATTGGTTTTATTAAAATTTACCAATCAATTTGTTCTGTGTCAATCATTTTTGAAAAATCACTCTAATTATTCTTTAATAGAGGCTGTCTCATAAGAGTCTGACCTCATGTGCATTTATCATTTATAGCACATTTATCCAACATTATGTCCAATATCTTGTGTTATGGGGTCTGATCCTTAGCCACTATGATTCTTTTTCTCCCTTGCCGTAAAGCCAATCAACCTTTGCTTCCTCCCAGAACGTTTGGGCAGAAATAGGAACATCCATTTGCTCTAAAGCAATTTGGCGGCGAATTTGATCTTTTACTTCTTTATAGGAATATTTCTTCCCCGGCACCTTTTCATGGAGAAAAATAATTGTGTAGCCGTTTTTTGTTTCAATCGGTTCGCTCCATTTTCCCGGTTCCAGCACTTTTATTTTGTTAAATACCGATGCAGGAATTCGATCATCTTCTTCACTCACAAACCCAAGGTCTCCACCTTGGTTTGCTGTAAATTCATCAATGGACCGCTCCATTGCCAGTGCCTGAAAGTTTGAACCTTGTTCTAATTCCCGCATAGTTTGTTCGGCATCCTTTTTCGATTTTGTGACGATTTGTGATACATGATAAGAATCCGGGATATCAAATAAATTTTTGTTTTGCTTGTAATAGGATTTCAGTTCTTCTTCCTCAATCACCGCATCCCTTGTCAACAGCTCTTCAAGCAAAAGGCTGTATTTGATTTGCTGCTTCCACTTTTCTTCGTTTCCCTGTTGTTGGCCATATGATCCATAAAGGGATTTCATCATTATTAATTCTCTGTTGACATCCTGTTCCGAAACTTTAATGTGATACTTTTCAGCCATCTGTTCAACCACTTTTTGGTCAACAAGATCCCTTAATGTATCTTTTCCGTACCTTGTTTCCAATTCATTTATCCACTCTTGCCTTGAAATCGAATCATTTCCTACCGTAGCAACCGTTTCTCCGTTACCGAAAGCCCACTCTGTTTTGGATAAAAAGAAAATGAACGTAAAACAATTTAGCGCAACTAAAGCGGCAATAATCATCCAAAGTTGATTCTTCCCCAACCTTTGTTCCCCCATTCGAAAAGCGCAAGCGCCTTGGTTAGCCCCGACAAGCGCTGGAGGGCCTGCCGGTGAAGTCGCTTTTTGACTTCATTGGCAGGACCGAAGCGACCTCGAGGGGCTAGGCGCTGGAGCTAGACTGCGTATCTAATCCAAAGACGCTTTTCGGCTTTATAAATTAAAACTATTTTTAAAAGAAAAAATGGTTATTTCGCTTCTTCCCTCAGTTCTTCTAATTCCTCTTTCGAATAAACATAAATATTATTACAAAAATGGCACTGCGCTTCAGCTTTTCCTTCATTTTCAATCATATCGGTAATTTCTTCTTGCCCAAGGCTAATAATCGCATTTCCAAATCTCTCTTTCGAACAATTACATGTAAAGGAAACAGACAGAGTTTCCAGTATTTTTACATTTTCTTCCCCTAAGAGCTCGTTCAATAACTCTTCAGGTGTTAAGCCTTTTTCAATTAACTTTGATACCGGAGGAATTTCTTTTAACCGATTTTCAATCTTTGTAATAATTTGATCGTCTGTTCCCGGCATAAGCTGCAAAATAAACCCGCCTGAAGCTAAAATGGAATTATCCGGATTAACAAGCACGCCTACGCCAACAGAAGAAGGAACTTGTTCAGATGAAGCAAAGTAATACGTAAAATCTTCTCCTAATTCTCCGGACACAATTGGAACTTGTCCGGTAAAATAATCGCGCAAGCCAATATCTTTAACAACAGTAAGAGTTCCTTCCGTTCCGACAGCTCTCCTAACATCAAGCTTGCCATGCTCATTCAAATCAAAATGGACTTGGGGATTCGTAACATAACCGCGTACCTCTCCTTTGGCATTACTGTCCACTAAAATAGCTCCGATTGGTCCGCCGCCCTCAATTTTTATCGTCAGCTTTTCTTCTCCTTTTAACATGGCCCCCATCATTGCACCGGCTGTTATCGCTCTGCCCAATGCCGCAGATGCAGTCGGCCATGTTCCGTGGCGTCTTTGTGCCTCTCCGACCGTTTCTGTACTTTTAACGGCATACGCTCTTATCTGTCCATTAAACGCCAAAGCCTTTACTAAATAATCATTCATAAAAATACTCCTTTCTCGTTGTTAGACTATTCGCCCATATTTCTTTTATAAATTAGCTGCAGCCCTTTAAGGGTTAAAAACGGATCAACAATATCAATCACGTCTGATTCCGCCGCTATTAAAGAAGCAAGACCTCCTGTCGCAATAACAGTCGGGTTTTGTTTGCTTTGAGCTTTCATTCTTTTTACAATACCCTCTACCTGGCCGACATACCCGTATAAAATACCCGCCTGCATAGCGGCAACTGTATTTTTCCCAATAATGTTATCAGGGCGGGCAATTTCAATTCTGGGAAGTTTTGCCGCTCTTGAGTAAAGAGCTTCTGTCGAAATGTTAATCCCGGGGGCGATCGCACCACCCATATATTGCTTTTTCTCATTAATATAACAATATGTTGTAGCTGTTCCAAAATCAGCAATGATTAACGGACTTCCATACTCATGAATGGCGGCTACCGCGTTGACAATTCGATCCGCTCCAACTTCACGGGGGTTTTCATATTTAATATTTAAGCCCGTTTTAATTCCTGGTCCTACAATAAGCGGTTTAATATGAAAATATTTTTGACACATTGTTTCAAGAGCGTACATAATCGGCGGAACAACAGAAGAAATGATAATGCCGTTTATTTGTGAAAACGAAAGGTTTTCATGCTCAAATAGGTTCTTTATGATCATTCCATATTCATCTTCTGTTTTATACCGATCTGTCTCTATCCGCCAATGGTGTTTTAATTTATCTTCATCATATACTCCTAATACAATATTTGTGTTTCCTACATCAAATACAAAAATCAACCGACTCACCACTTTATGAATTAATGATTGTGTCACACTGCCAACATATCATAACACAATCCATAGTCATTCGTGCAATTGAAAAAACCTAAAAAATGTTAAACTTAATGGCAAAAAAGGGGCTGGCTCATATGCAAAGGGTCAAACCCCTCCAAAACAATATATAGACAAACACCAATAAAACCATTCTATATACTGTCATCGTTGGAGGGAGTCAGACCTTTATGAGTCAGCCCCTTATTTTTTGATTGCCAATTTCGGCAAAAATGATAAATTTCTTAAGAATTCCGGCGGTCTTCATCGATATTTCCCGTATCATCAGAGAAACGGGAATTAAGACCGGTAGTATGTTCCTCTTTAATAGCGCCTTCACCGTTTGCCGGCAATTCTTCGTCTTTTTTAGTATTAATATTTACCTTCACATCGTCTGCATTTTTGTTAACACGGGCAGCAGAATGATCAGGAAGTTTGCCATGCTCGACAAGGTGTTTGATTTGCTCTGCATCGAGTGTTTCCACTTCTAATAACGTATTTGCTATAAGGTCAAGCTTATCACGGTTTTCCGATAAAATATTTCTTGCTTTCTCATAACATTCTTTAATAATACGCTGAATTTCTAAATCGATCTCATATGCAATCGCATCGGAATAGTTTTGTTCGCTATGGATATCTCTTCCTAAGAACACTTGGCCTTGTGATTGTCCAAACTGCAAAGGACCAAGCTTATCACTCATCCCAAACTCAGTAACCATTCTTCGCGCAATGCCTGTTGCACGCTGGAAGTCATTATGTGCACCAGTGCTGACTTCACCGAACACAATTTCTTCCGCTACTCGGCCGCCTAAAAGGCCGGTAATTTTATCAAGCAATTCGGGTTTTGTCATGAAATAACGATCTTCTTTAGGAAGCATGACCGCATATCCGCCTGCTTGGCCCCGCGGAACAATCGTTACTTTATGAACCATTTCAGCTTCATCCAGCATCAAGCCGATAACAGTATGACCGGCTTCGTGGAAAGCAACAATTTTACGTTCTTTTTCCGAAATAACACGGCTCTTTTTCGCAGGACCGGCAATGACACGGTCTGTTGCTTCATCTATGTCAGACATATCAATTTTTTTCTTATTCTGACGAGCTGCCACCAGCGCAGCTTCGTTGAGCAAGTTTTCAAGGTCCGCACCGGAAAATCCCGGAGTCCGCATCGCAATATTTTTTAAGTTGACAGACTCATCAAGAGGCTTATTTCGTGCATGAACTTTAAGTACCGCTTCACGTCCTTTTACATCAGGACGGTCAACTGTAATCTGGCGGTCAAAACGTCCCGGACGCAGTAAGGCAGGGTCTAAAATATCCGGCCGGTTTGTGGCAGCGATAATAATAATCCCTTCATTCGCGCCAAACCCATCCATTTCAACAAGCAATTGGTTTAATGTCTGCTCGCGCTCGTCATGGCCTCCGCCAAGTCCTGCTCCGCGCTGGCGGCCGACTGCATCAATTTCGTCAATAAAGATAATACATGGAGCATTCTTCTTCGCAGTTTCAAATAAATCGCGCACACGAGAAGCTCCGACCCCGACAAACATTTCAACGAAGTCTGAACCGCTGATTGAAAAGAACGGAACACCGGCTTCACCGGCAACTGCACGCGCCAGCAATGTTTTACCTGTACCCGGAGGGCCCACTAAGAGAACGCCTTTCGGAATGCGTGCACCAAGTTCTGAAAATTTGCGCGGATCTTTTAAAAATTCAACAACTTCAACAAGTTCTTGCTTTTCTTCATCTGCACCCGCTACATCTTTAAAACGCACCTTTTTCTTATCTTCGTTATAAAGCTTCGCTTTGCTTTTCCCAAAGTTCATGACACGGCTGCCGCCGCCCTGTGCCTGGTTTAGTAAGAAGAAGAAAAGGATAAAGATGATGATAAACGGAATGATGGAGGTAAAAAATGTTACCCAGCCGCTTGTTTCCTTGGCAGGCATTACCTCAACTTTTGCTTCCGCAGCTGCCTTATGGATGCGGTCGAGCAAATTGTCGCTATTCCAAACATAAGTTAAAAAGTATTTATCTTCATCATAGCCCTTTAACTTGCCTCGTACTTCAAATACACCCCGTTCAGGCTGCATTGAAAGAGATTTGATGTCTCCGTTTTCCAAATGCTCGATGAATTGATCATAAGATATATGTTCTCTTGGCTGGTTGTTGCCATTAAAGAAGCTAACAACGCCAATAATGACTAAAAATATCAATAAATAAAAGATGGTATTACGGAAGATCCGATTCATCCCTTACCTCCTCCCACGGTAAACAAACTATATAAAATAGTATCACAGAAAATCATGCCAGTACAAGGAATAAGACTTGTCAGAAATACGACATTTCAACGGAAAAATCAATTCTTACTCGTCTTCTTTACTTAACCATTATTGCTGTATACTTCCGGTTTTAATACACCAATAAACGGAAGGTTTCTATATTTTTCAGCGTAATCTAATCCGTACCCTACGACAAATTCATCCGGAACAATAAACCCTACATAGTCCGCTTGAATATCAGCTTTTCTTCCTGTAGGCTTGTCAAGTAGCGTAACAATCTTAATTGATTTTGCTTTCCGGTAGCGGAAAAGCTCGACAAGATAGCTGAGAGTTAAACCGCTGTCGATAATATCCTCAATGATTAATATATCCCGTCCTTCAACAGAAGTATCTAAATCCTTCAAAATTTTGACTTCCCCTGAGGATACAGTGGAGTTCCCATAACTGGACACGTCCATGAAATCCATTTCAAGATATGTATCTATTCTCTTCAGAAGGTCTGCCATAAAAGGCATTGCTCCTTTCAGCACCCCGATTGCTAACGGAAAACGGCCATCATATTCTGCAGTTAATTCAGCTGCTAATTCCTTAATTTTTTCTTGAATTTCTTCTTCTGTAATTAAAATTTTTTCAATGTCGTTTTTCATGGAATGTGAGCCCCCTAGAAGAATCATTGATTTGTGTATGTTAATTTAATGTAAATGCTGTTTTCATTTTCGTTTAAAATAAAATTGGACTTTTTCAGGCCAGGAAGCCAAAGAATTGTACCGTTTTGATCTGTCACTACCGGCCACTCATCTCTTTCCAGCAAAGGAATTTTACAGTCAATAAAAATATCTTTTATCTTTTTTGATCCCTTCATACCCTTTATCGTCATTCTGTCGCCGTTTTTCCTCGATCTTATAATTAATGGAAGCGGAACTTCTTTTGCATTAAAAACGAAACTATTTAAGTCTGTATCAATAAATGCTTTGTCGGTATATTCCATTGTAATTTTCCGGCCATTAGGAAGTAATACTGTACCGGGTTCGGCAATCTCAAACCGAAAAGGTTTCCTTTGGCCTATCCCAAATTGAAAATGGCATTGATTATAAGATCGCAAAATGGTTAGATTATTTGGGAAATCAAGCGTTCCGGAAGGATGAGAACTGCTTAATAAAGAAAATACATGATCAATATGTACCGCGGAAAGAGAAGCAGGTATATCCTTATAAAGATAGTATAATATTAGTTGAATCCCTCTCCTTTGTAAAGGCATCGGCAATAACCGGAATGCAGGAATATCGATCGTCACCCGGTCTTGTTCTTTATTAATGATTACTGTATTCATTTTTTCGACAGTTAATTCCTGTAAATACTTTTCATCGCGCTCCAAATCCTCGCTAAAACGCTGAAAATGCTCGTGTACTTGCGGATTTTCCGATTGCAAAAATGGGAGCACGTGATGACGGAACCGATTTCTGACATAAATGTTTTTATTATTGCTCGGATCCAATCTCGGCTCCAAACGATGCCGCTTGCAATACTTTTCGATGTCCTTCCGGCTTATTCCGAGAAATGGGCGAATAATCATGCCATCATGAAAAGGTCTTTGGAAGGAGATACCGGCTCTTGCAGTTCCGGAGCTGCCCCTTGTCAGCCTCATTAAGATGGTTTCAATCTGATCATCCCCGTGGTGGCCAAGAGCTAAAAATCGAAGGCCATGTTTTTTCATTATCTTTTTAAAGAAATTGTAGCGGCAGTCACGTGCGGCGGCCTGAGGGCTTTTTCCTGATCTTTCAATATACTCTGGTACATTTATTCTGGCCATTTCAAAAGGGATCCCCCTCTTTTCGCAAAAATCCTTTACAAACAATGCATCTTCGTACGATTCATTTCCCCGAAACATATGATCAACGTGCCCCGCTACAATTTGAAGGTTCCGTTCTTCTTTAAGACTCCATAAATAATGGAGAAGCGCCAGCGAATCCGGCCCCCCTGAGACTCCCACTAATATATCTTTATTATCAAGATTCATATTGTTTCGCTTAAGAAAGGCTTCAACTTTTTGTTCTAACATGTCGTCTTCTTCCTTAAAAATATAGTTAAATATACCTTGGCAATTAGAAAGTGATTCATTTTCTGAAAAAAAACAATTTTGATTACTTATCGCTTTTAACGCTCTCATTTCAAAAATGGTCGGTTTTCATTGATATTTTTTATTACGTATTCAGTTAAGAAAGGGTTTCATATTCCCGAAAAGAAAATGTTAAAAAATTTGCCCATATATATATATAATGTAAAGCAGTGAAATAACAAAGACGATCAGAAGCGTTTCAAAAAAGCTGCCTCGTTTTTTTTGCTTTTTCATGGCACGCCTGCTGTTTTGTTGCAGAAAACGCCGTCGGCCGGAAGCAAATACCGGCTGCTGATCATCACGCTTTGGCCTACCGGCTCCAACCACCCTTAACAATTCATTACGCATTTCCTCTGCAGTTAAATAATGTCCTTTAAGCGCTTTTAAAATGATGTCTTCATATTTATGCAATTCTTGTTGCTGCCGAATTGCAGCCTTAAGCTGTTGAAGACCTCCAGTTTGTTTCGTGAACCGTTTAGGATAAGCAATATTCATGAAAATCATGCCCACCGCAAATAAATCATATTGAGGATCTGCTTTTCTTGTACCAAGACCCCAATACCCTCTGTCATAAAATTCGGTAAACTCTTTAATGGCCCTTCCTTGAACCGTTGTTCCTCCAACATCAATGCAGCGAATTTTCGGAGGCGGCCCAGTGACAATAAGATTATCCGGTTTCAAATCTCCAAACACCCATCCGTTTTTATGCAATTGCTCCAGATCAGACAGAAGCTGAAGAATTAAAATGCTTGTCCACGCTTTCCCTTTCGTTTTAATGAACGTAAGCAAATCAGGCCCATGAATATATTCCATTGCATAAAAAGAGATTTTTCCGCTGTTTGTTTCCCAATCATCGACATCCAGTAAAGAAGGTCCAAGGGCAGATCCCTGGACCTTTGCAAAAGATTTTAACACATTCCCCTCGGATATGATCGACATTCCATTGTCACTCAACTTTAAAGCTACATGTTTATTACCGGCTTTTGCTAAAAAAACAATCCCATTAGCGCCATATCCCAATTCTTTCACAATCGTATATCGATTTCTGTGCCATTTTCCTTCAATGACCGTACCTGGAACTACTTTAAATCGATTCTTCAAAGAATTGTTCATCATCACGAGAAAGCAAACTCCTTAACGACCGTTTTTTATTAAAGGCACTAAGCGCTTCACGGATCGCCGGTCCAGTAGGTGTGATTCCTCCGGTTGTTAACTTAGGGAAAATACTTGTCAATGATTCAAGATTTGGAGTCCAATCCAGCAATTTTTCGACATCATTTTTTTTCCCGGGAAATATAAATAACGAAAAGCGATTATCTCCCAAACGGGCATTCAGGCTTAGAGACAGGTCGAGCAAAGCCTCTTTTACAGTAGGAAGCTTATGTTTCATACTCGCACTTGTATCGACAAGAATCAACAATTCCAATTCAACTGTTTCACCTAGCTCATCCACCACTTCCATTACTTCGCCTCTTTTTTCGGGTGGCAGATCTTCTATCGTTTGAGAACCTCCAAGAATTTGTTGAAGCTCCCGATTTACAACGCCTTGAAGGGTTTGTGTCATTGCCTTTCTTGTAACCATTTGAACGGTCTGTGAAAGCTGCCGGGCATACACAACCTGGCTGACGCCCCCGCCGGATAAAGCGATATTCTCTATTTCCTTCATACCATTTTCGTCAATGACATCATGCTCCATAACTCCAATGACATTTACGCTTATTCCCTGTTCCCGGGCTAGTGCTGCCATCGCAACAGGATCTTCACCCTGATTCGAACATCCGTCCGTTATCAGTAAGATTTGCTTTAACGTTCCTGTTTTCATTAGGCTCCCTCCGTTTCAAAAGTTGTTACCATTTTCGACGGAAAAGGAGGGATTTATACATAAATGAAAGAGGAGCAATGCAATTTAAACGTTTAAGCTCTTTTCTTATATCCTTGAACCGGAATGGTAGCCCACTTCGGATTGTTATGCTTTATTTTTGCTACAACTACGGTCATATCGTCTTCAATATTGCCTGCTCTCGAACGAATGACTTCTTCCAAGATTAAGTCAGCGATTTGCTGAGGGTCGTCTGTCTGCAATTCTTGCAGTTTTCGTTTCATCCATAAATCATAGTTTTCAACATGTTTAGGGCCTTCAAATACTCCGTCGCTCATCATAACCAAAAGATCTCCTGCTTTAAGTTGTTCACTAACAACATCGACTTCAAAGTCCTGTAAAATTCCTATTGGCAAATTGCTTGAATAGATTTTTACGATCTTGCTTCCTCTTTTTATAAAACTTGGAGTTGAACCAATTTTTAAAAACTTTGCGGAAGCATTTTGCAAATCGATCATTGCTAAGTCAAGAGTAGAAAATATTTCATCCGTTGTTCTGAGTGATAAAACAGAATTAACGGATTTAATTGCCACTTTTTCTTCGATGCCTGATTGAAGAATCTTTTGCAGCAATTGGAGTGTTTCTTTACTCTCATAATGCGCCCGTTCTCCGTTGCCCATTCCGTCGCTGATTGCAATCGCATACTTGCCATACCCTAATTCAATCGTCGAATAGCTGTCTCCTGAAACAAGCCCTCCATCCTTTGCAGCATGGGCTACCCCTGTTTCCACTGTGTAAGCTTTCGCTGACCGAAACGTCACATGGCAAAATCCGTTCGGAAATGTTGAACATTCTTCAGCTTCCACGATGATCGTTTCTCCAAGAATGTCCGAAAGCATTGGGGCAATGAGTTTTTCGCATTCCCCATGCCCACGGCAATATGGAATGGTCATATCAATATCCACATTCCCTTGATCCAAGCTGTAAATTTCAACATGTTCAATGTGTATGCCAAATGATTGGAGCGCTTCAAGGATTTGCTCTTCTTGTTTATAATGGATTTCTCTTTCTCTTTGTATTTCCTTCGCAAAATCCTCCATTACTTCCGAAACACCAAGCAACTGATCCGCTACTAATTTACGGCTCTCTTGAACTTGTTTTTTCAGCTTCTGATTAGCCTGATAAAAGGTTAATTCTTGTTGTATAACTTCCAATACTCTTTTTGAACGGGTACAATGCTTCTCCCATTCCCGAGACAACTTTTGAGAAATGGTTCCCGATTCTTCGTCAATCTCATGCATAATTTCTTTCATATATTCATAAGTTGTATTAAAGTTTCTTGTCCAGCAATGTTCTTTCTTAAAACATGTCTGGCACGTTTTTTCGGTAACATTACTTAAAAAATAATCCAGTTCACGGCCGTCTGTTTCTCCAAATGCCTCCTTTTGGTCTAAAGAAGAAAAGCTTTTAGATAATGCTTGAAAAACATTAGAAAACTGGGCCACTCTTTGAGCGGTTACATCACGCATTTTTCTCATATATTGCTGCTGTTCCGCTGCGTATTCCGGTGTTCCGGGAATATATGCTGCCAGCTTGGAAGTTAAAGCAGTTGGTGTAAGAAAGAGCAACAATACTGCGGATGCTGATTCAAGCAACGTTTTTGTCAGTGGTCCGCCGCCTTCGCCATACATGCCAATTAGTAAAGTGGCAATGAAAAGACCGATTGCGACACCAATCTTTTTCCCTTCTTTCAGAAGGCCTCCCAAGAGCCCGGCAAACGCAAGCAGACTCATATGGTAGAAGCTCGAAACATTAGCAAGACTGAAAATCAAACCAGTGACTACCCCAACCGTCGATCCAACGGTTGCACCTGCTACAAATGAAAATAATAAAACAAGGTACCGCGACATAATATGTTCAATCGATAAATCATAAACAGACCAGCCTATGGTTCCTGTCATAACAGAAGCGAGCATTATTATTAGACAAACAATTTCTTCCGTTTTTAAAGTTTGCCGGCGTTTAGTTATCGTTAATAATGGAATGCTTTGCAAGAAAATTAAGGTAAGGATAAAACCAAGGCTTGCGTCTATACCCGACATCATCCCGTCATACAGAGTAACTTGTCCGGAAAAAATGTAGCTTTCTGCGGTTTTTCCAATCAACAAGATTGAAAAAACGTAAAATGGGAGAGCTTTTATTTCATTTTTCAGCCATTTCTTTGAAATGCGGAAAGAAAAAAGAAACAGAAAGACAACCACAAATGTTACAACTGCAACTTTTAATGATATCGTAGCAGCTCCTCCAACTAATCCAATCAAAGCGAGCGGTGCTCTATCTCTTCTTAGAAAATACACTGCTGCAAAAAACGGAAGGCTAAATGGAGTTAACTTCGCCAAAATTAAAGCTCTTCCTAGCAAAAAACCGATCAATAATAAAAGGTAGCCTTTCTTTATAAAAAAAGTTTCCAGTTTCGCTTGTAATTTTTTCAGGGCCTTTGCCAGCTCCAATTTCGGCCGTTCAAAATTCACTTCACCTATCGAATCAATTAAATTCCGTTCTACCTTTTGCACTCGACTCCACTCCCCTAATTTTTATATTTGGGGATTATTATAAAAGAAGCTTTCTTAAAAGTTTGTCAAAATGCGGACAAGTAGTTGAAATTCGTTCGACTGTTTTCATCTTTTTATCTAAAAAGAAAACGGAAAAATCGAAATATTTTATTTTTTGCGCCCTTAATCCCTAAAAAATCATCTTTCTCACTATTATTGGTTAAAATTGCTTAAAAAGCGACATTTTTCTTTGCATAATTTCTTGACACAAACTTTTTAACTATGTATTATATTTCATGTGCCTTTGAACAATGGCGGCGTAGCTCAGCTGGCTAGAGCGTACGGTTCATACCCGTGAGGTCGGGGGTTCGATCCCCTCCGCCGCTATATCGAAATGCGGAGCCGACTGATTAGCCCCGACAGCTGCTTGCGGCCCTGACGGTGAAGCTGTTTTTTAGCTTCATCGGCAGGCGTGAGGCGACCTCGAGGGGCTAGGAGGCGGAGCTGGACAACAAGAAAAGCGGAAGCGTCTCGATCAGGCCCGAAAGGCATAAGACAGCCTCCGAGGAGGCAGCTCTTCAGCCACCACAGGAGGATGGCTTATGTCCCGAGGGCCTAGACGCTGGAGCCAGACAACAAGAAAAGCGGAAGCGCCGGTTAAACACCGGCGCTTTTTATGTGTTCCAACAATTTAAAAAAGGCAAGCCTAAAAGACCTGCCTTTTGCATACAAGTTCATTTCGTTTTAAACCTGCTATCTATCATGAATAAGCAGCAAGTCAGCTTAACCACGTCTGGCTCCTCTTCCGCCGCGTTTTGATTCGGTGTGGCGCTTTAAAGACGATAAACGATCTTCACTGTCTTTTAAGAAACGAGCCATTTTTGCTTCGAAGGATTCGGCTCGGCTATTATTTCGGTTATCGTTTGTTCTCCCTTGACGCGGGCCGCCTTGACGTGAGCGAGGCGGATAAGATTGTTGTGGTTTAGTCTGTTCGCTTCTTTCTTTTGCTTTTTTAATGGATAAACCAATCTTTCCATCTTTTTCAACATTAATAACCTTTACTTCAACTTCGTCTCCAACCTTTAAGTGGTCATTAATATCCTTTACATAATTATCTGCGACCTCACTGATATGAACAAGACCTGTTGAGCCTTCCGGCAGCTCCACAAACGCTCCGAAATTAGTGATGCCTGTTACCTTACCTTGCAACTTGCTGCCTACTTCGATTGACATAAAAAAAATTTTCCTCCTTAAAGAAATAAAAAATCATACTTATTCTATATTATACAAAATTGAGAAAAAGAGTGTCAATAAAACTACTTTGCGGATGATTTTTCTTTTTTCTCTTTTGGCAGGTTAAAGATAATTTCATTATTCTCAGATAGGAAATAATCTCTCCTGGCAAGTTTTGCAATGTACTCGTCATCGTTTAATTTAACAATTTCCTCTTCCAGTACAACCTGCCTTTTTTTAAGGCCGGATAATTCCTCTTCAAGAGCCCTTTTTTCTTTTTGTTTTTCTTCAAGGATGGAGGCTTGGGATATAAGAGTTGAGATCATCGCGAAAGACACAGCTGCTGCAAAGATAAAAAAGACGGTGAGACGCCTAATCAGCAGTTTTCGTCTTCGGCCTGCCGAGATTTCAGCCATTTCCAGCTTCCGGGAATACGTTGTTTCAATTTTGGCAATGTTGCGTTTTCCTATTGCACTCACCGTTTGCAAACCTCCTACTCTTTACGATTTTTCCATCTATTTTTAAAGCTTACAACATATTTCTTTAAACGGTGAATAAATCCTGCCACTTTATTATATAACTTCTCGACGAATTTTTTAATGTTTTTCGGCATGAGCTTCCAAAAAAAGAAAAGCAAGCCCCGGATAGGACTCAAAAGGGTCCTTACTATAAATGTTAGAATCATGAAAACAAATTTTGCAAGGGCAAAAAGACCTCTTCCAATCATAGCTACCATTGAAATGACGAGTAAAAATAACGATTGAAGAGGCCTTATGATAAGCATTTGAATAGTCTTTACAATAAACTTATAAGTCGATACAAAGATAAAAATAGCCAATTCCAAAAGACGCAAATACAATTGTTTGATCAAACTTTGGTACGCAGCAAATCCGCACAAAAGAGCAATAAAAATAAAAAACCTTATTTCTCCTTTATTAACAAGAAACAAAACGTAAAAGATGATAAGTGCCTGCAACAGCCAAAACAATAAATCATTAATAAAAACAATCCATTTCTTGCGGCGAGAACGCTGTAAAAACCGGTTATACGTATCTAAAGCGGCCCCGAAATAGCTGCCCATGCCAATCATGGCCAGCATCGTAATGAACTGTGTCGACAGCGTCATCGGAACAACTTGCTAAAGATTCCTTTAGCTTTCTCCCCATGATGCTCGTCTAAGTAAACAATATCGTACACTTTACCTTTAATGGATACAATTCCTTTATCGACATCAAGATTTTTCATTTGCAGGTTTTGACCGCGTATGGCGAGAAAACCCATAACAGTCTCCAGCAAAAATTCCTCGTTATCAAAACTTTCTACTTGCTTGACCCCTGTTATATCAAGCAATCGCCTGCTCCTCATAATGATGTCATGTTCCTGGACGGGGCCTTTGCTTGAATTTGTTTCGTAATATTGACTCATCATCATCCCTCACATTCACTTAGTACAACCTTTGTACATGTGTATGAAAAATGAAGGATAAATAGAACAAGAGCGGAGGATGAAACCTCCGCTTTCCTTTGTTATTCTGATTCCTGTATTCGCTCTTCTTTTATGACAGAGTACATTTCAGCCGCTTCTTCTTTTCGGGAAGTTTCTTGAAGCTTTTCTACTTTTACAGTTACGATCTTTTGGCCAAACCGGATGGTCAGTTCATCTCCCTCTTTAACTGTAGAACTGGCTTTCGCTTGCTGGCCGTTAATCGCAATCCTTCCCTGGTCTGAAACTTCTTTTGCTAATGTCCGGCGTTTAATAAGCCGGGAAACTTTTAAAAATTTATCGAGACGCAATTCTATCACTCTCCCCTGTTATTTTTATCATAAACCTTGTTTTTTTGCTTCGTCCCAAAACGAATCAAGTTCTTCTAATGTAAATCGGTCAAAGGATTTGCCGCTTTCGTTTACTTTCTGCTCAACATAAGAAAATCTGCGGATGAATTTTTGATTAGCCTCAAACAAAGCTTCTTCCGGATCAATATTGCAAAACCGGGCAATATTTACAAGAGCAAAAAGCAAATCCCCATACTCCTTATACAAATTCTCATTCTGTTCCGGTTTTACAAGTTCATTCTGAAACTCTTCTAATTCTTCTTTTACTTTCTCCCAAGCAGGCTGAATTTCTTTCCAATCAAAACCAACTTTTGCCGCTTCTTTTTGTAAAGCAAATGCTCTCAACAAATTAGGCAGACCGCTTCCTACCCCTTTTAACATAGATGAAGGCTTGTCACCTTTTTCAGCCTTTTTAATCTGCTCCCAATTTTGCAGAACCGTTTCTACATTCTCTGCTACCGTATCATCGAATACATGAGGGTGGCGCCTGATCATTTTTGCAGATATCGATTCTACGATATCATCGATGGAAAAGAACCCTTCATCTTCCCCAATTTGTGCATGTAGCATTACTTGCAAGAGCACGTCGCCAAGTTCTTCAATCATATGATCAATATCGTCATTGTTAATCGCTTCTATTAATTCGTAAGCTTCTTCAATTAGATATTTTTTTAGTGATTGATGTGTTTGTTTTTTATCCCATGGACATCCGTTCGGTCCTCTTAACTCGGCGATAATTTCCCTAAGCTTTGCAAATTCTTTATATAGCACCTTTTCATCAGAAACCGGCGGAATGTATACAGATGTTAAATTGTTTAACTCCACTTCCCTGTCCAGTTCGTAAAGCGGGATTTTCTTAACGCTCTCCTCTTTGCTGCCGGCAGCTGTCACAATATAGACTTCATAGTCATCAGGAAGCTTTTGCATCAAAGTCAGTTTCACTTCGGAAGCAACAAAAGAATCATACACTTGGCCAATAATAACGTGCTGGGTAAGATTGATGTCATCCCGTTTTAAAAATGTGCCATCGAGGAGCTGAAATCCTTCAATCGGATCGATTTTTAAAGCTTGAAAAAGGGCATCAAGAAAACTTTGACCTCCTCCAATTTCTATTTCAATCCCCTGTTCTTTTCCTCTTTCTAACAAAAGCTGTACCGTTCTTTCCGCTACAAGTGGATGACCGGGCACTGCATAAACAATTGTTTGTGCAGCTGCTTGTTGAAGCAGTACCGTACAAATCTCCTCATAAACATCTTCAAATCGGTCATGTTTCTCATAAATATAGTCAAACGACTCGTAATGAACTCCCTCTTTTTCGAGCTCGCGAACAACTGGGTGCTCTCTTGTCCGCAAATAGACGTTTTTACTTTCGGTTAGTTTTTTATATATTCCTAAAGGGAGCTGGTTTAGATCTCCCGCACCAAGTCCGACAATGACAATTTTTTTGGCCATATGGTTCGTCTCCTAATCCTTTTTTGGCAGTAATAACAATAACTTGCTTCCGAATGGAAGCATGGCTATTTCTTCTTTCTTAAGTATATGTCCTCTTAAGATGGTCCATAAATAGACAAGCCCGCCAATTCCAACGGCGCTGACAGCCTGGATCGCTGATGCAGCACGGCCTGCTTCACTTATATAAAAGAGCCGATCCGAAATCGTTATATAAACATGCAGGATCACAGCCATTCCTCCTGCCGCCAACCCGACAACAAAAAACATGCGGGTGGATAACAAGCGGGTTCCAATAATCATCCGGACTTTCACCATTAATAATATCATGATAAAAGCCAACGTCACTATAGATGCCATCGCCGCTCCCATAAGGCTGAAAGAAGGAACTAAGAAAAGATTGCCTAAAATCTTTAAAGCAAATCCGGCTAAGATAATCAAAGCAGGAAATAGTGTATAGCCCATTCCCTGAAGAATGCTGGATAAAGTAATAATAACGGAACTTAGTAAAATAATGAAACTTAATACAGCCAGTACATTAGAGCCTTCTGTGTTTTCAAAAAGCATTTTATTTGTCGGCTCAATTATGCTCCATAATCCGACCGAAGCACCTATTCCAATAATCACACTGATTTGAATAGCCGATTTTATATTTTCCAACAAAAGATCTTTATTCGCTTTTAATTTTTCACGTGAAATCAGCGGCACAATTGTTAAAGACAATGAAGTCGCTGCTACGGTTCCAAGCTGGATGAGCGGCTGGCCTCGATCATAAATTCCTTTCAGGACTTTTGCCTCTTCTCGACCTGCGCCTGAAGCAATAAGCAAGGAATATAAATTGAATGAATCTGCCAATTGAATGAAAATCAACAGCATTCCCGCAATACAGATCGCTGTTCCCTCAATGGACAACGTCTTTATTATTTGGACCGTCTGAGAACGAGTCAGCCTAAAACCTTTTGAAAATACGCTTGTTTTATTTTTTTTTCTAAGAAAAAACCATAAAATAAAAGCCGATATAAGTGCGCCGGTAACCGAACCGAACGCAGCTCCGGCGCCGACAACATAAAGAGAATAATCCTTCGCTATAAAAACGGACGATAAGATCAAGATTGTCGCAACTCTGACAGTTTGTTCACCAATCTGTGAAACGGCAGTCGGTACCATGTCATTTTTTCCTTGAAAATAACCTCTTAATACAGAGATAAACGGAAAGATCAGAAAAACAAGTGATATAACTTTAAATAACGGAACAAGATTTGGATCCCCCATAAGCCCTGACAACCAGCCTGCACCGACATACAAACCAAAAAAACAAACCAGCCCAAGCATCAATAAAAAAAAGAAAGAGATCATTAAAAGCTGTTTGGCTCCTTCCCTATCATTTACAGTTATCATCTCTGCATAAAGTTTTGAAATGACGACCGGAAACCCATAGGTAGAGAGAGCAACAGCCGCTCCATAAAATGGATAAACTTGCTGATATATGTAAAAGCCTATGTCGCCTGCAATATTTTGAAATGGTACCCGGTAAATGGCACTTAAAATTTTAATAATGAGGGCAGCGATTGTTAATAAAAACGCTCCTTTAACAAGCTGTTTCGATTCAATCTCGGGCTTCATCGCCCATCCCCTTCCAAAAACTATATCGAAGGTATTATAACATAGAAATGCGGAAGCGCCTCGTTTAGGCCCGACAAGCATAAGACAAATCACGCAGGAGGTTGGTAAACCTCTGGAGTGATTTGGCTTATGACCTCGAGGGCCTAGGCGCTGAAGCTGGACAACACAGAAAAGTGGAGGCGACTGCTCAGGGCGAAAAGCATAAAAAAAACGCACGCATTGACTGAACAAATACTTGTCCAGCCAGTGCGCGCTCTTAAGCCTTTCGTGTCCAGTAATCACTGTTCCATTTGTCTTGCAAGGAAGCTGGCAGCTGTTTCTACTGATTTCTGCTCAACTTCTCCGAGAGAACCTTCCTTTGAAAAGATAATAACCGCTCCAATCGGGTCCCCATTTGCAATGATCGGTCCAATCGTATAAGCGGAAACGGGTTCTTCATACCCATCAACAAGGGATACGGATGTTTGCTGATTTTGAAGAACAGAATTCCGTTCTTCCATTGTTTTCTCAACAAGATCACTAATGTTTTTATTTAAGTAGTCCTTTTTCGAACCACCGGCAACCGCTATATAAGCATCTCTGTCACAGATTAATACAGGATTTCCTAAACTGTCATATAACGCTTCAGCATATTCTTTTGCAAAATCACCTAACTCACTAATAGGAGAATACTTCTTTAAAATGACCTCTCCATCACGATCCACAAAAATCTCTAATGGATCCCCTTCACGAATTCGCAAGGTTCTGCGAATTTCTTTCGGAATAACTACGCGACCCAAATCATCGATTCGACGAACAATACCTGTTGCTTTCATTCAACGATGCCTCACTTTCATCTGATGATTTTTTTGTTTGGCAATGTATCAAGATCTCTTTATTTGAAATCATCACCAAATTTGAACTTAGTATCTTTCATACGGAAAGTTCTATACACAATCTAATATTTTTTCTTGTACGTGATAAAGTTTACAAAAACGGATAATCATACCAATCAAAAAAGCGGTTGCACATATGAAATACCCTTGTCTGACTATTTTAAACATCTTTACCAAAACAATTCAATTGCAAAGCAAGAAATTCCATATAAAAGACTATTGTTCAACTGGGTCTTTTTTCGCATCATGCAAGCCCTGAATCATCTCAAAAGCAATATGCATCCATGTTGGGATATCAATTCCTTTAATATGAAGAACCATTTTCAACTTTTTCCCTTCCATGCCTAAGCCGACAACTCTTCCATGCTTGCTGCTTAGTTGGAAAATCTTCTGGCCGTCTATTTGTTCGCTTCCTTCTTCCGATAATAAAATCAGTACTTCGTTTTTCGTCTGTTTGATTGTTTCTACTCCGGCAAGCTGGCCGTAAACCTTCATCTCGGCAATTTGGAACAAATATGCAACCTCATCAGGGTATTCTCCAAATCTGTCGATCATTTCTTCCTGAAGTTCTTCAATATCATCAAGGGAACTAATCGCTCTGAACCGTTTGTACATTTCAATTTTTTGATGGCCGTCCGAAATATACGAATCAGGGATATAAGCATCAACCTCTAAATCAATCTCAAGCTGAGGTCTCTTTGGCTGTTCATTATTCCCTTTACGCTCCTCAATTGCTTCTTTCAGCATTTGTGAATACAGGTCAAATCCGACAGAGTCGATAAATCCATGTTGCTCTGCCCCAAGTAAATTCCCCGCTCCCCGAATAGATAAATCACGCATAGCGATTTTAAAACCGGATCCGAGTTCGGTAAATTCTTTAATAGCCTGCAATCGTTTTTCAGCCACTTCTGTCAATACCTTATCTTTCCGATAGGTAAAATACGCATACGCAACGCGGTTGGACCTCCCTACCCTGCCCCGCAATTGATAAAGCTGAGAAAGCCCCATTTTATCAGCATCATAGACTATCAAGGTATTAACATTTGGGATGTCTACCCCGGTTTCAATAATTGTCGTGCTGACAAGAACATCGGCTTCCCCTTCAATGAATGTGAGCATCATAGATTCCAGTTCATTTTCCGTCATTTTCCCATGGGCATATACAACCTTTGCATCTGGTACAAGCATTGAGATTTCTTCCGCTTTCCGTTCAATATCTTCAACCCGATTGTATAAAAAATAAACCTGCCCTCCTCTTGCAAGCTCCCTTTCTATCGCTTCTTTGATAAGCCCGGCATTATATTCCATGACATATGTTTGGACAGGAAAGCGATTTTCAGGCGGCGTCTCAATAACCGACAGGTCCCGCACCCCCAGCATCGACATATGGAGAGTTCTTGGAATGGGTGTTGCCGTTAACGTTAATACATCGATATTTGTTTTCAGCTGCTTGATTTTTTCCTTATGGGCAACCCCAAACCGCTGTTCTTCGTCGATAATCAATAAACCTAAATCCCTGAAAACTACATCTTTCGAAAGTAGACGGTGAGTTCCGACTACGATATCGACCGTTCCATCTTTTAATCCTTTTAATGTCTCGGTCTGTTGTTTTCTTGTCCGGAAACGGCTTAATAACCCAATCTTTATCGGATAATCCTGAAATCTTTCCTTCATTGTTTCATAATGCTGCTGGGCAAGAATTGTCGTCGGAACGAGAAACGCAACTTGCTTGCCGTCTGCGACCGCTTTAAAGGCAGCACGGAGGGCAACCTCTGTTTTTCCGTAGCCGACATCTCCGCACAACAGCCGATCCATCGGACGATCACGCTCCATGTCTCTTTTTATTTCATGAATGGAACGAAGCTGATCTTCCGTTTCTTGATAAGGAAAGGCAGCCTCAAAATCTCTTTGCATCTCTCCATCCGGAGAAAAAGCATACCCTCTTGCCGCTTCCCTTTCTGCATAAAGCTTAATCAAATCATCTGCAATGTTTTGTACGGATGATTTGACTTTGTTTTTCACCCTTTTCCAATCACTGCCGCCAAGCTTATAAATTTTTGGCTCTTTTCCTTCTGAGCCAACATATTTTTGCACAAGATCAATTTGTTCAACAGGAACATACAGCTTATCATTCCCCTGATAGCGGATATGGAGATAGTCTTTGTGTACACCGTTAATCTCAAGTGTCTCAATTCCTAAATATTTCCCAATTCCATGGTTGACATGGACAACATAATCCCCGACGCGCAATTTGGAATAGCTTTTGATCTTTTCTGCGTTTGAAAGTTTCTGGCGGCGCGCCGGTCTCTTTGTTTTTTTATTAAATAGTTCTTCTTCGGTAATAACTGCGATTTTTTGAATCGGAATTTCAAATCCGGTATTCAAACTTCCCTCTATAATTTGAACTTTTCCCGGCAATAATTCCTGGTTCTCGCTTGTAAAAGTTGCATTGATCTCATAATCTTCAAGTACTCTTTGAAGTTTTTTCACTCGTTCTTTATCAGGCCCGAGAAAAACAATTGAAAATTTGCCTTTTTTCCAGCGATCAATTTCACTTTTCAACAAATGCATTTGTCCATGAAAATTTTGCATTTGTTTGCATGAAATATTAATAATATTTTGCGGATTTGTGTTTGGAACATGCCTTAGGAATAGAGACAAATAAAGAATCGGCCGTGTCGCTGTTTGAAGTAAATGATGAAGCTGATGTGAAATTTTTATATCATGAACAATTTGTCCTTCACTTAATAAACTTGTATACCATTCAGCCTCTTCTTTTTCCAACGAATCGTTCATCTCTTGTACTCTGCTTATCTCATCTATAAAAATAAGTCCGTTGTCAGGTAAATAGTCTAGTAAACTACCGGGTTTTTCATAAGCAAAAGAGAGATATTTGAATAATTGCTCTGGTTTTTGTCCGTTTTTTAACTGTTCAAGCTCATAACCGATATTTTGTGAAAGCTGTGCTTTTGCTTTATCGTCTTTTATTTTTTTCAAGCTTTTCGCTAATCCGTCTTCAAGTTTATTTATAATATTATCTATATGCTCCGGTTCCAGCGGTATCTCAGTTGCAGGTCCGATTAAGATTTCGGCAAGTTTTTCTTTCGATCGCTGATCTTCCAGTGAAAAAGAGCGGATGGAATCTATTTGTGTATCAAATAATTCAATCCGGATCGGGTCTGGTTCCGTTAATGGATAAATATCGATAATACCGCCTCTTATGCTGAATTCTCCAGGAGATGAAACCATTTCCGTACGCACATAACCCATTTTAATAAGCTTTTGCAAATATTCTTCTAAATCTATCTCATCTCCAAGTTTTATGAAAAGCTGATAATGTTCCCATAGAGATTTTGGCGGCAGTATTTTTCTCAGTCCGGCAACAGGTACGATCATAATTCCATTTTGGTTCTTGCTCCAATGATTCACCGTTTCAATACGCTGGGCTTTCAATTCAGGGCTTGCGATACTCATTTCAGCCGCGATCAGTTCATTGGCAGGATATAAAAACACTTCTTTTTCTCCAAGCAAACTGACAACATCATCATATAGTTTTTGTGCTTGTAAAAGATTGTGGGTTACCACCAGAATCGGCTTTTTCATTTGTTGATAGACGGAAGCTAAAAAAACGGTTCTGGCTGACCCGGATAAACCGGCAATTAACTGTTCTTTTAAGCCGGCTTCCAAACCGGAAATAACCGATTGTATATCATCCTGTTTATTAAATAGATTAATAATTCCTTTCATTCAAAAACCTCCCCTCCAAACAGAAAAGCGAGGCGACTGCTTAGGGACGACAAGCATAAGACAGTTTGCGCAGGAGTCATTAGACTCCGGAGCAAAATGGCTTATGTCTCGAGTCCCTAGGAGCCGCAGCTGGACAATCGAAAAGCGGAAGCGGCTTGATTAGGCCCGACGGGTATAAGACAGTCTCCGAGGAGGCAGCTCTTCAGCCACCACAGGAGGATGGCTTATAACCCCGAGGGCCTAGCCGCTGCAGCTGGACAATCGAAAAGCGAGGCGACTGCTTAGGAACGACAAGCATAAGACAGTTTGCGCAGGAGTCATTAGACTCCGGAGCAAAATGGCTTATGTCTCGAGTCCCTAGGAGCCGCAGCTGGACAATCGAAAAGCGGAAGCGGCTTGATTAGGCCCGACGGGTATAAGACAGCCTCCGAGGAGGCAGCTCTTCAGCCACCACAGGAGGATGGCTTATGACCCCGAGGGCCTAGCCGCTGGAGTTAGACAAACAGAAAAATGCTTTGGATGAATGTCCAAAGCGCATTAATGAAGCAAGAAATCATATTGATGATAATCAGGATTTCTCTCCAAAACTTCTTGGCAATCTTCGCAAATAGATTTTATATGAATATTGCCGGAAGAATCATAAGATACCATGTCTTGCCGCTCTTCACCTGTTAGCTTATGCAAACCAAGTGATTCCGCGTGAACAGACATTTTTTCTAGCTTTCCAATCTCTACTCCGCAATGGCGGCAACGGTAATGAATCGCCAAGCCTGTCCCTCCTTGTATCATCTTTCAATAAACATATTATTTACGAATTTGGAGGAACTTATTCATTTAGAGATCATTGAATATTTTAGGTCTACAGTTCACGATTTATTGATTATATTCATTCATTACCTGGAGAAAAGGTTGATGCAGCCAAGCTTCACATGCTTCAGCGCATTTCTTTATTACATCATCCATAATTTCCTGTTCATCCTCTCGGAACCGTTCCAAAACATAATCAACGACACTCATACCAGCCGGCGGCCTGTCAATCCCAACGCGAATTCGTTTAAATTCTTGAGAGCCTAAATGGGCAATCGTCGACTTTATTCCATTATGGCCGCCTGCACTCCCTTTTTGGCGCAGCCTGATTTTCCCTACAGGCAAATCAAGATCATCATAAATAACTAGCAAATCTTCAAGGGCAATATCATAATAGTCTAAACATGCGCGAATGGATTCACCCGATAAATTCATATATGTAAGCGGTTTTAATAAAATCAGCTTTTCTCCGTTCACAGAGCCAATTCCATATATTCCTTTTAACTTTGCCTGATCCAACGGAATATTTAATGATTCAGACAGCTTATCAATAACCTCAAATCCAATATTATGCCTTGTTTTATCGTATTGTTTTCCCGGATTGCCAAGTCCGACGATTAACCTCATTTTTCTCACCCTTTATTATTAAAAAACCATTTATCTCGAATTTAAATTTATTTCAAGACTCTTTTTGCTATTATAAACCAAAAAAGCCCTTGTTAAAAGAATTGAATAACAAGGGCTTTTGAAATCTATTCTTCACTGGCAGGTGTTTCTCTTCCTTCTTCGTTCTCAGGAATACCGCCATCTTGTTTTTCACCTGAGCTTATTTCTTCCTCTTGTTTAGGAGGTAAAATGGAACAAATCACTTCTTCTTCATCATGGTTTATGCGGTACGGTTTATCCATTTTGATATCAGCTATTGTTAAGGTTTCCCCAACTTGAAGATTTGTTACATCCACTTCAATCGAATTTGGAATATCACCAGGTTTTGCCGTGATGGACAAACTATGCAGCGGCTGTTGCAAGACTCCACCGTCCTTCACACCGGCTGCTTCACCAACGAGATCGATTCGGACATCCGCGTCTATTTCTGATGACATATCCACAGCACGGAAATCAGCATGGATCAATTCCTTTTTCAAAGGATCTTCCTGATATTCCCCAAGAATGACTTGATGCTGATCTCCATTAATATTCAAGGAAATAATTCCGTTTCTCCCTACTTCACGGATTGTTTTTATTAATTCTCCGGCACTCACATAAATTGGCTTGCTGTCAATTCCGCTGCCATAAATAATTGCCGGAATATTTCCTTGTTCACGCAACTTTTTCAAATTGGATTTACGAAACTCCGTCCGTTCTTTCGCTTGTAAAACAGCACTCATAAAACGTCACCCTCCTGATTTAAAGTCAAAGTCTATATATAAAAATACCCTAAATCAGGAAAGTCTAAACGTTGTATTCTCAATTCCTTTACCTCTCGTTCAAAACAATGAAAACAGAACAAGGCTTGCTTAAATTAGCAAGCCTTATACTATTTATTTTATTAATCAAAAAGTGTGCTGACTGACTGATCTTCATGAACGCGGATAATCGCTTCCCCGATCAGTGGAGCAACTGAAAGCTGAACAATTTTATCGCTCTTCTTTTCTTCCGGAAGAGCAATAGAATTTGTCACAACCAATTCTTTAATTTTTGAGTTTTCAATGCGCTCAATGGCAGGTCCCGATAATACAGGATGTGTACAGCAGGCAAATACTTCTGATGCTCCATTATCCACTAAAGCATTAGCCGCTAATGTAATTGTTCCTGCAGTATCAATGATATCATCTATTAAGATTACTACTTTCCCTTCGATGTGCCCGACGATATTCATAATCTCAGCTACATTTGGCTTAGGGCGTCGTTTATCAATGATGGCAATGGGAGCTTTCAAGCGCTCTGCCAATCTCCGTGCTCTTGTTACTCCGCCGTGGTCTGGAGAAACGATTACAATATCTCCATTGAAATCTTTGTTTTTAAAGTACTCTGCTAAAATTGGCACGCCCATAAGATGATCGATCGGAATATCGAAGAAACCCTGAATTTGTGGTGCGTGTAAATCAAGAGTAATAACACGGCTGGCACCAGCTGTTTCCAGAAGGTTGGCAACCAGTTTCGCAGTGATCGGTTCACGAGCACGAGCTTTGCGATCCTGGCGGGCATATCCGTAATACGGCATGACAATATTAATTGTTTTAGCAGATGCTCGTTTTAAAGCATCAATCATAATTAATAATTCCATCAAATGTTCATTGACAGGCAGGCTGGTAGATTGAATGACGAAAACATCGCATCCGCGAATACTTTCTTCTATATTAATTTGGATTTCTCCGTCACTGAAACGGGTGACTGAACATTTTCCAAGCTCTACACCGATTACTCTAGCGATTTCTTCAGCTAATGCAGTGTTGGAATTCAAGGCGAAAACTTTTAAATTCAGGTCTAGATATTGATTGGGCATGATTGACCTCCATATTTTGCTTATTTCTTAAGATTTAACTTTTCAACGTAATTTTCTTTATTCACTTGGCGGGCACGTGCAATCGACAATGCGTCTGCCGGTACATCTTTCGTGATTGTAGAACCTGCGGCAATATATGCACCCCGTCCAATTGTTACCGGTGCAACCAGATTGGAATTACAGCCTATAAACACGTTGTCTTCTATTTTCGTCAAGTATTTATTTTTCCCGTCATAGTTAACAGTGATGGAACCACATCCGATATTGACGCCGCTTCCTACCTCCGCATCTCCTATATAGCTGAGATGAGAAGCTTTGCTTCCTTTTCCGAAGTCAGATTTTTTGATTTCGACAAAGTTTCCAATCTTCACTTCATCATGAATATTCGAATCCGGACGAATGTGAGCAAATGGTCCGATATTTACAGAAGAACCAATCATGCTGCTATGGGCAACAGATTGTCGGATAACTGTGTTCATGCCGACCTGGCAATCTTTGATTTCACTATTCGGACCAATTTGGCAGTCGGTACCAATAACCGTTTTTCCGATTATTACAGAGCCTGGATAAATAGTGGTATCTTGTCCGATTTCAACGTCAGGACCAATGTACGTGTTTAAAGGATCGATGATCGTAACGCCGTTTCGCATATGAAATTCATTGATTCTTTTTCTCATAATCCGCTCTGCTTCGGCTAGTGCAACACGATCATTAACGCCTATCGTTTCTTCAAATTCTTCCGATTGATAAGCACTTACTTTTTTGCCTTGCTTTTTCAGAATTTCAATCACATCAGGCAGATAGTACTCTCCTTGGACATTATCATTTGAAACGTATTGCAATGCTTCAAATAGTGCAATGTTATCGAAGCAGTATGTTCCAGTATTAATCTCTTTTACCGTACGTTCTTCTTCTGTTGCATCTTTATGCTCAACGATCTTTTCTACAAACCCTTCGCTATTACGGATAATTCTTCCATATCCTGTTGGGTCTTCAGCTTTTGCCGTTAAAATCGTTGCTTTCGCATTAGTTTCTTCATGATGTTGAAAAAGCGCTTCCATAGTTTCAGCTTTGATGAGAGGTGTATCTCCGCAAACAACGATGGTCACCCCTTCTTTGCCTGCAAGGATTTCCTTTGCTTGCATAACAGCATGAGCGGTGCCAAGCTGTTCTTCTTGGAGAGCATATTTGCTTTTGTTCCCAAGCTGTTCTTTTACTTTTTCCGCTCCATGTCCGATAATCGTCACGATTTCATTTATGTTAAGCTTCGAAACTTGATCAACAACATGTTGAACCATTGGTTTGCCGCATAAAGGATGAAGTACTTTATAAAGCTTTGACTTCATTCTAGTTCCTTTGCCCGCGGCTAAAATGATGGCATAACGAGTCGACATTAACAGTCCTCCAATTTACCTTTTTATCCATAAAGAATATATCTTAAAAAGACATTCATTTCAAGAAATGATCATTAAGTACATTTTTTTGTCATTACAGGAAACAGCAAAAAAAAATAATACGAAGAAATAGGTTGATGTGGTTTATTTATGAGAGGATCGGGGAAAAAGAAAAGCGTAAGCGCCTTGGTTAGCCCCGACATGCTTCTAGGTCCTGCCGGTTAAGTCGCTTTTTGACTTCATTGGCAGGCGCGAGGCGACCTCGAGCTGCTCAAAGCAACTTTATCAAGTCATGCTTTTCGCAAGATACTCGAGGAAGTCTATTCAAGGATGAAAACTGGCTGGGCGCTCCTCGAAAAGCTGACGCTTTCCTTCGTGCGATGCGTCGCTGCCGAAGCGTTTCTTGTGAAGCCGGACAATAAGAAAAGTGCAAGCAATTATTTATACAAATAAAAAAGAGCCTATCTGTGAAGTAGGCCCTAGTTGTATATCCTTAGGAAGCTCCGGCTTCTTCAAATTCTACTTCTAGTTCACCTAAACGGTGGTACTCAGCCAAAACAGCTTCTTGGATTTTGCCGCGTGTTTCTGAATTAATAGGGTGAGCAATATCGCGAAACTCTCCATCCGGAGTGCGCTTGCTCGGCATGGCAACAAATAATCCATTATTTCCATCAATAACACGAATGTCATGGACAACAAATTCATTGTCGAGAGTAATGGATGCAATTGCTCTCATTCGTCCATCCGTGTTAACGCGGCGTAATCTAACGTCAGTTACTTCCATTTTGTTCACCACCTTTACCCTATAGATAGATATCTAATTAATATATTTCAACATTATTTCCAATTTTCCTTCTTTAAATAGTAAAATTTTTTAGAAAAATTAGAGTAAGTCGGTGAAATCATATCTATTTTTAGATATTTTTTTGGAAGTAATTGTTCTATAACGCCTAAATAACTATTTTACGAGGGCAATAACTTCTATTTCGACTAAAGCATCTTTTGGCAATCGGGCTACCTCAACGGTTGAACGCGCAGGCTTATGAGTAGAAAAATATTGACCGTAAACTTCATTTACAGCTGCAAAATCATCCATATTTTTAATAAAAACCGTTGCTTTTACAACCGTATCCAATGAAGCCCCCGCTTCTTCAAGAACAGCCTGTAAATTCTTAAACACTTGATGGGTTTGTGCTTTAATGTCTCCCTCGACCATAACTCCTTCAGCAGTCAGCGGGATTTGCCCTGAGCTGAAAAATAAGTTATTGACAACAATCCCCTGGGAATAAGGGCCGATTGCAGCCGGGGCATTAGTTGTTTGAACCGTTTTCACTTGACTTCCTCCTTTTCTTTTTATCCATTTTATCACTGCCTGGAAAGTTCTGTCTAACAATTTTCAACATTCTTTGAAAAGAAATTGCCTTCGCTCACTTTTATTTTTTTCTCTTTCACATCAACGTCAGAAAGGCGGATAAGTGACAAGTATTCATCCACTAAACGCTCTTCAATATTTTCTGATTCAACTAATACAGCTATTCCTGCTACATGGGCGTTAAATTCATTTAGAAGGCTGATCATCCCATTGACCGTTCCTCCAGCCTTCATAAAGTCATCCACGATCAGTACTTTCGATCCTTCTGCCAAGCTTCTTTTTGAAAGAACCATCGTCTCAATTCTTTTTGCCGATCCGGACACGTAATTGATGCTTACCGTCGATCCTTCCGTCACTTTGCTATCTCTTCTGACAATCACGACCGGAACATTCAACTGGCTGGCAACGGCATATGCAAGCGGTATTCCTTTCGTCGCAACCGTCATAACAACATCGATTTCAGTATTGGAAAAAGCAGAAGCAAACATTTTCCCTACTTTGTTCACAATTGAAGGGTCACTGATAATGTCGGTCATATATAGATAGCCTCCCGGAAGCAGTCTTTCCGGATTTCTGATTAAATCGCAAAGATGCGCAATAAATGGCCTCACTTCTTCTTCTTTCACTTTTACAAAAAATTTTACCCCGCCTGCCGCACCGGGCACCGTTTGCAACGTTCCAATTCCCCTTTGTTCAAATGTTTCTTTAATAATCGCCAAATCTTCACTGATCGACGATTTAGCAGAACTATACCTTTCAGCAAAAAAAGTTAACGGAACTAATTGACGAGGATGCTCCAATAAATAATTCGTCATATCGATCAAACGTTCGCTTCGACGGAATTTCATAAATAGGACCTCCAAAATCCGAATATTTTAATGATAATATATCATTAATGTACGGATTTAATCAAGTATATTCCGTTCCCCCAACATTCTTACCGCATATACTTGATCACAAAATCCTCTTAAACCGTTATAAATTCGGTGAAGCCGTGAATCATGCTGCACAAGGCCAAATACCGTTGGACCGCTGCCGCTCATCAATACGGCATCTGCACCAAATCTTTTCATTTGATCTTTTATCAAGACGACCTCCGGATGCATCTTCATTGTTACATCTTCGAGTACATTCCCTAAATTTTCGCAAACCTTGCTGTAATCTTTCGTTTCAATTGCTTTAATCATTTCTTTTGTGTTCGGGTGGCTGATCCGATTTAAATCAAGCCTGCGATATACTTCGGCTGTTGAAACCCCAATGGAAGGCTTTGCAAGAATAACCCAGCATGTAGGAGGAGCAGGAAGTTCCGTTATCAGTTCTCCCCTTCCCTTGGCCAGTGCTGTCCCCCCATATACGCAAAAAGAAACATCCGACCCGATTTCCGCACCTAACGCTGCCAGCTCGTCCACCGACAGGCCAAGATCCCATAATTTATTTAAACCCTTTAAAGTAGCTGCAGCATCACTGCTGCCGCCCGCTAATCCCGCTGCGACTGGTATTGTTTTTTCAATACGAATCAATGCGCCCTTTTTCACTTGAAACCGTTCCTTTAAAAGCTGGGCTGCTTGATATGCAAGGTTGCGCTCGTCATCCGGCACATAATGATTATGAGAAATGATTCGGATTTGATCCTCGTCCAGCAATGAGAGCTCAAGGCGATCAGCCAAATCAATTGTCGTCATAATCATTTCTACTTCATGATAGCCATCCGTTCGTTTATATAACACATCCAATGTTAAATTGATCTTCGCCGGGGCTTTGACTAGAAGCTTCACTACGTCCACCTACTCTTTTACAAAATTCGACGATCTTCATGTTTCGTCCTATTTTACCACATAACGCCATCTGCAAAACATCACGTTTGAACATTCTTCACAAATAAAATATTTTATCATTTCTAGCGAAAAGCGCAAGCGCCTTGGTTAGCCCCTTCAAAAGCAAAAAAGAAAAGCCGGGCTTTTTCGCCTCGACTTTTCTGCCGCTGTAAATCCTGAATGATTTTTTAAAATAATTCGTTCTAAAGGTTGTTGTTGCAAGTTGCAGATTCCAAAGAATTTATCGTCTTGAAGCCAGCTGTTCTTCAGCTAGTTCAATTGCACGCTTAACCATATTTCCCGCGTCTCTTGCTTTGATTCCGCCCCATCCTTCTTTCTGGACAACATCATAGAACCCAAGCTCTTTCGCAAGTTCTTCTTTAAGACGCTCTGACATGATTCCTCTTCTTCTGCCCAAAACAAACAGCCCCTTTCTTTACACGCGGCATTTATAGTATTGGTTTTCTGTCCTTTTTCATGTAGACCTTTTTTAACCTATACACAAATAAAAAAGCAGCAAACCATTTGTTTGCTGCTCGCTTTAAAGCGTATTATTGTCATTGTCAGCTTAAAGCGGCATTTCTTGATGTATCTTCATAGAAGGTAATTTGAACCGTTTCAGTTAAAACATCTGCATAGCTGTACGATACACGTTCAAATGCATTTTCATCCTGGTCTAACTCGACTACAAACACGGCAGGATACGTTTCTGCTAAAATCCCGGAACGCTCAATCGTTTTTCTGCGTCCACCGTTCGCCCTGAGCAAAAGTCTTTTCCCTAAATTTGAATCAAGAGCTTTTTTGATTTCAGATAATGTTTTTGGCATTCGGTCCACCTCACTATGTAAAGTATAACACGTTGATATATCTAAGTCAAATAAAAACATAAATTATAACAGTCATTCAAAATGATTGTCAATAATTTTTCTTTTATTTTTTTCCCTAAATTTCAACATTAATAGGTTGACCTTTTTCGACAAAGATTATGTATATTCTGCAAAAAAAGCCGTTTTGCTAAGCGAACGGCTTCCATTTTATTCTTGATCTTGATATTCAATATGATACGGCATTCCAGTTCTTAAAACGCCGCGCGTTTCAATACCCCCGAGCCCTTTTTCCCCTGTTAGTGTATTTCTTAGAACATTCCACACATTAATCCTTTCCATAAAAGGAGTGAAGCTTATTTTTGCGACGATATAAACAGGGTCAAGCGCGTGGATATTTACCCGAGAAGGTGAGCTTGCAAAGTTTGCGCCTGCTTGAATCAGCGATTCAAAATGTGATTGGCATGCGCCTGCGAAAATAACTAGCTGATCTAAATGAGGTACTTTCTTTCTTGCTTCCCTCACCGTTAAAGCAAAATCCTTGGAATGCCGGTACGCATTCAGGTCCGTTATCTTGCCTTTAGATTTTGAATATGCATCATGACCGGTAATTACCAAAATATCCGGCCGGTAATAGTCAATGAAATGTCCAACCTTGTTCGGCATTTCTTTCTCATTGCAATAAACTCCAAAAACAGGAACTCCGACTTTTTCATATAAGCTTAAACACTTTTTTAAATAATTAGGGTCACCATCCACATGAAGAACCTTCCCGGGAATTTGAAAATATTTGACCGGTTTCGTGTACCCGTCTGTTACATCGTATTCTTGCTTTTCTTTTAATAACTCCACATCTTGCCAAAAAAGCTTGAACGACTGCTCTTCAAGTGACCGAAATTCCCTTGACAATTTCATTCGCTCTGATGGATACACCTTTATTAAATCCTCATACGGTGCATCGGCAATAAGCCGGAAATCTTCTCCATATAAAATAGCATTTTTCTTGCCGCCTTCTTCTCTTATATCAATCACTCTAAACAAAATGTCACAATGATAAGAAACCCTTCCGACAATATCCATGATTTTTATCTTCACTGCCGTCACTCCAACTAAGCCCCCGCAAAAAGGCTTTCCTAATCATTTACCGTTTCTTTTCATAGGCTATGCAAAAGACAGTAAACATGTGATTAGAAAAGAGGAGCCGACCGTTTAGGTGCGACAAGCATAAGGCAAATCACGCAAAAAGACGATAGTCTCTGTAGTGATTTGACTTATGACCTCGAGCACCTGGGAGGCGAAGCTGGACAATAAGAAAAGCGGAAGCGCCTTGTTCAGCCCCGACAAGCGCTGGAGGACCTGCCGGTGAAGTCGCTTTTTGACTTCATTGGCAGGACCGAAGCGACCTCGAGGGGCTAGGCGCTGGAGCTAGACAATAAGAAAAGCGGAAGCGCCTTGTTCAGCCCCGACAAGCGCTGAAGGACCTGCCGGTGAAGTCGCTTTTTGACTTCATTGGCAGGACCGAAGCGACCTCGAGGGGCTAGGCGCTGGAGCTGGACAATAAGAAAAGCGGAAGCGCCTTGATCAGCCCCGACAAGCGCTGGAGGACCTGCCGGTGAAGTCGCTTTTTGACTTCATTGGCAGGACCGAAGCGACCTCGAGGGGCTAGGCGCTGGAGCTAGACAATAAGAAAAGCGGGAGCGCCTTTGTCAGCCCTGACAAGCAGAATCGCTGTTATATTAAAATAATCGCTGTTAAACTGAAAAAATCGCTGTTATTTTTAAAAAATCGCTGTTAAATCAAAATAATCGCAATAAAACCGAAATAATCGCGATAATAGCTGAAATTCGTCTCCTTGCGACCAAAACAAAAAGACCCTGTACGGGTCCTTATTGAAAATACACATAAAGTTCATCGCTCAAACGGCCAAATTCCTCGATCGAAAGAGTTTCTCCTCTTCTTCCCGGGTCAATGCCCGCTTGATTCAGTGCAGCAAGTATTGCTTCTTTTTTCTCTTTGCCATCAGGAAGCTGGCTTGTTAAGTTGTTTAGGAGCGTCTTTCTTCGATGTGCAAAGCTTGCTTTTATAACTTGGAAAAAGAATGCTTCATCACGTACCTTGACGGGCGCCTCTTCTCTCCGAATTAATCGTATGACCGCAGAATCTACATTAGGCTGGGGTACGAACACTGTTTTAGGAACGACCATGACTGTTTCAGGCTCAGTGTAATATTGAACGGCTATTGAAAGAGAACCGTAATCTTTGGAACCCGGTTTTGCTGCCATCCTTTCAGCTACTTCCTTTTGAAGCATAACAACAATACCTCTAATTGGCAGATTTTCTTCCAAAAGCTTCATTATTATCGGCGTCGTAACATAATACGGCAAATTGGCTACTACCATTAAATCGTTGATCCCTTGAAACTCCCGGTCAATGATTGCTTGCATATCGGCTTTTAAAATATCCTGATGAATAATTGTTACATTGGAATAAGGCGACATGGTCTCTTCTAATATCGGAAGCAAGCGTTGATCAATTTCAAATGCCACTACTTTTTTGCTGTTCCGGGCAAGCTGCTCTGTTAAAGCACCAATCCCGGGACCTACTTCAATTGCTCCGGTCTCAGCGGTTAATTGTGCATGGTCGACAATTCGTTTTAAAATATTCGTATCAATTAAGAAATTTTGCCCTAAACTTTTCTTAAAGGAAAAGCCGTATTTTTCAAGTATCATTCTCGTTCTTGCAGGCGTAGCAATATCTTTATTCATTTTGCGCCTCCTGTCTGATGACCGCAACAGCAGCTGCAAAGTCCTCACGGGATATTTGGAACATCATAAGCCTTTTATGTAACTGTTTCCCGTTTGTATAGCCGATTTTCAGTATTTTACCTAATTTTTCCCGCCGTTCTTTTGAGCCGTTTCCACCAATTAATCCGGCCGCAATTAAATCATCTGTTGTAATTTCCTCATTGACTGCTTCTTTCATGATTTGGGCATGCCGCAGCGCCTCCCGAATCATTTCAGCCGAAGCATGTTCAACGCCTACTCCCTTTCCGTTCTTTTGTATCGCGGCTTCTTTCGGCAGAAACGCATGTTTGCACTCAGGTACATGGCGTGCAATTGTTTTTCTTATTTTTTCACCAGGAAAATCAGGGTCTGTAAAAATAATGACGCCTCTTTTCTGATGGGCCAGTTTTATTTTTTCAATCGTTTCCTCGCTGAGAGCAGAACCATTCGTTTCAATCGTATCTGCATCAACGGCCCTTTTGATTGCGGTTGTGTCATCTTTTCCTTCCACAACGATGATTTCTTTAATTTTCATTAGTTCCTCCATATGAAATCGAAAAGCGGTTCTACCGCTCATTTTTACATCTAAAAATTTTTTCGTTTTTTTGAAAAAAACTTGAAACATTTTTGTAACATGAAACGTCTATTTATATGAAAAAAACATAAAATGAAATGAGAACAACACTCCTCCAATAAGTATAAAATAAACAGGGTAAAATGCAAAATGCAGAGGATTTATTTATCCCCTGCATGAAAAGATTAATTTAAAATTTTGATTTTTACCTTTCTATTCCCCCAGCGATAAGCTTGTGAATTGGAAGGGAAGAAGACATCGATTTTATAGCCTTTAATCGCTCCTCCTGTATCAGCGGCAACGGCATATCCGTAGCCTTCAACATAAACCTTCGTTCCCAGCGGGATCACCCGTGGGTCTACAGCAATAACTTTTACATTAGGGTTGGCTTTTAAATTTATGCCGGAAGAAGTTATGCCGGAACAGCCATTGCAGCTGGCAGTATACGCAGTTGAGCTTACATAAAACTCCCTTCCGTTTTCAGTACTCCCGCGGGATACTTGTTGAGAGATTACTTTCGTGCCGACTGCCACGATCTTATCCTGTTTTTCCTTTACTTTCTGTTCGCTGATGAGTGTTCTGGAAACTTCTTTTCCATTTTCTAAAACAACTTCATATTTTTTTGTTAATAAACCTTGCTCGCCTTCCTTAATAACTTTTTCTGTTCCTTTTGTTAAGTTACCGTCTTTTTTGGTGACGACTGCAAAGTTTATTGGTTCTTCCACTACATCGGTGACTTTTTCAACCCGAATGACGTTTACAACGGCATTTTCTTTGACTTTCTCGTGCAATTTAGGCTCAACACGGTCTAAATCCTTTAGTGTAATCCCTTGCTGTGATAAAAAGTCAGCGACCGTAGTCGAAGTTGACCATACTTGTTGTTTTTTTCCGCCGTCAACCAGCGTTAATGGAAAAGCTTTTTGGATTGCAATTTGCATTTTGTTCTTGATTGCTTCTTCTGGCTTTGGCTGGACAACGTCATGTTCATTTATGATAATTTTTTGTTCTAGCAAAAGATCTTTCACCGTTTCTGCTGTAGTCCAAACGGTTTTTTGTTCTTGACCTTGCACAACTTTAACCTGTTTCGCCGGTTTCCATACAATTTTTAAGTTGTCTTTCACCTTCGTGCTTACCGTGGGAAACACATAGTCTTCTGAGCGCAATGATATATCGAGTTCATCGAATAGATCTTCAATCGTTTCTGCATGTGTTTTTATCACTCTCTCCTGACCGTCAAGAGTTATGGCTACAGTCTTCTTCGTTGTCTCAAACAAAAAGATTCCGAAGACGGCAGCAAAAACTAGGAAACTAGCAAAAATAACGGCCAATTTTTTCTTGCTCAAAGACTTGGAAAACAGGTTTTTCATGTTTTGAATCTCGATGAAAAACGCCTCCTTTTCTCGGAGAGATTATATAAACATTCTCGTCTCCTGTCAACCTAAGCCCTTTCTGCTTCCAAACATTGTATTTATCCACCCCCTGCCTAAACATATTTCATATTATGCAAAATTTTATCCAGAAAGGAAAGGGAGACTTCTCGACATGGTTATCCTATGAATGAAAGAATGCATGTAGAACTTTATAGAATAAGAAAAAAGTCGGACAAGCTCCCTCAACTTTCGACAATATTCCTTATCAAATTATGCCGAATAATTTTTTTGCATTTTCAGTTGTAGCCTTTGCCACATCTTCGACAGTCAGCCCCTTTATTTCCGCAATTTGTTCGGCAACAAGCTTTACATATGCCGGTTCATTTCGTTTACCTCGAAATGGATGGGGCGTTAAATATGGGCAGTCTGTTTCAATTAACAGGCGATCCAAAGGGATGGCTTCTGCCACTTCTTTTGGCATTTTCGCATTTTTAAATGTTACAGGCCCGGCTAGTGAAATATAAAAATTCATCTCCATGCATTCTCTGGCAATCTCTACACTGCCGATGAAGCAATGCATGATTCCCCCGACTTCCCGGGCACCTTCTTCTTTTAAGATCTCCACTATATCGGCCGTTGCTTCCCGATTATGAATGACAATCGGAAGCTTAACTTTTTTAGCTAGGCGGATTTGCTTGCGAAAAACTTCTTTTTGAATTTCTTTAGGTGATTTATCCCAATAATAATCCAATCCCATTTCCCCAAGAGCGACAACTTTTGGATGCGATGCAAGTTCTTCCAACCAAAGCAAATCTTTCTCCGTCATATCAATTGCGTCAACAGGATGCCATCCGACACAGGCATAAATAAATTCATATTTTTCAGCAAGCTCGATCGCTTTTTTGATGGTGGGACGGTCAAAGCCAACGACGACGATATTGCTGACGCCTTCTTTTTTCGCTCGATCGATTACTTCTTCTAAGTCATCTTTGAACTGATCTGCATTTAAATGTGCATGTGTATCAAATAACATACGTAAATAGCTCCTTTAGTTGTTGCTTTATTACATAATATAGGTTGTCCGTTAGGTTCCTTTATTTTACCTTTATTCATTTTTCTAAACAAGAAATTGCTTTTTTGAAAAAAAAACATAGAAATGTTCCGCGGTGATCGACTGTTACACGTGAAACATTTCTATGTTCAATATTGTACTATTTTACTTTTGCCCCGTTAGGAAGCGACTGGTCTACTGTAGCAAGGGATAAAGCGCCGTCTTTGCTTCCTGCTAAAATCATTCCCTCAGAAAGTTCACCGCGCAGTTTAACCGGCTTTAAATTGGTTACACAAATAACTTTGCGTCCGACAAGGTCTTCCGGCTTATAATATTGGGCAATCCCTGATACTACCTGGCGTTTTTCATATCCTAAATCCAGTTGTAGCTTGAGAAGCTTATCAGCCTTTTTCACCGGCTCGGCATGAATCACTTCTGCTACGCGCAAATCGATTTTCATAAAATCATCAATCGTGATTTCTTCTGTTTCAGGCTTTTCTTCTTTTTTATCTTCTTTCTTTTCTTCCACAGCAGGTGATGTCCCTTGCATTTTCGCCTTAATAAAATCCACTTCTTCCTGAATATCTAAACGAGGGAAAATCGGCTCCCCTTTCACGACCTTCGTTCCTTCAGGAATGATCCCGAACTGATCAAGACTGTCCCAAGATGTCAAAGTTTCATCATGAATATTTAACTGTTCAAAAATTTTGTGAGGGGCACGCGTTAAAAATGGCTGCAGCAATACAGCAATTCTGCGTAAAGATTCAGCAAGGTGAACCATCACACTCGCTAATTGGTCCTTATTATCCTCCTCTTTCGCTAATACCCACGGCTGAGTTTCATCAATGTATTTATTCGTTCTGCTGATCAACTGCCAAACAGCAGTTAAAGCAACTGAAAACTCCATTTTTTCCATTGCTTCTTCATATTTCAATACAGTTTCTTTATTCATTTCAAGCAGCTCTTTATCATACTTGCCTTCGGAACCGCGATAAGCCGGGATAACTCCTTCAAAATATCTTTCGATCATCGCAACGGTACGGTTTAAAAGGTTTCCAAGATCATTTGCAAGGTCAAAGTTGATTCGTTCAACGAACCCTTCAGGTGTAAACACCCCGTCCGCTCCAAACGGAACTTCCCGCAACAGATAATAGCGCAGGGCATCTAAACCGTAACGGTCAATCAATGTGACAGGGTCAACCACATTCCCTTTCGATTTAGACATTTTTCCGTCTTTCATCAGCAGCCATCCGTGCGCAAAAACTTTCTTTGGAAGCGGAAGGTCTAGAGCCATCAGCATGATCGGCCAATAAATGGTATGGAATCGGACGATTTCCTTCCCGACTAAATGAACATCTGCCGGCCAATATGTTCTATATTTCTCTTCATTATCAGTGCCGTATCCAAGAGCTGTGATGTAGTTCGTTAGGGCATCAATCCAAACATAAATCACATGTTTCGGGTCGCCCGGAACTTTGATGCCCCAATCAAATGTTGTACGGGAAACAGCAAGATCTTCAAGCCCCGGTTTAATGAAATTGTTAATCATTTCATTTTTACGTGATTCCGGCTGAATAAAATCAGGGTTTTCTTCATAATACTTGAGCAGCCTGTCTACGTATTTGCTCATTCTAAAGAAATACGATTCTTCTTTTACTTTTTGTACAGGCCTTCCACAATCCGGGCAATTCCCATCGACAAGCTGATGGTCTGTGTAAAATGATTCACACGGTGTACAATACCAGCCTTCATACTCACCCAGATAAATATCTCCCTGTTCAAGCAGGCGCGCAAAAATTTTCTCAACAACCTTTTTATGTCGATCTTCAGTCGTTCTAATAAAATCATCATAGGAAATGTCTAGTTTTTTCCAAAGGTCTTGAATGCCGGCAACTATTTCATCGACATATTCTTTAGGAGACACTCCTTTTTCCTCTGCTTTCTGCTGAATTTTCTGGCCGTGCTCATCAGTCCCTGTTAAAAACATAACATCAAAGCCGCGCAAGCGCTTATACCTTGCCATTGCATCACCGGCAACAGTTGTATAGGCATGGCCGATATGAAGATTTCCGCTTGGATAATAGATTGGTGTTGTCAAATAAAAAGTCTTAGATTTTTTCTCCACAATATTCCCTCCTTAAACACAGTCCAGAAGCGGGCTTGTCTAATTTTTATTAAAAATATTTTACATGTAAAAAAGCCCCGCCCAAAGGGCGAGAGCCAATTTCAAAAATGTTCTGCCTTTTATTGGGCAATTCATCATTCATCTTTTAAAAAAGGTATGATCATGACTTCTCTATAACGTCATCATAACCTCTTATATCATCAAAATATACCTAAAAATGTGAAAAAGTGCAATATTAAAAGCGAAAGCGGCTTGGTCAGCCCCGACATGCTTCTAGGTCCTGCCGGTGAAGTCGCTTTTTGACTTCATTGGCAGGCGTGACGCGACCTCGAGCTGCTCAAAGCATCACTTTATCAAGTCATGCTTCTCGCAAGATACTCAAGGAAGTCTATTCAAGGATGAAAACTGGCTAGCCGCTGTAGCTAGACAATAAGAAAAGCGGAGCCGACCGTTTAGGTGCGACAAGCATAAGGCAAATCACGCAAGAGACGATAGTCTCTGAAGTGATTTGACTTATGACTCGAGCACCTGGGAGGCGAAGCTGGACAATAGAAAAGCGGAAGCCGACCCTCAAGCTGACTAAAACAAAAAATTATTAAATTTTTTACTAAAATGGTACAGAAATCTATTGGCATGTTCGAATGATATAAACAGAAAAAGGAAATGCAGGTTTTGCAGAATTTTGTCGAATATTGTTGGATTATACCTTTACTTTTCAGATCAATAAATAAACCAACAAGACGATTAATTTTCCCCGCCGGCAAAAAACTTATAATATATCAAGTTTAAAACCTTTGTATATCAATAGTTTGAGAGTATGTAAAAAATTTCTATGGAAATTAAAAACAAAATTATTGACGTTTATGGGAAAGCCTGGTATTATTAGAATTGTAAAATTTATGTCGAATAATGACGAAAGAAATAGAAAAAAGAAACCCCGAGAGGAGAAAAATATTATGAAATCTACTGGTATTGTTCGTAAAGTTGATGAGTTAGGCCGTGTGGTTATTCCAATCGAATTAAGACGTACTCTTGGAATAGCTGAAAAAGATGCTCTAGAAATTTATGTTGATGATGAGCGCATTATTCTTAAAAAATACAAACCAAATATGACTTGCCACGTAACTGGCGAAGTATCTGATGATAACGTTTCTTTAGCCGGAGGAAAATTAATTCTTAGCCGTGAAGGTGCAGAATTGCTTCTTAAAGAAATTCAGGAAAATTTTCAAATTACAGAAAATAAATAATTAATAAGCTTCTCCAGATACGGAGAAGCTTTATTCATTGTATTTATTCATTTATATGGTAGGAAGAATATACATCCCGTTTATTTAAGCCTCTGTCTTTTGCCGTTTGCTTAATGGCATCTTTCGAACTCATATTCTTCACTGTAATGTAGCGCTCGACATGCTCTTTTATGCTTAAATCTTCCCACCATGCTGATTGCTGTTCAGATGAACAAGATGATCCTTCGACAATCAAGCAAAACTCTCCCCTTATTTCGTCTGTTGAAGCCCATTCAATCATTTCTGTAACGGTGCCTCGAATAAATTCTTCATACTTTTTTGTCAGTTCTCGACAAATCGCCATGCGGCGGTCACCCATTATTTCCCTCAATAAGATCAGAGTGTCTTTTAGCCTGTGAGGAGCTTCATAAAAAATGAGTGTTGCTTTTTGCTCTGCAAGGGCTTCCAGTTCTTTTCTCTTTTCTTTTTTCTGGCGGTTCAAAAATCCGTAAAAATAAAACGGCTGGGTGGAAATACCGGAAGCGATCAAAGCAGTTAATGCTGCATTTGCCCCCGGAAGAGGAACAACCGGCAATTGTTCGTTCACTGCCATTTCGACTAACTCAAAACCGGGATCGGAAATTGCCGGCATCCCTGCATCACTTACAAGAGCGACGTTTGCCCCCTCTTTCAGTCTGGAAATTATTTTTTCTCCGCTCGTTTGTTTGTTATGTTCATGATAACTGATAAGCGGTGTTTCAATTTCATAATAATGGCAAAGTTTTTTTGTATTTCTTGTATCCTCCGCGGCAATTAAATCAGCTTCTTTCAGGATTCTAACAGCTCGAAAACTCATGTCTTCCAAATTGCCAATCGGGGTGGGCACAAGGTAAAGGATGCCTTTTTTATCTTCATTTTGAAAACTTTTTTGCTGCCACATATAAACCACCCGTTTCCTTCATCAAATATTCTTCTTTCTTTTTTCGCGTCCATTGTTTAAATTGATATTCAGCTCTAAGTGCTTCACTTTTATTAGCGAATTGCCGGAAGTAAACAAGTTTGACCGGTCCTCTACCGCGTGTATATTTGGCAGCCTTTCCTTCATTATGTAGCTTAAGTCTGTTTTCCAGATTATTTGTATATCCGGCATACAAAGAACCATCATTGCATTCCAGCACATAAAAGAAATGATTATGATTTTCCATACAAAATCTCTCTTATCTCCGGTGTATATTCGTTATGTTCATTATAGACATAAAGGGGCGGCAATATTTTTAAATCCGCACTTCCATGTTTAATCGCTTCAACTAAAAGGGTGTTTGCTTCCTTCCCTTGTTTAGGATAGACAAACTGAATCCGCTTCGGTTCCAATCGATAGCTCCTCATCAAGGTTACAATATCAAGAAGCCTTCCCGGCCGGTGGACAAACGCCACTTTTCCTCCTTGCCTTACCAATTGGCTTGAGACCCGAATCGCGTCTTCCAATGTGCAAAAAATTTCATGGCGGGCAATGGCGAGATGCTCATTCAAATTGATTTCTTCATGTGAAGGGATCGGGAAATAAGGAGGATTGCAGGTCACCACATCAAACTTTCCATAGCCCAACTGTTTTGGCATGTCATTAATATCCCCATGGACCATATAAATCCGATTTTCCAACTTATTATATTCAATGCTTCGGACAGCCATATCGTACAGCCGCTCCTGGATTTCAACTCCAGTGATTGTTCCTTTCGTTCTTTTGCTTAAAAAGAGAGGGATCACTCCATTTCCGCTGCATAAATCAATTAAGTTCCCCTTCTGAATCGGTACATAGACAAACTTTGAAAGCAATACTGCATCTAAAGAAAAAGCGAATACAGACGGACTTTGGATGATCCGTAAATCTTCTGTTAATAAATAGTCTAAACGTTCATCGTCTTTTAAATTGACCATCCTTGTTTTTTCCACCTTTTAATGATGAATTTTTTCTTATGAAAAATAGCCTTCCCAAATCCGAGGAAGGCTGTCCATTATTTCTTATTTAAAAAAGATAAGCAAAATAAGCAATCTCCTTCTTTACGCGGGCTTCCGAAATGCACATTGCAAATATGGAAACCTTCTTGATAAAGCCGGGCCAGGTTATCATAGCCTTCGCCAATATCAAACGGGTTTTTATCAACAGTGCCCGTTTGGTCTGCTGACATTTTATCTTTCACTTGTTTTTGCTGCTTTTGATTTTCCGTGGTTATTTCCAGACGGCGTCTTAGATGCTCATTTTCCAGCTTTAATGAGTTATTTTCTTCCAGAATTTCTGCTACATGCTTTTTTAACTCACCAAGTTGTTTATATAAATGGCCAATTTGGGCTTCCATATTACTCACTGATTCAAAAATCTCTTTTTTATCCACTCGTTCCACCTCATTGTCCGGCTGCGGATTCCAGCTTCTCGAGGATAAGCCGTTTTCTTGAAGTGTTTCCAAACCAGCTGATTTAAGAGACTGTCTTATGCATGTCAAATCAGGCCAGTCTCCAATGCTTTCCCTTAGTCTGTAGATTGAAACGAAACCGCACCTTCTTTTAATACTTCATCGAGAGTATATTCAAGTACGCGTTCCTGTCCCATTAATTCCACTTGAAGAACGCGTTCCAATATATTCAAACCAACAACTTTTCCGGATCCATGTGGAGTATCAATTATTTCCCCTAAATCAGGAAGCTGTTCTTTTGCTGTTTCATATTCATCATTTTCATATTTTAAGCAGCACATGAGCCTGCCGCATAAGCCGGAAATTTTGGTAGGATTTAAAGAAAGGTTTTGATCTTTCGCCATTTTAATTGATACAGGATCAAAATCACCCAAAAATGTCGAACAGCACAGCATTCTCCCGCACGGGCCAATACCGCCCAGCATTTTTGCTTCATCTCTGACACCTATTTGACGCAATTCAATTCTTGTACGAAAGATCGAAGCCAAGTCTTTAACGAGCTCCCGGAAGTCAACTCTTCCGTCGGCTGTAAAGTAAAAAATAACTTTATTCCGGTCAAACGTGTATTCTACATCAACTAACTTCATATCAAGCTGATGCTCATTCACTTTTTCACAGCAAATTTCATAGGCTTCTTTCGCTGCAGCTTTATTTTCCTCAACCTTTAGCCGATCCTTTTGATCTGCAATTCGAAGGACTTTTTTCAAAGGAAGGACAACATCATGTTCATCAACCTGTTTTCGGGCAATGACCACTTTTCCGTATTCCACGCCCCTGACAGTTTCAACAATCACAAAATCGCCCTTCTGAATTGAGAGATCTCCGGGATCAAAATAATAAATTTTTCCCGCTTTCTTAAAGCGTACGCCTACAACATCATACAAATGAAGATCCCTCCTTTAGTTGAAGCACTAGCTGTTCCATTAACAGCTGCGGGTTCATATTGGCTTGCAGCTTTCTTTTTGCTTCCAAGATGACTATCATCTGCCCGGTAAGACGACGTCCGGATGTTTCAAGAGCAAACTGTTCTAAACGAGCCTTTTCGTTTACATAAACAATTTTCTCATGCATACCAAGCTGTATATATAGTAAATCTTTAAAAATAAGAAGTAATAAGTCTAAACCACGATCAAGTTGTTCTTTCTCCTTGAAGTGCTGAAACCATTGCTCTTGAAGATGAACCATTGCTTCAAGTGGATTTTTCTTCAGCACTTCATATAATTTTAACACTATTTTTTGGGCTTGTGCAAACCAATCGTCATGACTTAAATCCAATGCTTCTTCTAAATTATTAGTAAGTTGGGCTAGCATCGGAGCCAGGTTAGGGCTTACTCCATTTGCTGTAAGCTGGGAAATCATTATCTGTGGTGACAAAGGCTTAAAAGAAATCGTCTGGCATCTGGAAAGTATCGTTGGAAGAATTTGGTGGACCTGTTCTGTCATTAAAATAGCAGTTGTCTCAGAGTTAGGCTCTTCAAGAAACTTTAATAGACTGTTAGCTGCGTTAACCGTCATCCGGTCTGCGTGAACAATCATGTAAAGTTTTTTCTTCGATTCAACACCTGTCTTTGAAAATTCCTCCTGAAGAGCTTGAATCTGGCTTTTTTTAATTGATAGCCCGTCCGGTGCCAAAATATGAACATCCGGATGGTTGCCATTGTTAATCCTTTTACAATTCATACAAATTTCGCACGGAATAAAACCTTCTAATGGAGCCTGACAAAACAAGCTTTTTGCTAAAAGCAGCCCGATTTCTTTTTTTCCTGTTCCTCTCATTCCTTCAAACAGGTAAGCATGAGCCAGACGGTCTTTCATCAGGCTGTTTTTTAACATTTTTATAACCGACGGCTGCATTTCTTCCAGTTGTATCCATGTCTTTGCCAATCCGATCACTCACTTACGTGTATAAATTAATTAAAAGGCCTTTTATTTCGCCAATTTTTTCAAGTAAATCCAATGATTTTTCTTCTTTTTTCATAATTTCTTCCGTTAACTCAACCAATTTTTGATCAATCGTTTCGACAATTGTAAAAGATCTTCCTTGGCCAAATTGATTCCAGCTGTGGGATTGTTTTAGCTCCATTCCAAAATCAACGGTTTCCTTGACAAATCGTTTCACAAGGGTTTTGAATTTTGCCAGATCTTTAAATGTCCGGGACCGCATAAGCCTTTCTCCGGCATGGTCAATATCGGTTAAAAGCTGCTGTAGCTTTTCCATTTGCATTTTTTGATCATGCTTTTGGACGAATTCATTAAATTTTATTCCGCTTGTAGACTGCAGCTTCGATTCCTGTCTGCTATTATCGATGTTTAGACGAAGATCTTGATTAATTTTCATATTTTACCTCCGGATCCGTACTGCTAGAATTGGAGGAACTGTTCAATCGGCACTACAAATACAGTTGCTCCACCGACTTCAACTTCTACAGGATATGGAACATAGGAATCTGCGTTTCCGCCCATCGGCGAGACCGGTGCCACTAATTGATCTCTGGACCGGCAATTTTCTTTTATAATTTGCAAGCATCTTTCCACTCTAATATCTTCAGTACCGATCATAAAGGTAGTGTTTCCGGATCTTAAAAATCCGCCTGTTGTGGCAAGTTTTGTTGCCCGAAAATTATTTTCGACCAGCGCAGTCGAAAGGCGGTTGCTGTCCTGGTCTTGAACAACAGCAATAATTAGTTTCATTCCCTCATCCTCCTGTCCATATTTCCGGTTTCCATTTTTCTTTTATTATAACAGTTATGATATGAAATTAGAGGATTCTTTAAGGGTTTGAATAGAAAATAGATGATTACTTATACGTTTCTAACAGTTGTTTCACTTTAGACATTGCTTGTTCGCAAACCTCTTTCATCGTTCTCGAAGCATCAATTTTATAGATCCTTTCAGGAAATCTCTCCATTAAAAGCAAATAACCCTCTCGGACCTTTTGATGGAACTCCATCGTTTCAAGGTCAAGCCGGTTTACTTCTCTGCCTTTATGCTGATTAATCCGCTTGAAACCAAGTTCCGGTTCAATATCAAAATAAAGTGTGAGCTCTGGCATCATCTCTTCAATCGCAAAACGATTAATCGAGAACACGTCCTCAATGCCCAGACCTCTTGCATACCCTTGATAAGCCAGTGAACTATCAATAAACCGGTCGCAAAGCACAATCATGCCCGATTCTAAAGCCGGCTTCACTTTTTCAACAAGGTGCTGCCTCCGCGCTGCTGCATAAAGCAATGCTTCTGTGCGCGGATCCATGGCCGTATTATTTTTATCAAGAATAACCTTGCGAATTTGCTCGGCAATCTCAATTCCACCGGGTTCTCGTGTTTTAAGCACTTTATGCCCTTCCTTTTCAAGCTCATCGGCCAACATTCCGATAATCGTTGTTTTTCCGGCCCCTTCAGGTCCCTCCACAGTTATAAAAACACCTTTTTTCATTTCATTTACCCCCAGATGATAACTCTCTTTTTGTTATAAAATAACTTTCTTAAACTTTATATACCTTTATCTCTCCTGCTTTTAACCTTTCTCCGCCTTGGAACCTGGCTCCGCTCTTGAGTAAAAATTGCAGCTGATCAATGGATTCATTTGTAATCAATTCCCCAGGGAATAAAAATGGAATGCCCGGAGGATAAGGAATAACAAAATCGGCGGATATTTGATTGGCCGCATCCGCCAAGGGAATCCATTGAGGTGTTAGCCTGTCCATTGTTTTTCGGCTAATTGCCTGTTCAGATACATCCTGTTTTTTATAAAAAATCGGCGTCTTATTTTGAGTGGATAAAGGCACCTCTTCTAAAGCCTTTGCGATTTTCATTGCCGCTTGTTCAAAAGGATAGTCCTGGCCCGCCTTCAATAACGGTAATACGAGCAAAACATTATATGGATCTGCCAGTTCTGAATAGACCCCTTGTTCTTCAAACCTTCTTTGCAATTCGAAACCATTAAGTGAACAATTCGTTTGAATCGTTATCTTTAAAGGATCGCTGGCTCCTTCTTGATAGGTTAAAACTTTAATTTTATCGATGTTCCTTAATTGATCGATTAGCTGATCAATTTTCCCGATTACATATTCCCGATCCGCTTTTTTGTATGTGCCGATATAACTCCTGGCCAAATCAAGCGATGCCATAATCGGATAGGAAGGGCTGCTCGATTGCACAATCTGTAAATATTGAATGAGACGGTCCTGCGAAATTAATTTGCTGTTAACATGCAAAAAAGATCCCATTGTCATGGCAGGAAGCGTTTTATGAGCCGATTGGACAACAATATCTGCCCCAAGCTGCACCGCTGACTTCGGAAATGGCTCTCCAGCAATGAAATGAGCACCGTGAGCTTCATCGATTAATACAGGAATACCATGCCGATGAGCAAGTTGAATAATATTTTCTAAATCGTATACACGGCCATAGTAATTCGGATATGTAAGAATGATTGCTTTTGCATTCGGATATAAGTGAATCGCTTTTTCTACGGTCTCATAGGAGACTGCCCCGGCTATATTCCAAATATGATCATACTCAGGACCAAGATAAACAGGAGCTGCTTTTGCAAGAGCAATTCCATTTAAAATCGATTTATGGCAATTTCGCTGTACAAGTACAACATCATCTTCTCCGGCTGCCGCAAGAATCATGGCAAGGATTCCGCCTGTAGTACCATTAACTAAAAAAAAGCTATTTTTTGTTTTGTACACATTAGAAAGCAATTCTTGCGCCTCAAAAATTGCACCTTCAGGAGAATGGAGATCATCCAGACCGGTAAGCTCCGTTGCATCGATTTTTAGCATTTCTTTATAAAAAGGAGCTCCTTCTTCCGAAAAAACATGCCCATATTTATGCCCTGGAACATGAAAAGATATGGGCTGTCTTTTGCTGTGTGAAAGTAGCGCATGATATAATGGTGTAATTGTCTGGTCCATATTTCACCGTACTCTTTCTTCTGAGATTCTCATTTATTTTAACAAATAGTTGTTCAAAATGCCTAAGCCTTAACAATTTTACAAAAAACGTGCATGAGTTTTAAACTCCCAACCCTTACCTGGAAATAGCTTTCATTATAAAACAGAACCAACATAATAAGGTGTAAATGTCAAAATAAGAATGCTCAATTTTGATTGTATAGTGATGTACAAAAATGATTTTATGGATAATTATGTTATTAAGTGGTAGATAGGAAATAACTTGACATGGAGCCTCTTCGGGCATGACTTACGAGCCAAGAAGCCAGCAATATCAATAGCTGGCTCCGCCTAACAAGGCTATCATGCCCGCCTCTCCATGTAAAGTTGCC
>NZ_PNFF01000002.1:550000-570000 GCF_028888695.1 Bacillus methanolicus | reverse complement strand
CTAAACAGTCGCCTTCGCTTTTCGAATAATCCTTAGAAAGGAGGTGATCCAGCCGCACCTTCCGATACGGCTACCTTGTTACGACTTCACCCCAATCATCTGTCCCACCTTAGGCGGCTGGCTCCTTACGGTTACCTCACCGACTTCGGGTGTTACAGACTCTCGTGGTGTGACGGGCGGTGTGTACAAGGCCCGGGAACGTATTCACCGCGGCATGCTGATCCGCGATTACTAGCGATTCCGGCTTCATGCAGGCGAGTTGCAGCCTGCAATCCGAACTGAGAATGGTTTTTTGGGATTGGCTCAACCTCGCGGTCTCGCAGCCCTTTGTACCATCCATTGTAGCACGTGTGTAGCCCAGGTCATAAGGGGCATGATGATTTGACGTCATCCCCACCTTCCTCCGGTTTGTCACCGGCAGTCACCTTAGAGTGCCCAACTGAATGCTGGCAACTAAGGTCAAGGGTTGCGCTCGTTGCGGGACTTAACCCAACATCTCACGACACGAGCTGACGACAACCATGCACCACCTGTCACTCTGTCCCCCGAAGGGGAACGTCCTGTCTCCAGGATTGTCAGAGGATGTCAAGACCTGGTAAGGTTCTTCGCGTTGCTTCGAATTAAACCACATGCTCCACCGCTTGTGCGGGCCCCCGTCAATTCCTTTGAGTTTCAGCCTTGCGGCCGTACTCCCCAGGCGGAGTGCTTAATGCGTTAGCTGCAGCACTAAAGGGCGGAAACCCTCTAACACTTAGCACTCATCGTTTACGGCGTGGACTACCAGGGTATCTAATCCTGTTTGCTCCCCACGCTTTCGCGCCTCAGCGTCAGTTACAGACCAGAGAGCCGCCTTCGCCACTGGTGTTCCTCCACATCTCTACGCATTTCACCGCTACACGTGGAATTCCGCTCTCCTCTTCTGCACTCAAGTTCCCCAGTTTCCAATGACCCTCCACGGTTGAGCCGTGGGCTTTCACATCAGACTTAAGGAACCGCCTGCGCGCGCTTTACGCCCAATAATTCCGGACAACGCTTGCCACCTACGTATTACCGCGGCTGCTGGCACGTAGTTAGCCGTGGCTTTCTGGTCAGGTACCGTCAAGGTACCGCCCTATTCGAACGGTACTTGTTCTTCCCTGACAACAGAGCTTTACGACCCGAAGGCCTTCTTCGCTCACGCGGCGTTGCTCCGTCAGACTTTCGTCCATTGCGGAAGATTCCCTACTGCTGCCTCCCGTAGGAGTCTGGGCCGTGTCTCAGTCCCAGTGTGGCCGATCACCCTCTCAGGTCGGCTACGCATCGTCGCCTTGGTGAGCCGTTACCTCACCAACTAGCTAATGCGCCGCGGGCCCATCTGTAAGTGATAGCCGAAGCCATCTTTCAGCTCTTTCCCATGCGGGAAAGAGGATTATCCGGTATTAGCTCCGGTTTCCCGAAGTTATCCCAGTCTTACAGGCAGGTTGCCCACGTGTTACTCACCCGTCCGCCGCTGACTTCAGGGAGCAAGCTCCCATCAGTCCGCTCGACTTGCATGTATTAGGCACGCCGCCAGCGTTCGTCCTGAGCCAGGATCAAACTCTCCAAAAAAGAGTAAGATATAAGCTCATAAATAATAGAATTAACTCTGGCTAGTTTCGGCTCCCAACTTCTCGGTCATTTCGCTTCTTCTGTCAAAGTCTTTAAGGACTTTTCCGCCAGAAGCTCCAATGCCCTTCGAAGCTAACCGGTCGCCTCCACTTTTAATTGTTGACGCTTTTGTTTGTTCAGTTTTCAAAGAACAAGGTTACTGACTTCAATCACACCGTGATGAACATCAGTGAATTCCCTTCATGCTACCTTGCGACGAGCTGAAGATTTGCATCTTCGAATACTCTGTGGCGCAGGAGCAATTTAAATAATTTTTAAAACTATCACTAAGATTTATTAAAGAAATTCATATTAATTTCTTTTCATATCGCTCATAGGCGACTTTTTTAATATAACATTTTCATGTTGTTATGTCAACAACTTTTTTTATCTTTTTATGATCGCGTTATTCGCGACAACGATTTATATAATAACATCATTATATAGGGTCGTCAATATCTTTTTTATAAAAAAACCGCTGATGTTGACAGCGGCTTTTCACCTTATAATATCCATGTTTGAATCACAACTAACGCGCACAAGCCGGGAATTCCTAGGATTCCGGAAACCGCAGAAGTTGCTAGATTAATCGGAACATATATTCCAAAATGATTCCCGAAGGCATTTAAGAAAAATAAAAGAAGCGCCCCTATTAGTACTTTAATGAATAATTGCCCGACAAAACGTACAGGTTTCACAGGAGCCCCTGCAAAAAGAAGCAATATGATTAATGCACCCAAAATGGAAATGACAACAATCGGTTCCACTTACTTCAGATCCCCCTCTTACTTACAACTTGTACTAAAAATATATGTCTTTAACTGTAAAAAAGACCAAGGGGAAGACTTCTAATCTATTTCCTAATAGAAATCTTTCTTTGCTTCGCCTCTTTAAATAGAAAAAAATACTTGGCTTCAGCAAGTTTTGCCTGGCATATGACATCTTCGGAAGGGTCCAAACTTTTTTCCACCAGCGATTTTTGGTTTTCCCATTGTTTTTTTAACTCTTCTAATTGGCAAATAAGCTTTTGATCAAATTCTTTGCGCAGCCATCCTTTTCGTCGTCGCCGAAAAAACATCACGCATTTCCCTCCCGATCAGCTATATTTCTCTTCGGCCTTCGAGGGCTTTTGATAATGTTACTTCATCTGCATATTCAAGGTCTCCTCCGACAGGAAGTCCGTGCGCGATTCTTGTTATTTTAATCCCGGATGGTTTTAACAATCTTGAAATGTACATCGCGGTTGCTTCCCCTTCAATATTCGGGTTTGTTGCTAAAATGACTTCCTGTACAGTTTCATCTTGAAGTCTTTTCAGCAAATCCGAAATATTTATATCCTCAGGACCAATCCCATCCATTGGTGAAATTGCTCCATGAAGAACGTGATAAAGGCCATTAAATTCTTTCATCTTCTCCATTGCAATAACATCTTTCGGGTCCTGAACCACGCAAATGATGCTCCTGTCTCTGCGCTGGTCTTCACAAATATAGCAAGGATCCTCATCAGTAATATGTCCGCAAACAGTGCAATATGATAAATTTCGTTTCGCATTTACTAAAGCTTTTGCAAAATCAAGGACTGTATCTTCTTTCATACTCAGTACAAAAAAAGCCAGACGTGCGGCCGTTTTCGGGCCGATCCCTGGCAATTTCATAAAGCTGTCAATCAGCTTGGATATCGGTTCCGGATAATGCATAGTAACAAATTCCTCCTAGAATATTCCCGGAAGGTTTAGTCCCTTTGTAAATTGACCCATTGTTTCATTCGCTAACTCTTCTGCTTTTTTCAAGGCATCATTTACAGCCGCCAACACAAGATCTTCAAGCATTTCAACATCATCAGGGTCAACTGCCTCTTGGTTGATTTTTACTTCTACAATTTCTTTATGGCCGGTTGCAATCACTGTTACCATCCCGCCGCCGGCTGTTCCTTCCACTTTCTTTTCTCCCAATTCTTCTTGAGCTTGTGCCATTTTCTTTTGCATTTTTTGCATTTGCTTCATCATATTTTGCATATTACCCATACCACGCATAATTGTAACCCTCCATTTATTCTTTTATTTCAATTAACTCTTCACCAAAAAGCTTTTTGGCTTCGGCAACAATCGGATCTTCTTCTTTCGCTTCCGAACTATCTTCTTTCCCATCTGTATGATTACCTTGCAAAAATTCTTCTCGGATTTTAAACCACTGATCTTCAGGTACGCCTACAATTTCAAACCTTTTCCCCGTTAGTTCTTGAAGGACCCCTGAGATCGCCTCTAAAAATTTGGCGTTTTCCATCGCCATCTGGCAATGGATTTCATATTTAAATTTTATAATAAATGCATGACTCGACGCAGCCACCGGTTCAGCTTCGTTTAATAAAGCTGCCTGGGAACGCATTTGCCTGCCTACTAGGGAATCAAGCATATCGCCCCAGCTGCTTTTTATGACATGAAGATCCGGTTTTGTAGCCTGTTTAAGAATTTCATTAATTCTTCCGACCGGTGCTTTAAAACCTCTCCGCGTGCTTCTTTGAGGTTTATTTTGAACAGCGTTCTGAGGTTCCTGGCCAACAGAAATGCCATTTGCTTTCAGTTGGCGTATTTCATCTTCCAGTTGTTCAATCCGGTTGATTAGCTTCTGAACGTCATGTGATGGCTGATCGAAAGCCGGTTTTTCAAGCTGGCAAAGCTTTACGATCGCAACCTCTAAAAAAATCTTCGGATGATTTGTCCAGCGCATATCTTGCTGGGCTTTATTTAATGTGTCAATTAGCTCATAAATGATATCCGAACTCATTTCATTTGCCAGCGCAAGAAAATCTTCATCAATCATGACTCTTTCCAACGATTCTTCAAGAGAGGGCGCTGCCTTGTATAACAGCATGTCACGATAATAGTGAATCAAGTCTTCAATAAATCTCACGGGATCTTTTCCCGAAAAAAGCAATTCTTCTAAAGCTTCCAGTCCGCTGGCCACATCTTTTTCATATATTGCCCGGGCAAGTTTATTTAAAAATCCTTGGGATACAGACCCGGTTATCGTTAATGCATCCTCAACTGTGACGCGGTCCCTGCTAAAAGAGATCGCCTGATCAAGCAAACTTAGCGCGTCCCTCATTCCGCCTTCTGCAGCTCTCGCGATGACTTCTAAAGACCCCTCTTCATAGTCCACACCCGTCTGATCGGCGATTAATTTCATTCTATTCACAATCGCCTTTGCAGTGATTCGTTTAAAATCAAACCGCTGGCATCTTGAAATAATTGTTAGCGGAATCTTATGCGGCTCTGTTGTGGCCAAAATAAAAATAACATGCTTCGGAGGTTCCTCTAAAGTCTTCAATAGCGCATTAAACGCACCGATGGAGAGCATATGCACTTCGTCTACTATGTAAACTTTGTATTTAACAGCACTCGGTGCATATTTAACTTTATCGCGAATATCACGGATTTCTTCTACCCCATTGTTGGACGCTGCATCAATTTCAATTACATCAGGAATTGAACCATCGGTTATCCCTTTGCAGGCAGGGCATTCATTGCACGGTTCCTGAACAGGCGCCCGTTCACAGTTCACAGCTTTTGCGAGAATTTTAGCTGCACTCGTTTTCCCTGTTCCACGGGGTCCTGAAAAAAGATAAGCGTGCGAGATTTTTTGCTGAAGCAGGGCGTTTTGCAATGTCTTCGTCACATGTTCCTGTCCGACTACGTCAAGAAAAGTCTGTGGACGCCAAACACGATATAAAGCTTGATAACTCAAGTGACACCGCCCCCTTCCATTTTGTATCCTCCCTATTATAACGTACTTATTTTCACTTTTACAAAACGAAATTGCAAATTCATTAGAAAAGCACATTAATCGATAATAAACGCAAAAAACTCATCCTGCACACAGGATGAGTTGTCGTTTTATGTATAACTGCCGTGCACCTTCCGTCGACTGACACCCATAAGCGTTACTTAAGCAGTTAGCTCGGTCCAGGCAACCCTGCGGCACATGGGAGCGTCCACTTAATGCTGCTTCCTTCCGGACCTGACATGGTTCATGGATTCCCATTGCGCAGGACCCGGACGTCAACACCACTTACTTAAGGCAGACCCTACAGTATGGCAGCCTAAGGAAGGAATTCAGCCTCGCTGGAGCGGATTGCGAGTACAGGGCACCGCTACCTCCCCGCTTAGCACGGCAAAGTTGATACCTTATTAAGTTGCGCCATATGTGACGCATTTATTAGTATACTAATTTTAAATGGAAAAAGCAATGTTTATTCATTGTCAATTCCTGTATCTTCAGCCAGCCTGTTTTTCCGCTGTTCTTTCTCAGCCTTTTTCCTCTCACGAATCTTTCGGAAAAAGGCTGAAAGCAGTTGTCCGCATTCTTGTTCAAGAACACCTGCAACCACTTCACTTTGATGATTAAAACGAGTGTCCTGAAGCAAATTCATAAATGTTCCGGCACAACCGCCCTTTGGATCACTGGCGCCGTACACCACTTTGCTTATCCTTGATTGGATAATGGCACCGGAACACATGGCACAAGGCTCTAACGTAACATACAGCACCGCATTCTCAAGCCTCCATGTACCGAGTGCCTTGCACGCCTGGTCAATCGCAAGAAGCTCGGCGTGGGCAATCGCGTTCTGGTTTTTTTCCCGCAAATTATGAGCCCGGGCAATGATTTTGCCATCCAATACAATGACAGCACCAATCGGCACTTCTTCCATTTTTTCTGCTATTTTCGCTTCCTCAATCGCCAGTTTCATAAAATATTCATCTTGTTCACGAATATTAATCATGATTAAATCCCTTCTTGCTTGATTTCATAGCCAACACCCCACTACCTGCACACTCCTCCCCGCCCTGTTGAGGACGGGGGTCTTCTGCGCTGATTAGATGAAAAATTTTTGTATACTGGTATTCGCCTTCAAATTTAGAAAATTTCGCCTAACCGTTATTTCTTCCCTGACATGCTCATAAGATGATTGTAGCGTTTATTTCTCAGGGAGGGAAGAGAATGCAAATTCATGTAGTCCGGCAAAATCAGACATTATTCGAAATAGCCCAAACATACGGAACAACCGTTAATGACCTAATAGAAGCAAACGAAATACCAAACCCAAACAACCTTGTTGTTGGACAGACATTAGTGATCCCAATCATTGGAAGGTTTTACTGGGTGCAGCCAGGCGACAGTCTCTGGTCCATTTCCCGCAGATTTAACATTTCCGTGCAGCAACTTGCTTCTGTAAACCGTATTTCCCCTAATCAGCCGCTGCAAATTGGGTTTCGCCTCTATATTCCCCAAGGGCCAAAAACAAGAGGGGAATTTAATGGGTATGTAGAACCAAGGGGTACGTCTGTTGCACCGGAATTAGAAAACAGTGCAAGGGAAGCGGCGCCTTATTTAACCTATCTGGCTCCATTCAGCTTTCAAGCATTGAGGGACGGGTCCCTAAAAGAACCGCTGTTAAATAATTTCCCGGCTATTGCCCGTGCAAATAACAATGTGCTTATGATGGTCATTACAAACCAAGAAAATGACCAATTCAACGATGAATTAGGCCGGATTTTATTAAACGATATCGATATTCAAAATAGGTTTTTAAATAATATCGTCGCAACAGCAAAAAAATACGGGTTCCGGGATATTCACTTTGATTTTGAATACTTAAGGCCTGCTGACAGGGAAGCATACAATCGTTTCCTGCGAAAGGCGCGTGACCGTTTTAAGCAGGAAGGCTGGTTAATATCAACTGCTCTTGCCCCTAAAACAAGCGCAGATCAAAAGGGGCGCTGGTACGAAGCACATGATTATAGGGCGCATGGAGAAATTGTCGATTTTGTCGTAATAATGACATACGAATGGGGATATAGCGGAGGCCCGGCGATGGCTGTCTCACCGATTGGCCCTGTCAGAAATGTGCTTCAATATGCCGTCAGTGAGATGCCGTCTTCAAAAATTCTAATGGGGCAAAATTTATATGGCTACGACTGGACTCTGCCATTTGTAGAAGGCACCGTCGCTAAAGCAGTCAGCCCCCAGCAAGCAATCCAGCTTGCAGCCCGTTACAATGTCCCTATTCAATATGATACAAGAGCACAGGCCCCCTTCTTTCGTTATGTAGATGAAGAAGGAAAGAGGCATGAAGTATGGTTTGAGGATGCCCGTTCCATTCAAGCAAAATTCGATCTAATAAAAGAATTGAGACTAAGAGGAATGAGCTATTGGAAATTAGGGCTGTCGTTTCCGCAAAATTGGCTGCTTATTACAGATAACTTTAATGTCGTAAAACGGCCGTCTTAAAAGAATTCAATAATGATCAAACTAAGCTGCGAATCTAATTTCGGCAGCTTTTATTTTTTTCCTCTCCCATTCCATATCCCTTCCGCTCCAGAGTGTGTTAAAATGTTTTTTGTGTCATTTGGAACGACAGCATGTAAGAATATTTTATATTGTGAACATAAGAACATTTGTTCTATAATGAAGACGAAAATCTGGAAGATTTCCAAATGATCGTGAATGCACGCTTTGATTTATGCGGGAACAAACATCAAACAACTCACGGGTTTTAAATACAACAATCTTTAGAAGAGCCTATGGAAGTAAGTAAAGAGAAGGGGGACAAACTGTGGGGGGAACGCCATTTATAACTGTTGAAGGGCCGATTGGCGTAGGAAAAACATCTCTTGCAAAAGCGATTTCCGAACATTTTCAGTTCGCATTATTGAAAGAAATCGTTGACGAAAATCCTTTCCTCGGTAAATTTTATGAAAACATTGAGGAGTGGAGTTTTCAAACAGAAATGTTTTTTCTCTGCAACCGCTATAAACAGCTGAATGACATTAATGCCCATTATCTCAAGAACAAGAAACCGGTAGTAGCCGATTACCATATATTTAAAAACCTTATTTTTGCACAACGAACATTAAGCAATCAGGAGTATCAAAAGTATTTGAAGATTTATCAAATCTTAACAGAAGATATGCCAAAACCAAATGTCATTATTTATTTGCGTGCAAGTCTTGATACTCTTCTAAAAAGAATAAAAATAAGAGGGCGCGAAATTGAAAAAAATATTAGCCCGTTATATTTAGAGCAATTATCCATCGATTACGAAAATGCCATAAACAGCTTTGAAAAACAAAACCCCGACATTCCAGTTTTACAATTCAATGGCGATGAACTGGATTTTGTAAATAACCCGGACGATTTGAACTATATTATTGAAAAATTATCGACAACACTGAAAAAAGGAGTCTGCGAACATGGAACTTCGAACGAAATATAATATACCGTCCAATGCAGTCATTACGATAGCCGGAACGGTTGGGGTCGGCAAATCGACGATGACAAGAGCCTTGGCAAATGCTTTAGGGTTCCGAACCTCTTTTGAAAAAGTAGAAACAAATCCTTATTTAGATAAATTTTACGCTGATTTTAAACGCTGGAGCTTCCATTTGCAAATCTATTTTCTGGCGGAACGATTCAAAGAGCAAAAACGAATCTTCGAATACGGAGGCGGTTTTGTTCAGGACAGATCCATCTATGAAGATACCGGTATTTTTGCAAGGATGCATTATGAAAAAGGAACAATGTCAAAGGTAGATTATGAGACATATAGAAGCTTGTTTGAAGCGATGGTGATGACTCCATACTTTCCACACCCGGATTTATTAATTTATCTTGAAGGTTCTCTTGATGATATATTAACCCGCATAAAAGAACGGGGCCGGCCGATGGAACAGCAAACACCGGTTGAATATTGGAAAGAAATGCATGAACGCTATGAAAATTGGATCAACTCGTTTAATGCATGCCCTGTTCTCCGCTTAAACATAAACGATTATGATGTTGTTGACGATGAAAGTTCGATCGAACCAATTGTTGAACGAATTTCCTACGTTTTAAAACAGACACAGCTATATAAAAAATAAGAGCCGCTGTTTTTACGGCGACTCTTTTTTTGTGCTATTTCCATGTTAGGGTTGGGAGTTTAAACTCATGCTCGTTTTTTGTACAAAAAAAAATTCGTTACAACATGTGTAACGAATTTTTATCTCCAATTTTTATGCGCAGTGGTATTACAAATTCGATAATGGTGGAGGAAGAGGGATTCGAACCCCCGCGGGCTTTGACACCCCTGTCGGTTTTCAAGACCGATCCCTTCAGCCAGACTTGGGTATTCCTCCATATCGACAACAAATAATATAGCATAGCCTTATTAAAAAGTCAACAATCAAAAAAAGATTTTTTCCGAGCGGGTTTCCCCGCCCGGAAGTGTTCTTAGTTTTTCGGAGCAATTACTTCCCGGTTGCCCATATAAGGACGCAGCACCTCCGGAATGATCACCGTTCCGTCTTCTTGCTGATAGTTTTCCAAAATGGCTGCTACCGTTCTTCCAATCGCAAGCCCTGAACCGTTTAATGTATGCACATGCTCCGGTTTTGCTTTCGGGTCGCGGCGGAAACGAATATTTGCTCGGCGAGCTTGGAAAGCCTCAAAATTACTGCAAGAAGAAATTTCACGGTACGTATTATAGCTTGGCAACCAAACTTCAATATCATATTTCTTTGCGGCAGTAAATCCTAAATCTCCTGTACACATGCTCATAACACGGTATGGCAAACCAAGCAATTGCAAGACTTTTTCCGCATGAGCTGTCAGTTTTTCCAATTCTTCATAAGAATCTTCAGGCTTTACAAATTTTACGAGCTCTACTTTATTAAATTGATGCTGGCGGATCAAACCGCGTGTATCACGTCCCGCAGAACCCGCTTCAGAACGGAAACATGCACTGAATGCTGCATAATTAATTGGGAGGTCATCCGCATTTAAAATTTCATCGCGATGCAAATTCGTTACAGGCACTTCTGCTGTCGGAATTAAGAAATAATCTTCACTTTCAATTAAGAAAGCATCTTCTTCAAACTTAGGAAGCTGGCCTGTTCCTGTCATACTGGCGCGATTGACCAAATATGGCGGAAGAACTTCCTGATACCCATGTTCTTCTGTATGAAGATCAAGCATAAAGTTAAACAAAGCTCGCTCCAAGCGGGCACCCAATTTTTTATAGAAAACAAAGCGGCTTCCGGTTACTTTCCCGGCGCGCTCAAAATCAAGGATTCCAAGGTGGTCGGCAATCTCCCAGTGCGGTTTCACTTCAAAATGAAATTGCGGAACTTCTCCCCATTTGCGAACTTCTACGTTGTCATCTTCTGATTCCCCTACAGGAACGCTTTCATGAGGAATATTCGGGATGCTTAACAAAAGTTTTTCCAGTGTTTCTTCCACTGTTCGAAGTTCATCGTCTAATGCTTTAATCTTATCACCAACTTCTCTCATCTCTTTAATAAGATGGTCTGCATCCTTTTTTTCCCGTTTAAGAAGTGCAATCTGCTGTGATACTTCATTGCGCTTGCTTTTTAGCTGTTCACTTTCAACAATCAGCTCGCGTCGCTTTTGATCCAGCTCTTCAAATTTCCCTAAATCGGTTAAATCTTCACCACGGTGCTGGAGCAATTTTTTTACTTCCGCAAAATTTGCTCTTAAATATTTTAAATCAAGCATATAAAAAACCTCCTTTAAAATATTTGCTTTAATGAATCAAGACACCAATTAACCTAAATAAAAAACTCCCGTCCCCAAAAAAGGGACGAGAGTTACCCGCGTTGCCACCCTAGTTGAAGGCAATACTTTGCCTTCCACTTCTATAGATAACGGCTGAAACCGAAAGTATTTACTAGCCTTAAGGCGTTCCATACTTTGCTCAAGGACGGATTCACAACTTTCATTCACCGGTTCACACCAGCCACCGGCTCTCTTGAGAATTTCAAGCTGCTACTAGTTCCTCTCATTGCTTTAGCTTATTAAAAATTTTTATCAATTCATAATGTACTATAATTATGAGTATGCTGCAACCACTTTATACGGGTTGAGTTTCTTTAGCTTCTTTCACCATATTAATAAAATATTGTGTGAAACGGTTGTCATCTGTTAACTCTGGGTGGAATGAACATCCAAGAAACCGCCCATCCCTTGCTGCTACAATACGGCCATTGTGTTTAGAAAGAATTTCAACATTTTCCCCGGCTTCCACAATATGAGGAGCTCGAATGAATACAGCTGTAAAATCTTCTGCAACCCCGGCAATATCAAGTTCAGCTTCAAAACTTTCTCGCTGACGCCCAAAAGAATTGCGCTCAACTACGACATCCATAACTCCAATATGAGGCTCGTCATAGCCGACAATTTTTTTGGCTAAAAGAATCAAACCTGCGCAAGTTCCGAACATTGGTTTTCCTTGCCGGGCAAATTCTTTTAATTCATCCATAAAATCGTACTTGTCAATTAAACGGCGCATGGTCGTGCTTTCTCCACCCGGAAGAATAAGCCCATCCACTTCAGCCAGTTGCTCTTTTCGCTTAATAACGACGGCTTCGGCACCGGACTCTTCGATCGAGCGGACATGTTCACGAACAGCGCCTTGCAAGCCTAATACACCAATTTTTATCATTTGCTTACTCCTTACCAGCCTCGTTCTTGCATACGAGCTTCAGGCGCTAATGTAGAAATTTCAATGCCTTTCATCGGAGTTCCTAATCCTTTTGAAAGTTCAGCAATTAACTCATAGTCCTGATAATGAGTTGTCGCTTCAACAATCGCTCTTGCATATTTGGCTGGATTTTCAGATTTAAAAATACCGGAACCAACGAACACTCCATCCGCGCCAAGCTGCATCATTAAAGCAGCATCTGCAGGGGTCGCAACACCGCCGGCCGCAAAGTTAACAACCGGAAGACGGCCAAGGCGCTTAATTTCTAACAGGACTTCATAAGGAGCTCCTAAAAGCTTAGCTTCTGTCATAAGCTCGTCCTCACTCATGCCTACAACTTTGCGCACTTGAGCATTTACTTTACGGATGTGGCGCACTGCTTCCACAATATTTCCTGTACCGGGTTCCCCTTTTGTACGAAGCATGGAAGCCCCTTCCCCAATGCGGCGTGCTGCTTCGCCAAGATCACGGCATCCGCAAACAAACGGAACAGTGTACTCTTTTTTATTTAGATGAAATTCTTCATCAGCAGGAGTAAGTACTTCACTTTCATCAATATAATCAACTCCCATAGCCTCAAGCACACGTGCCTCAACAATATGGCCGATGCGTGCTTTTGCCATTACAGGAATGGAAACTGCATTCATAACTTCTTCAATAATGCGCGGATCAGCCATTCTGGCTACACCGCCGGCCGCACGAATATCAGAAGGAACGCGTTCTAAAGCCATAACTGCAACAGCGCCGGCTTCTTCGGCAATTTTTGCCTGCTCAGCATTCACAACGTCCATAATGACGCCGCCTTTTTGCATTTCTGCCATTCCGCGTTTCACTCGATCTGTACCTGTTTTCATTCTTCTTCCCCCTTATGGTGCCCAACGACTGGGTTGTATTAACACTCCTTATTTAAAAAAGGAAAATTAAACGATATGAATCGGAAATATTCCATAATGAAAATAAACACCAAAAAGGGTCTCCTGTCAAGACCAAGAGACCCTTGTAATTAAAACCATCCCTTTACTGCAGAGGATACGCTTCCCCATACATCTCCGAAAAATCCGCCGATTCCGCGCATCATTAATACAAACCAGTTTGCTTTTTCAACGGTTTCAGCAGCCACAACATCGACTTTCATCTTTCCATTTTCCGTTAAAAAGCCTAGATCTTCATTTTTAGTCTCTAATGTAAGATAGCCGACTTTTTCGCCTTTTTTAATCGGAGCAGTCAATTCGCCATTTTCATTTAATTTCTTTTTATCAATGACTAAAACCGGCTTATAGTTTGCTTTTTCCCCGTTCTTAACAACCATCTTAATGGCATCTTTCGTTTGAATTTTAACTTGATCTTCTTTCCCTTTCACAACCGGCAAAGTCTTCTTTCCTTTTACCTGATAATTTTTCGGAACAATTTCTTCCTCTTTAAAATTGGTAAAGGCATAATCAAACATTTTTCTCGTTTCATCAAATCGTGCTTTATAACCGCCTTTTCCGCTTGCATCTTTCGCATTCATAACAACGGTAATGAATCGTTTTCCATCACGGCTTGCCGTACCGGTAAAACAATATCCGGCAAAATCAGTCGTACCTGTTTTAAGCCCGTCCACACCTTCATAACCATATACAAGGCTAGGAAGCATCCAGTTCCAGTTGTCCATCTTAATTTCGTCGTCTGTACCTTCCCTGAACTTTTTAGATGGAGTGCTTGCTGTTTTTAATACTTCAGGGAATTTATTAATTAAATGAAAAGCCAGTTTTGCCGTAGCCCGGGCAGACATAACATTTTCTTCTTCAGCGCCCCCTGCAGGATGCTGGCCTTTTAAATCACGGTTATTTAAACCTGTAGCATTAACAAACTTGTAATCTTTCAATCCGAGTTCTTTTGCTTTTTCATTCATCATTTTTACAAAATTCTTTTCAGAACCGGCAATGATTTCCGCAATCGCCGCAGTCGCTCCATTCGCGGAATAAATTGTCATTGCTTCATATAATTCACGTACTTTGTATTTGCCGTCGCGCCGTAAAGGAACGTTTGATAATGCACGGTCCTGTGAAAGTTTATATACATATTCACTGACAGAGTATTCCTGCTCCCATTTAACCTTACCTTCTTTTATCGCTTCTAGCAAAATATATTCTGTCATCATTTTCGTCATGCTGGCAATTCCAAGCACAGTATCAGGGTTTTTTTCGTATAAAATCTTTCCTGTTTTTGCATCTACTAGAATGGCAGCATCTGCATGAATATTTAAAGCATCTTCTGCTGCTGCTTTGTTGTTCCCCGAAAGAATGCCAAAGAACAACAGAGCGGCCATCATGATCGCAACTGTTTTACGATAGAAATGTTTGTTCACAGTAATGCCCCTCCAACGATTTATTACACTTTCGTTATTTTAACATAACTCGATACCGATGGATAGACAGAGTTATTACCTATTATTTCTGCCAATTTATGTATCATTCAAAAAATAAGCAGTCGAAACAAGATGATTACGATCTATTTTTCAAAATAAAAAAGAGGGAAGAAATTTTCTTCCCCGCTTTGTTATTAAGATAATGAGTAATTTGGCGCTTCCTTAGTAATTTGAATATTGTGCGGATGGCTTTCTCTTAATCCGGCCCCGGTCATACGGATGAACTGGGCATTTTCTCTTAAATCTTTAAGATCTTTTGCTCCGCAATAGCCCATACCGGACCGAAGTCCTCCAACTAACTGATAAATAGTATCTGCAAGTGGTCCTTTGTAAGGAACACGCCCCTCAATTCCTTCCGGTACAAATTTTTTATTATCTTCTTGGAAATAACGGTCTTTTGAACCTTTTTCCATTGCAGCTACAGAGCCCATTCCCCGATATACTTTAAAGCGGCGGCCTTGATATATTTCCGTTTCCCCTGGGCTTTCGGAGACACCGGCCAGGAGGCTTCCAAGCATGACGGCATGCCCGCCTGCTGCGAGAGCTTTTACAATGTCGCCGGAAAACTTAATTCCTCCGTCAGCGATAACGGCTTTTCCATATTTTCTTGCTTCTGTTGCACAATCATACACAGCCGTAATTTGAGGCACACCCACACCCGCCACTACACGGGTAGTACAGATAGAGCCCGGTCCGATACCTACTTTTACAATATCTGCCCCGGCTTCAATTAAATCTCTTGTCCCTTCTGCAGTGGCCACATTTCCTGCAATGATCGTTAAATCAGGATATGCATTCCGAATCTCTCTTACCGTATTTAATACGCCTATTGAATGGCCATGAGCTGTGTCAACCACAATCACATCAACATTCGCCTTTACAAGCTTTTCAACCCGCATCATCGTATCCTTCGTTACGCCGACTGCAGCTCCTACTAAAAGCCTTCCTTTTGCATCTTTTGCTGAGTTTGGAAACTCAATGACTTTTTCAATATCCTTTATCGTAATAAGGCCTTTTAATACACCTTTCTCGTCTACTAGTGGGAGCTTTTCGATTTTATGCTTTTGAAGGATTTTTTCGGCTTCGGTTAAAGTAGTACCTACTGGTGCCGTAACAAGATTTTCTTTTGTCATGACATCTGATATTTTCATGGAAAAGTCCTGGATAAAGCGCATATCACGGTTCGTAATAATTCCAACTAATTTTTGTTCGTTTTCATTATTTACTATTGGAACTCCGGAAATACGATATTTACCCATAAGGTGTTCTGCATCGTAAACTTGATGGTCGGGAGTCAAGAAAAACGGATCTGTTATGACACCGCTCTCTGAGCGTTTTACTTTATCTACCTGATCTGCCTGCTGCTCAATTGACATGTTTTTATGAATAATCCCGAGTCCTCCCTGCCGAGCCATGGCAATAGCTAATTCTGCTTCTGTAACTGTATCCATGCCGGCACTAATGATTGGAATATTCAATTTGATTTTTTCCGACAATTCAACTTGAAGATTCACATCACGGGGAAGCACTTCAGATTTTGCCGGGATCAAAAGGACATCATCAAACGTTAACCCTTCTTTAACAAACTTATTTTCCCACATAGTATTTACCCCCTGGACAAGAAAATATTATTTGTAGGTTATCAATTGGTTAAAATACTGTCAAGGATGCTGGAATAAGTTTGATTTTTCTAAAAAATCGGAGGTTTCAATCGTGTTATTTTCTTATAAAGACTGGAACAATTTTTCTTATTTTTTTTCTGCTTCTTCAACACAGAGTTTTTTGAAGAAAAATTACAATGAATTGCAAATTGAAAACCCAGAACAAAAGAGCTATGAGAACTGTTACCGCTTTCTTTATTATTTAGAACACGCCAAAGTTTATTATGAACAAGCAGATAAATCTCCGCTAATGATCAAGCCGGTTTTATTATTTTACGGACTCATTCACCTAATAAAAGCGTGTATTTTAACAACGGACCCGAATTATCCAGAAACAACAGCAGTACTCGCCCATGGAGTATCAACCCGAAAACGGAAGAAACAACATTACAGTTTTTTTCAGGATGAAGTAAAGTTTCAAAGAAGCGGCCTTTTCCCGCTCATGGTTGAAAAAATGTTTCACATGAAACATTTGGAAGGCGATAAAGCAACAATGGGTGATTTATTGAAACAAATACCTGAACTTTCCGAATTATTCATGCAGTTCAGAGGGGAGGAAACCTTTCTAAAAATTTCTATGCAAGATGGCCATTATCTTATCCCAAAGAAAATTCTTGACTCTTTTCACATGACCGAAAATCGTTTTATAGAATTTTATAAATCACGGTCAGCAGTCCAAGCCTCATTTATCGAGCGGGAAGGAGATTTTTTCGAGCTAGACCTTGAAATGAAATCTAATTATGAACCTGCCCCTATAAAATTCAACTTATGGGATGGGTGTTATTCGCTTCCTCTGAAAAAAAACAGCCTTTTTCATTTTCCGGAACTGCTTATTCACTATTTACTTTTATATAACTTAAGTATGATTTCACGGTATGAAACAGAATGGTGGAGCGAGCTGATCAAAATGATGCCCAATCAGGATTATCCTTTAATCCAATCGTTTTTAAATATTTCGATGGAAAAGACACCATTTTTAATCTATCAGTTTTTAAATAGCAAAAGGTAAATTGGAATATGAGCTAGAATTGGGCCGGGCTCCGAAGGACTTGTGAATAGGTTCCGAAATGGTTGCTTATTATGAAAAAGAGTTCTGCAATGGCGTTATGTAAGGATTTTTTGTTAAACAGAGAAGGAGGTAAACCAAGAAGGTTTTGCTAAGATTAGGTTAGGAAACTCTGTTTACCTTATAACATTTCGGCAAGATTGGAGGTCGCCGGCTAATAAGTACCTACGGGTTATATCTTGACTCGACGTCTCATAAACGGGAATAAGCTCTAAGAATGGGCGAAGGATCATTTGTCGGAGCAAAGGATCATATGTCTGAATAAAGGCGCATGATCAGAACGAAAGCTCATATTTCGGATTGAAGGTTCATTTGTCGGTTTGAAAGTTCATATTTCAGAATGAAGGATCATTTGTCGGAGAGAAGGCTCATATTTCGGTACGAGGGCTCATAAATCAAAACGAAGGCTCATTTATCAGAATGAAGGCTCATATCTAAAAATAAAGGCTCATATATCAAAATAAGGGCTCATAAAATGAAATAAAGACTTATAACCTTTCGAAGAGCAAAATTCAGAGGGAGTAAACCTCTAAAAATCACGTGTTATTTCCACCTTTCAGCTAAAAAACGGCTCTTTTTTCGATAATATCACCGTCAAAATACAAAAAAGAACAACCAAAACTGGTTGTTCTTTCATTTTGCCTGGCAGCGTCCTACTCTCGCAGGGGCAATGCCCCAACTACCATCGGCGCTGAGAAGCTTAACTTCCGTGTTCGGTATGGGAACGGGTGTGACCTTCTCGCCATCGCCACCAGGCTTATTTACTTGAGAATTCATTCTCTCAAAACTAGATAATGCATGAAGAAGTGAAGAACAATGAGCATCATTTTAATCCAGCGGGCTTCTTCCGCTTTTTTATTGGTGTCCGGTTCCGGCTCCTAGCCTCTCGAGGTCGCTTCGCTTCTTCTGTCAAAGTCTTAAGGACTTTTCCGCCAGAAGCTCCAGCGCTTGTCGAGGCTAAACAGTCGCCTCCACCTTTCTTATTTGGTTAAGTCCTCGATCGATTAGTATCTGTCAGCTCCACGTGTCGCCACGCTTCCACCTCAGACCTATCAACCTGATCATCTTTCAGGGATCTTACTAGCTTGACGCTATGGGAAATCTCATCTTGAGGGGGGCTTCATGCTTAGATGCTTTCAGCACTTATCCCTTCCGCACATAGCTACCCAGCGATGCCTTTGGCAAGACAACTGGTACACCAGCGGTGCGTCCATCCCGGTCCTCTCGTACTAAGGACAGCTCCTCTCAAATTTCCTGCGCCCGCGACGGATAGGGACCGAACTGTCTCACGACGTTCTGAACCCAGCTCGCGTACCGCTTTAATGGGCGAACAGCCCAACCCTTGGGACCGACTACAGCCCCAGGATGCGATGAGCCGACATCGAGGTGCCAAACCTCCCCGTCGATGTGGACTCTTGGGGGAGATAAGCCTGTTATCCCCGGGGTAGCTTTTATCCGTTGAGCGATGGCCCTTCCATGCGGAACCACCGGATCACTAAGCCCGACTTTCGTCCCTGCTCGACTTGTAGGTCTCGCAGTCAAGCTCCCTTCTGCCTTTACACTCTGCGAATGATTTCCAACCATTCTGAGGGAACCTTTGGGCGCCTCCGTTACCTTTTAGGAGGCGACCGCCCCAGTCAAACTGCCCACCTGACACTGTCTCCCGCCCCGATCAGGGGCGCGGGTTAGAATTTCAATACAGCCAGGGTAGTATCCCACCGACGCCTCCACACAAGCTGGCGCTCATGTCTCTCAGGCTCCTACCTATCCTGTACAAGCTGTACCAAAATTCAATATCAGGCTGCAGTAAAGCTCCACGGGGTCTTTCCGTCCTGTCGCGGGTAACCTGCATCTTCACAGGTACTATAATTTCACCGAGTCTCTCGTTGAGACAGTGCCCAGATCGTTACGCCTTTCGTGCGGGTCGGAACTTACCCGACAAGGAATTTCGCTACCTTAGGACCGTTATAGTTACGGCCGCCGTTTACTGGGGCTTCGATTCAGAGCTTCGCGTAAGCTAACCCCTCCTCTTAACCTTCCAGCACCGGGCAGGCGTCAGCCCCTATACTTCGCCTTGCGGCTTCGCAGAGACCTGTGTTTTTGCTAAACAGTCGCCTGGGCCTATTCACTGCGGCTTTTCCGGGCTATGCACCCAGAAAAGCACCCCTTCTCCCGAAGTTACGGGGTCATTTTGCCGAGTTCCTTAACGAGAGTTCTCTCGCTCACCTTAGGATTCTCTCCTCGCCTACCTGTGTCGGTTTGCGGTACGGGCACCTTTTTCCTCGCTAGAGGCTTTTCTTGGCAGTGTGGAATCAGGAACTTCGGTACTACATTTCCCTCGCCGTCACAGCTCCGCCTCATGCTAACGGGATTTGCCTCGTTAGCGGCCTAACTGCTTGGACGCGCTAATCCAGCAGCGCGCTTGCCCTATCCTCCTGCGTCCCCCCATTGCTCAAACGGAAAAGAGGTGGTACAGGAATATCAACCTGTTGTCCATCGCCTACGCCTTTCGGCCTCGGCTTAGGTCCCGACTAACCCTGAGCGGACGAGCCTTCCTCAGGAAACCTTAGGCATTCGGTGGATGGGATTCTCACCCATCTTTCGCTACTCATACCGGCATTCTCACTTCTAAGCGCTCCACCAGTCCTTGCGGTCTAGCTTCAACGCCCTTAGAACGCTCTCCTACCGCGGACACCAACG
>NZ_PNFF01000002.1:300000-545000 GCF_028888695.1 Bacillus methanolicus | reverse complement strand
ACAAAAGTACTTTCTTCATCCTCGGATTCCATTGCGCTGCTTTCTTCTTCCTTTTCCACTTTGGCAACGGTTGCTACATATTCGTTTTCGTCTGCTTCTAAACGAATAAGTTTAACCCCTTGGGTGTTTCGGCCCATGACAGAAATGCCGCCCACATCTATGCGAATTAATACACCACCGGTAGTGATCAACATGAGATCTTCTTCACCGGTTACTGCCTTCATGGCTACAAGGTTTCCATTTTTCTCAGTTATGTTACAAGTCTTAATTCCTTTGCCGCCTCTTCCTTGAACACGGTATTCAGAGGCAGGTGTACGTTTACCGTAGCCGTTTTTCGTTACAATCAAGATATCGTTATTCTCTTCCAGAACTTCCATTCCGATGACCTCGTCACCTTCATCAAGGCTAATGCCTTTTACGCCTGTAGCAGTCCGGCCCATTGAGCGGACATCTGTTTCAGGGAAGCGAATCAGCATGCCGTTTTTCGTTCCGATAATAATATGTTTACTGCCGTCTGTTAATCTTACAGAGATTAACTCATCTCCTTCACGGAGGTTTAAAGCAATTAACCCATTATTTCTGATATGAGCAAATGAAGAAAGCGGAGAGCGTTTGGATATTCCTTCTTTTGTTGTGAAGAATAAGTACCAGTTTTCGTCAAATTCTTCAACCGGAATGATTGCGTTTATCCATTCATCTTTATCGACTTCCAGAAGGTTGACGATCGGGATTCCTTTTGCTGTCCGGCTGAACTCCGGAATTTCATAACCTTTGGCACGATACACTTTCCCTTTGTTCGTAAAGAAAAGAATCGTATCGTGTGTAGAGGTAGTTATGAGATGCTCTACAAAGTCATCTTCATTCGTTCCCATTCCTTGAATTCCCCGGCCGCCGCGCTTCTGAGCACGATATGTTGATACCGGAAGACGTTTAATATAACCATTATGTGTTAATGTAATAACAACATTTTCACGCGGGATTAAGTCTTCATCCTCAATGAATTCGATTCCGCCCGCAACGATTTCCGTGCGGCGCTCATCATTGAAGCGTTCTTTAATTTCACTTAGCTCTTCGCGAATAATTTCAAGTACCTTTTCCTCGTCTGCAAGGATCGCTTTTAATTCGGCAATAAGTTTAACAAGGCTTTGATACTCTTCTTCAATTTTTTCGCGTTCTAATCCGGTTAAGCGCTGGAGGCGCATATCCAAAATCGCCTGTGCTTGTTTTTCAGATAAATGAAATCGTGTCATCAAGCCTTCACGTGCGATATCAGTTGTTTGTGAATTACGAATCAGATTAATCACTTCGTCAAGGTGATCAAGGGCAATGCGCAATCCTTCTAAAATATGGGCGCGCGCTTCTGCTTTACGAAGTTCGAATTCTGTTCTGCGGCGGATGACAACCTTCTGATGGTCTAAATAATGCTGCAGGCATTGTTTTAAATTCAAAACTTTCGGCTGGCCGTCAACCAATGCCAGCAAGTTAATGCCAAAGCTTGTTTGCAATGCTGTTTGTTTGTACAAGTTATTTAACAATACATTAGCATTTGCGTCTTTTCTGACTTCGATTACAATACGCATTCCGTTTCGGTCAGATTCATCCCGCAAGTCAGTAATACCGTCGATTTTTTTATCGCGGACAAGTTCTGCAATCTTTTCAATCAGTTTTGCTTTATTTACCTGATAAGGAAGTTCTTTAACAATAATTACTTCTTTGCCATTGGATTGCTGTTCAATTTCGACTTTTGCCCGAAGAGTGATCGAACCTCTTCCTGTTTCATATGCTTTACGGATTCCGCTTTTTCCTAAAATAAGGCCGGCAGTCGGAAAATCCGGTCCCGGAATGACTTCCATAAGCTCCTGAATGGTTATATCAGGATCTTTACTTAAAGCTAACACCCCGTCAATGACTTCACCAAGCTGGTGAGGAGGAATGTTTGTTGCCATTCCGACAGCAATTCCGGAAGAGCCGTTCACAAGAAGATTCGGGAAACGGGAAGGCAGTACAACCGGTTCCTTTTCCGCTCCGTCATAGTTATCTTGATAGTCAATCGTATCTTTGTTAATATCCCGAAGCAATTCCATCGAAATTTTGGACATTCTCGCTTCTGTATAACGCATTGCTGCCGCAGCGTCTCCGTCCACTGATCCAAAATTTCCATGACCATCGACAAGCATATACCGGTAGTTAAAATCCTGTGCCATCCGCACCATCGTGTCATAAACAGCAGAATCGCCATGCGGATGGTATTTACCGATTACTTCCCCGACGATACGGGCTGATTTTTTGTACGGTTTGTCCGCATGCATTCCAAGATCATGCATCGCATATAAAATTCTGCGGTGAACGGGTTTTAAACCGTCCCGAACATCAGGAAGAGCGCGGGAAACAATAACGCTCATCGCATAATCTAAGAATGATGACCGCATTTCCTGGCTTATATTGATTTCTTTTACACGGGAATTAGGCGTTTCAGCCATATGAGAGAAACCTCCTTTTACTTAAAAAAGCAAGCAGAACGGTCTATCTATAAGAAAAGCGCAAGCGCCTTGCTCAGACCCGACAAGCGCTGGAGCTGGACAGTTTTCAAAGTCCAGAAATATATACTTTCTTATATTATTAAGAAAATCAGGATAGACGCCAACTCCTCTATCCTGAAAATGTCATATGTCTAAATTCTTTACATAAATAGCATTTTCTTCAATAAATTGGCGTCGCGGTTCTACTTTATCACCCATTAATATTTCAAAAGTTTCATCCGCTTCAATCGCGTCTTCTAGACTTACCTGAAGGAGAGTACGGGTTTCAGGATTCATCGTCGTTTCCCAAAGCTGCTCCGGATTCATTTCTCCAAGCCCCTTATAACGCTGTATGCCCGGTTTTGGCTGGGACGGTAGTTCGGATAAAATTTGTTCCAGCTGCCGATCGTTATAAGCATACTCAATCCGTTTTCCCTGCTGGACTTTATATAAAGGCGGCTGCGCGATGTATACGTAACCGGCTTCTAAAATTTTTCTCATATATCGATAGAAAAATGTTAATAATAGTGTACGAATGTGAGCGCCGTCAACATCCGCATCTGTCATAATCACAATTTTATGGTAACGGGCTTTTGATATATCAAAATCTTCGCCAATTCCTGTTCCGATAGCTGTAATAATCGCTCTTACTTCATTGTTGGAAAGAATTTTATCAAGCCTTGCTTTTTCTACATTCAAAATTTTTCCGCGCAAAGGCAATATCGCCTGGAAATGGCGGTCGCGTCCTTGTTTTGCCGAACCTCCGGCAGAATCACCCTCTACCACATATAGTTCACTGATCGAAGGGTCTTTTGATGAGCAATCGGCCAGTTTTCCCGGCAGGCTGGATATTTCCAATGCATTTTTGCGCCTTGTTAACTCACGGGCTTTTTTAGCTGCTAATCTAGCTCTTGCCGCCATTAATCCTTTTTCAACAATTTTGCGTGCAACGGAAGGGTTTTCTAATAAAAACGTTTCAAAGTTTTCAGCAAAAATAGTATCAGTAACGGCACGAACTTCCGAATTCCCAAGCTTGGTTTTTGTTTGCCCTTCAAATTGCGGATCCGGATGTTTTATGGATACAATCGCTGTCAAACCTTCACGCACATCCTCACCCGAAAGGTTCGCATCGTTTTCTTTAAAGATTCCATGCTTTCTTGCATAATCATTGATAACTCTCGTTAAAGCTGTTTTAAAACCGGACTCGTGGGTTCCGCCTTCATAGGTGTGAATATTATTGGCAAAAGAATAAATATTGCTTGTAAAGCCATCATTATATTGGAGGGCAACTTCAACGGCGATGCCATCTTTTTCCCCCTCCATATAAATAGGTTCCTCATGAAGGACTTCTCTTGTACGGTTTAAATGCTCAACGTAAGATTTAATTCCGCCTTCGTAATAATATTCATTTCTTTTATTTTCAACACGTTTGTCTTCAATTGTGATTCTTATTCCGCGATTTAAGAACGCGAGCTCCCGCAAACGGTTAGCCAGTGTTTCATAATCAAATTCAAGCGTTTCAGTAAAAATTTCTCCATCAGGTTTAAAACGAATAGTCGTTCCTGTCCGGTCTGTCTCTCCGATCACTTTTAAATCTTCACATGGCACTCCGCGCTCGTACTTCTGATAATGAATCTTACCGTCACGATGAACAAATACTTCAAGTTCAGTAGAAAGGGCATTCACAACTGAAGCACCAACACCATGGAGTCCCCCGGATACTTTATATCCTCCGCCGCCAAATTTTCCTCCGGCATGAAGAACAGTCAAAATAACTTCAACGGCAGGCCGGCCCATTTTTTCTTGAATGCCGACAGGAATTCCGCGTCCGTTGTCGACAACTGTGATACTGTTATCTTTTTCAATTGTGACATTAATTTCCGTACAATAACCAGCCAATGCTTCGTCAATACTATTATCGACAATTTCCCATACAAGGTGGTGAAGGCCTTTTGCACTTGTTGATCCAATGTACATCCCGGGCCGCTTTCGTACTGCCTCAAGACCTTCCAATACTTGTATTTGATTTGCATCATACGTTTGCTCTTGCATCGCATTTTGCTCCATAGCCACATCGATCACCTACACTTTCATTAGCATACTCTCTGGATTTCATCTATAAAATCTTGCCGTTGGACAAGGCGGTGAATATAGAGAAAAATTAATATTCTTGAATCGATAGCACTCTGGATTTTTTCTTTAACGTTCCTGAGGCGAGGGGAGAATAATAAATATTCTCACAAGTGATCACGACTGATTTAAAAGAACCTTTTGAAAGGTCGATCACTCGATCCATCTGCTCTCCTATAAACTCTTGCACAAAAGGCGAGGATTTTACGCTTTCTTTGTCAAGAATTGCAATAATATCCTTCGTTCTAACAAGAATATCTTCTCCGACATGCAGATACATTTTCTCACCTCATTGAACCCGTTTCATGACCCCGGCTTCTACTTTGTAGGTGGAAGCTTCTTTTAATGTTTGATGGTCAATTCCATCAACACTTGTCGTTGTAACAAACGTCTGAACCTTGCCTTGAATGGTATTTAACAAATGGGATTGGCGGTAATTATCCAGTTCGGATAGAACATCATCCAACAGCAATATCGGGTATTCGCCAATCTCTGAATGAATAAGCTCTATTTCTGCCAATTTTACAGACAGGGCCGTTGTCCGCTGCTGTCCTTGCGATCCAAATGTTTGTACATCCCTGCCATTTACAAAAAAAAGAAGGTCATCCCGATGGGGACCAAACTGTGAGACTCCGCGTTCTATTTCCCGATTTTTAACTTTTAAAAATTTATCTTCAAATACTTTTATCATTTTCGACAAATCTTGGTCTTCTGATACTTCAACCGATGGTTTATACTCAATTTTTAACGTTTCCATCCCTCTTGAAATCCCTTTATGAATCGGCATCGCCCAGTTTTGAAGAAGCTGTAAAAACTCGAAACGCTTTTTTATAATCCGAACCGCTATTCCGATAAATTGCTCTGTCAGTATTTCAAGAATGGCTTGATCGTTTTGCTTTCGGGATTGCAAAAGTTTTAAATAATGGTTGCGCTGTTGTAATATTTTTTGATATTGGCTCATTTCATGTAAATATACAGCTGAAACTTGCCCAATTTCCATATCAATAAAACGACGCCTTACTTGAGGGTTTCCTTTTACAAGATGGAGATCTTCAGGCGCAAACATGACAACATTCATATTTCCGATAAATTGGCTGAGTTTTTGCTGCTCAATATGGTTTACTTTTGCTTTTTTTCCTTTTTTTGAAATAATCAAATGAATAGGCAGGGAACCATGATTTTTTTTTACCCTACCTTCTATTTTAGCATAATCCTGATCCCAGCGAATAAGTTCTTTATCATTTGAAGTGCGGTGGGATTTGGCCATTGCCAATACATAAATAGATTCCATTACATTTGTTTTTCCTTGGGCATTTTCCCCGAGAATAACATTTACTTTATTTTCAAATTGGGCTTCGAGTTCTTCATAATTCCGATAATTTTTCAAAGACAGCTGCTCAATAAACATTTACGTTTCATCCTTTGATCAGTGCTTTATGATAAAAATTCCAATATTTGGTATTTTTATTTCATCTCCTGCTCTTAATTTCCGGCCTCTTCTTTGATCCCGTTCACCGTTCACGTACACTTCATGTTCACTTAAAAACCATTTTGCCATTCCGCCAGTCTGTATGACATCAGCCAACTTTAAAAATTGGCTTAAAGTAATAAATTCCGTTTCAATTTTGATTTCTTTCGCCATCGTTTCACTCTTTCGTCAATAGTATCTAATATTTAATTTTACTAAAAAAAATTATTTTACACAAAGAAAAGCAAAAGTTGCGCTGCCTCATGTTTCTGAATTGCCTTCTTAGTTTCTAAATAAAAAAAGGGTCAAACCCCTCCAATGCAACATATAGACAAACTGTAATAAAGCAATCCTATATATTGTCATTGCCGGAGGGAGTCGGACCCTTATGAGTCAGCTCCTTATAAAAGAAAAATTTTTCTAATATGTTCTTACTGGCAGGATTAATTGCAGGATGGAATCATCGTTAATCGGACGAATTAAGAATGGGCGCATTGCTCCAGTAAAGCTGACTTTAATCTCTGTTCCTTCTAATGTTTTTAGAGCATCCATCATATATTTTGCACTAAAGGAAATCTTTAAGTCTTCTCCATCAATTGATTGAGCCTGTACTTCCTCAACAACTTTCCCGATTTCAGGAGTATTGGAGGAGATTTCGATCAATTGGTTGTCGAACGTTGAGAACTTAACGACATTGTTTCTGTCGTCACGGGCTAATAATGCCGCACGGTCAATGGCCTGTATAAATTCTTTTAAATTTACGACAACATCCGTTTTGCTGTCTGTTGGAATTAAACGGGACGTATCCGGATAGTTTCCTTCCAGCAAGCGGGAGAAGAATAGCAGATGCTTCGCCTTAAATAGGACTTGATTTTCAGTGATAACAATATCAATTGGATCATTGCCGTCATCAAGAATTTTGCTTAATTCGTTTAAACTTTTTCCAGGGATTACAACATTATATGATTCATTACTCTCTGTTTCGATTTGCGCTTTTCTTAAGGCAAGGCGATGGCTGTCTGTTGCAATACAGGTCAATTCTCTGTTTTCAATCTTCCAGTTAACTCCTGTCAAGATTGGACGTGTTTCTGAAGTGGAAACAGCGAATACCGTTTGACGAATCATCATTTTTAGCAGGTCTGTAGGAATTCTGAACACATTTTCTTCTTTGATTTGCGGAAGGTGCGGATATTCTTCTGCATCTAACCCATGTAAGTTAAATTCAGATTTTCCGGACCGAATAACAGTTTGTAAATGGTTTTGAACTTCGATATCAACAGTATCAGTCGGCAGCTTTTTAACGATTTCACTAAAAAAACGAGCTTGTAAAACAATTGCTCCTGATTCTATTATTTCAACAAGTTCGTTACCGTCTTCCTTTTTCGGGATAAAAGATTCGATCGAAATATCTGAATCACTTCCAGTAAGAGTTACCCCTTCTTCAGTTGCTGCAATCTTAATCCCTGTAAGAATAGGAATAGTTGTTCTTGAAGAGACTGCTTTCATAACATCTTGTACGCTTTGAGCAAGACGGTCGCGTTGGATTATAAATTTCATTTGTTAATCCTCCGTTTCAACTTTGAATGCTATTTTTAATAATAATCTTTTAATAAAATAATAGAAGTAGTAGTAGGGCTTGTTCATATGTGGATAACTCCGATTATGAAAGGAAACACAGTCTATCCACATGTGGACAGACTGTGTGTAAGTTAATGAAAGTTATACACATTATTAAACTTTTAACATTTCATGAATCTCTTTAATCTGTTTTTGAAGTGTTGAATCGGTTTCGAGCAGCTTTGAAATTTTTTCATGAGCATGGATGACGGTCGTATGGTCTCTTCCGCCAAATTCTTCCCCAATTTTCGGCAAGGAGAAATCAGTCAGTTCCCTTGATAAATACATGGCAATTTGTCTTGGGAAAGCAACTGATTTCGTCCTTTTCTTTGCTTTGAAATCTTCCAGTTTGACATTAAAATGCTCTCCGACCGCTTTTTGAATATCATGAATGGTAATCACTTTTGGTTTCGAGCTTGGAATGATGTCTTTCAGAGCCTCAGCCGCAAGGTCGGCATTAATATCTTTGTTTATGAGGGATGAATAGGCAACAACCCTTATTAGCGCCCCTTCAAGTTCACGTATGTTCGAATCTATTTGATTTGCAATATAAAGCATAACCTCATTTGGGATATCTAATCCCTCTGTTTTCGCCTTTTTTCGTAGAATTGCAATCCTGGTTTCCAGATCAGGAGGGGTAATATCAGTAATTAGCCCCCATTCAAAACGGGATCGCAATCTGTCTTCAAGAGTCGGTATTTCTTTAGGAGGCCGGTCACTCGAAATGACAATTTGTTTGCTTTCCTCATGTAGAGTATTAAACGTATGGAAAAATTCTTCCTGGGTTTGTTCTTTTCCGGCAAGAAATTGAATATCATCTATTAGAAGAACATCCACATTTCGATATTTATTGCGGAAATCGCCAGCCTTATTGTCACGAATTGAATTAATAAATTCGTTCGTGAATTTTTCGGAAGATAAATAAACGACCTTTGCGGACGGATTATGTTCTAAAACATAATGACCTATTGCATGCATTAAGTGTGTTTTTCCAAGACCTACACCACCATAAATAAATAGAGGGTTATAGGCTTTTGCCGGAGCTTCTGCAACTGCCAGCGAAGCTGCATGGGCAAAACGGTTTCCTGAACCAATGACAAACGTGTCAAAAGTATATTTTGGATTTAGCATATTTTGCGGAAAATCCGGCTGATCTTCATCCTTTTTTGTTTTTTTTGGAGGAAGTTTAAGATCAACATCTTCTTCACTTTGATTTTGCGGAATAATAAACTTTACTCTTAATTCCTCCCCAGTAATTTCATAGAGAATTCCAGAGATTAATTGGGAATAGCGTTCTTCCAGCCAATCCCGGGCAAACTCATTTGGGGCTGTGATCGTAAGAGTGTCGCCTTGCAAGGAATGGGCTTTCGTCGATTTCAGCCACGTTTCAAAACTTGGTTTGCTTATCTTTTTCTCAATATTCGACAAAGCCTTATTCCAAAGATCCGCAATATTTTCCAACTGTCACCCCTCCTTTAAACTGTCGTTCGTAATCCAGAACCTATTAATTTATAAAAATACGAAACTTAGTATGTGGAAAACTATATAATAAGGAAGGAAAAAGGTTTTCGACAATATCCACTATTTGTGGATAATCTTTTCCATACCCATTGAATAACCTGTCCACACTATATCCACAATTTGTGGATAAATGAGTTATGCACAAAGATTTATACAGAGTGAAAACACAGTTAATGATATCAAATAAAACTAATAGGTGCAATGCTTTTTCAAACTTTATCCACAAGTGGTCCGGCGTGTTGATAAAAATTGTCCACAAGACTTGAGTGTGTGAAAAAGTTGTCAGTATCTGTTGTGGATAAGAAAAATCTGTCGAACGTTATCCACAATACTATTTTTTTAGGGGTGATTCGTGTAAAGTCGCTTTTTTGGAATAACTTTTTGGAGGAGAAAAAATCAATTTTTAAAATGCAGGATGAAAAGATCATTGTTAATAGTGCAGTTGACAATTTTTTAAGTAAATCTATATAATTAGAAAGACTGTCTTTAACGCTATTCCTCGAGGGAGGTGTCATATAATGAAAAGAACTTATCAACCAAGCAACCGTAAACACAAAAGAGTTCACGGTTTCCGGGCAAGGATGAGCACTTCTAACGGACGTAAAGTTCTGGCTCGCCGTCGTCGTAAAGGAAGAAAAGTATTATCAGCTTAGGCCACTGAAATGTCAGTGGTCTTTTTTCACATAGAGTTCAATTTCTCTTTTCTGCCGTTTGTTAAGAAAAGCGCAAGTGCATTGGTTAGCCCCGAGAAGCACTGGAGATAGACTGTTTATCTAATTCCGAAGACGCTTTTCTGTTTTATCAAAATTTAACTTTCAACTAGCGGCAATTGATCCAGAACAGTACCTGAGGGTGGATAAACCATGAAAAAAGAATTGCGGATCAAAAAAAACAAAGAGTTTCAGGAAGTATTTCAAAAAGGAAAATCTTATGCGAATCGGCAGTTTATTGTGTATGTTTTAAAAAAAGCGGACCAGCCTAATTTCCGCATTGGGCTCTCTGTCAGTAAAAAGATCGGAAATGCCGTAACCAGAAATCAAATTAAGAGATATATTCGCCAGGCCTTTTTGGAATTGAAAGATCAAATACAAAGCGGCAACGATTATGTAATCATTGCGAGAAAGCCGGCAGCGGACATGGATTTTCATGAAGTAAAGAAAAGTATTACCCATGTTTTAAAAGTAGCGAAAGTTTTTAAAAGCACAGAGCGTGGAAATAATGAAAAACAATAATTGTTTTTTGCTAAGTTTATAAAGACGCTTACATAGAAAAGATGGTAAAATACATGTGGATTTAAAAGGTTTTAAATAGGGCAAGATCTGATGCCCTGTTTTCGATAGAATGATTCTACATGCAGTTAGGAGGAAAATACGGTTGAAAAAGCGAATACTTCTTTTAATTGGTTTCATTTCGCTGATCACAATTCTTACGGGCTGTACGGAATACAACCAGCCAATTACACCTAAGAGTGAAGGCTTTTGGAACGAATATATTGTATATCCGCTCTCGATGTTGATTAAAAAAGTGGCTGAATTAGCGGGTGGAAGTTATGGTTTATCCATTATCTTTGTAACGATACTTATTCGGCTTGCAATCCTTCCTTTGATGATACAACAAACGAAAAATTCGAAAGCGTTGCAAGCGCTTCAGCCCGAATTGCAAAAACTAAGGGAAAAATACAGCTCAAAAGACCAAAAAACACAGCAAAAGCTTCAGCAGGAAACAATGGCTTTGTTTCAAAAGCATGGAGTAAACCCGTTTGCAGGCTGTTTTCCATTATTAATTCAAATGCCGATCCTTATTGGATTTTACCATGCAATTTCTCGTACAAACGAAATCGCTGATCATAATTTTTTATGGTTTGATTTAGGAGATCCGGATCCATTCTACATACTGCCGCTTATTGCGGGTGCAACAACATTTATCCAGCAGAAAATGATGATGGCCGGAACGGAAAACCAAAATCCGCAAATGGCAATGATGCTATGGATGATGCCGATCATGATCATCATTTTTGCGATTAACTTTCCGGCGGCACTTTCATTATATTGGGTAGTCGGTAACATTTTTATGATTGTTCAAACTTATTTCATTAAGGGCCCGGATCTCAAAAAAGAGGCAGAGACCGGCAAAGCAGGAGGAGCAAAGAAGTGAAACAAGTAACTGCTACTGGACAAACTGTCGATGAAGCAGTGGAATCAGCTTTAACTCAATTAAACACCACGAAAGAGCGCGTAGAAATAACGATTATTGATGAAGGAAAAAGAGGGATATTCGGGTTTTTTGGATCACGCCCGGCAGTTGTCAAAGCTGAAATAAAGATTGATCCGATTGAAGAGGCAAAGGAATTTCTAAAAAACGTTGCCGAGAAGATGGGGGCATCAATCAATATTGAAGTTGTTCAAGAAGGAAAGCAGGTAAGTTTCCTGTTATCAGGGGAAAAAATTGCTCTTTTAATCGGAAAAAGAGGGCAAACACTTAATTCACTTCAGTACTTAACACAATTAGTGATCAACCGCTATTCAGATCAATATATGACAGTTCTTCTTGATGCCGAAGATTATCGAACAAGAAGAAATGAAACACTTGTTCAATTAGCGGAACGTCTTGCACAAAAAGCACTTAAATCCGGGCGTGACGTTGCACTTGAACCGATGCCTTCATTCGAGCGTAAAGTCATTCATACCGCTTTAGCGAATAATGCCCGTGTGAAAACTTATTCTGATGGAGTAGAACCACATCGTTATGTCGTTATTTCACCTGTAAAATAAGAATATTTCAAAACTCCCGGTGATTGCATCCGGGAGTTTTTTTAATAAATTCTAATGGATTTTCGTTTTATTGTTATTCACATGTGGATAAGTTACAATAAAACAAGAAAAATATACAGTTGTGGATAAATCTAATCATTTTACTTTTTCATAAATCGAGCATGTGGTATTGTAGAAACTTAGGGGAAAAAGACAATAGCAAGCTAAAACAGTCACGATCTACGGAAAGCCAAACTTTCCTCTGTCCGAAAGTAACACTTCCGAATCGAATTTTCCCTTGTCCAGTTGAAACGTCTGTATCTGCACATGAAGTGTACGTCGAAGCGAAAGCGTCATTAACTATAGAACCCTAATAGAAAAATTTTTAAAAAAAGAGAGGTGAACAGGGATGGAGTTTGATACAATAGCCGCCATTTCTACTCCGATGGGGGAAGGAGCCATTGCGATTGTGCGTTTGAGCGGCGATCAATCGATCGAGATCGCGGACAAGCTGTTTCGCGGCGTTGGCGGAAAGCGGATAAAAGATGCTGCATCCCATACGATTCATTACGGACACATTATTGATCCAAAGACGAACGAAATTGCTGAGGAAGTCATGGTTTCTGTTATGAAAGGCCCAAAAACTTTTACGAAAGAAGATGTAGTGGAGATCAATTGCCACGGAGGGCTTGTTTCAGTAAATCGTGTGCTTAAGCTCGTGCTAAGCAATGGGGCGCGCCTTGCAGAACCGGGGGAATTTACGAAACGTGCTTTCTTAAATGGACGCATTGATTTATCACAAGCCGAAGCTGTCATGGATTTAATCCGGGCAAAAACAGACCGGGCCATGAATGTTGCGCTTGGACAAATGGAAGGACGCCTTTCAAAATTAATTAAAAAGCTGCGTCAAGAAATATTGGAAATTCTCGCCCACGTAGAGGTGAATATCGACTATCCTGAGTATGATGATGTTGAGGAAATAACGCACAAAATGCTTTTGGAAAAAGCTCAATATGTGCGGGAAGAAATTCAAAAGCTTTTGCGGACTTCCGAGCAGGGAAAAATACTAAGAGAAGGATTATCAACGGTAATAGTTGGACGTCCAAATGTCGGCAAGTCCTCACTTCTAAACAGCCTTGTTCATGAAAATAAGGCCATTGTAACCGATATTCCCGGTACAACACGGGATGTTATTGAAGAATACGTAAACGTACGAGGAGTTCCTTTGCGCCTTTTAGATACAGCCGGAATACGAGAAACCGAAGATATTGTAGAGAGAATTGGAGTAGAGCGGTCAAGACAAGTTTTAAAAGAAGCCGATTTGATCCTGCTTGTTCTGAACTATTCCGACGATCTGACACAGGAGGATGAGAATCTTTTTAAAGCCGTAGAAGGCATGGATGTCATCGTGATCGTTAATAAAACGGATTTGCCGCAGAAAATCGATATGGAAAAAGTAAAGGAACTGGCGAAAGATCACAAAATTGTGACAACGTCTCTTCTGGAAGACCGCGGAGTAGATGAATTGGAAGAAGCGATTGCGTCCATGTTCTTTGAAGGTTCTATCGAAGCGGGAGATATGACATATGTATCCAACAGCCGCCATATTGCTTTGCTTCATCAGGCGCTGAATTCGATTGAGGAAGCGATAAGGGAAGTTGAAATGGGAACCCCGATCGATATCGTTCAAATTGATTTAACAAAAACATGGGAACTGCTTGGAGAAATTATCGGAGACAGTGTCCACGAAAGTCTGATTGATCAGTTGTTTTCACAATTCTGTTTAGGGAAATAACGTGGTTCAAAACCCGGAATGGGTCTAAAATATCGAGTTTGGCTTATAAATTTTGTGAATTGGCTTATAAATCATGAAAAGTGGCTCATAAATCATGTGAATTGGCTATAAACCACCAAAAGAAGCTCATAAATCTCGAAATTGGATTGGTTCGTAACATCGGAATTCGTTCATAACCCGGGAAATAATTCATCAAACAGAAAAAATCGTTCATAAGCATAAATTTTCATTTTAAAAAGGAGGTAGCGTGATGCAATACGAAGCTGGGAATTATGATGTCATTGTCATCGGAGCGGGACATGCCGGCTGTGAAGCTGGTCTTGCTTCCGCGAGGCTCGGTGCCAAAACATTAATGATCACAATCAACCTTGATATGGTTGCTTTTATGCCATGCAATCCTTCCGTTGGCGGACCAGCTAAAGGAGTTGTCGTGAGAGAAATCGATGCATTAGGCGGAGAAATGGGTAAAAACATTGATAAAACCTATATCCAAATGCGGATGCTGAATACAGGAAAAGGTCCTGCTGTCCGCGCATTGCGTGCTCAAGCAGATAAATTTGCCTATCAACATGAAATGAAAAAAACGCTCGAAAACCAACCAAACCTTACTTTAATTCAAGGTATGGTTGAAAAATTAATTGTTGAAGATGGAGTATGTAAAGGTGTAATCACAAATACAGGGGCTGTTTATCGTTCAAAAACAGTTGTCATTACAACCGGTACTTTCTTAAGAGGAGAAATCATCATCGGAGAACTGAAATATTCAAGCGGACCAAATAACCAGCAGCCTTCCATCAAGTTATCAGAACATTTGGAGGAGCTTGGTTTTGAACTTGTCCGTTTTAAAACCGGAACTCCGCCTCGTGTAAACAGCAATACAATTGACTACAGCAAAACGGAAATACAACCGGGTGATGACGTTCCACGAGCGTTTTCTTATGAAACAACCAAATACATTACGGATCAGCTTCCTTGTTGGCTAACTTACACAAACGAGGAGACGCACCGTCTGATTGATGAAAACTTGCACCGTTCGCCGATGTTTTCCGGAATGATCAAAGGAACAGGTGCACGTTATTGCCCATCCATTGAAGATAAGGTTGTTCGTTTCCACGATAAGCCGCGCCATCAAATCTTTTTGGAGCCTGAAGGAAGAAATACGGAAGAAGTTTATGTACAAGGGCTGTCAACAAGTTTGCCGGAAGATGTCCAAAAGAAAATTTTAAAGACAGTTCCGGGACTTGAAAATGCACAAATAATGCGCGCCGGCTACGCAATCGAGTATGATGCCATCGTTCCGTCACAGCTCTGGCCGACATTAGAAACAAAATTGATCAAAAATCTCTATTCTGCCGGACAAATAAACGGAACATCAGGATACGAAGAAGCTGCCGGACAAGGATTAATGGCGGGAATTAACGCTGCCCGCAATGCCTTAGGAAAAGATGAAGTCATTTTAAGCAGGTCTGACGCTTATATCGGTGTGATGATTGATGACCTTGTAACGAAAGGAACAAATGAGCCATACCGTTTATTGACGTCAAGAGCCGAATACCGGCTGCTTCTCCGCCATGATAATGCCGATCTTCGTTTGACAGAGCTTGGTTACAAAATCGGGCTTATCTCCGAAGAACGTTACAGAAAATTTATTGCGAAAAAAGAAGCAATCGAGGCTGAGAAAAAACGGCTGAACTCCATTATTATCAAGCCTTCTAAAGACGTTCAAGAACTAATCCGTTCACTGGGCGGAAGCGAACTGAAAGACGGGATTCGGGCGTCTGACCTTCTGAAACGTCCGGAAATGACCTATGAACATATTGAGAAGCTTGCTCCGAATGAAATCGAGTTAGATTCGGAAGTGAAAGAGCAAGTAGAAATTCAAATTAAGTACGAAGGCTATATTGAAAAATCTCTGCAGCAAGTTGAGAGATTAAAGAAAATGGAAGACAAAAAAATTCCTGAAGACATTGATTATGATGCAATCACAGGATTAGCAACAGAAGCACGTCAGAAGCTTAATAAAATAAGACCTTTATCCATTGCGCAGGCATCGCGTATTTCCGGCGTGAATCCGTCTGACATTTCGATATTGCTTGTGTATATCGAACAAGGCCGTATTGCTCGGGTTTCGAATGAATAAAACCTTGTCTGGCTGCACAAAGAACGCTTCGGAAGCGATTCATCGCATGAGGCTGACTCATAAGCAAAGGCTCAAACCCCTCCAATATAATATATAATAAAACCATTCTATATATGGTCTTTGTCGGAGGGAGTCAGACCCTTATGAGCCAGCCTCCCAAGACGCTTGCGCTTTTCAAACATCCAAGGAAGGATTGGCCTTATGAATATAGAACAATTTCAAACGATGCTGTCCGGGAAAGGAATTTTCCTTTCCCGACAGCAATTAGATCAATACGAAACGTATTATCAAACACTTGTCGAGTGGAATGAAAAAATGAACTTGACTGCCATTACCGAGAAAAATGAAGTTTATTTAAAGCATTTTTATGACTCGATTTCGGCAGCATTTTATTTTGATTTTCAGAAACCTTTGCGTGTTTGCGATGTAGGGGCAGGAGCGGGATTTCCGAGTATACCTTTGAAAATCGCTTTTCCTGATCTGCATGTGACGATTGTTGATTCATTGAATAAGCGAATTACTTTTTTGGAGCATTTAGGAAAGGTTTTACAATTAAAGAACGTTCAATTTATTCATGACCGAGCTGAAACATTTGGCCAAAAAAAAGAACACCGTGAAAGTTATGATGTTGTTACCGCAAGGGCAGTGGCAAAAATGTCTGTATTAAGCGAGCTTTGTTTGCCGCTCGCAAAAACAGGTGGAACATTTATCGCGATGAAAGGAGCCAGTGCCAACGAGGAATTGGAAGCAGCCAAAAAAGCGATTTCCGTATTAGGGGGAAACCTTCAAAGTGTTCATTCTTTCCGTTTGCCTCTAGAGGAAAGCGAACGGAACATCTTAATTATAAAAAAAGAAAAGCAAACCCCTAAAAAATATCCAAGAAAGCCGGGAACTCCTAATAAAATACCTATAGAATAGAGTTACTTTTTCCGCATTATGTGGCATAATTTGTTTTATAATGTATTTGAATAGCAGGAACTTGTCATTTTTATAGAGAATATGTTATAGGGAGTTTCGTAAAGGTGGTGCAGGGTGATGAAGCGTTCATTTTCACGCTTTTTTGGCCTAGGCGAAAAAGATCAACAAGATGAAATAGAAATTCCGGCTGAACAATTCGAAACCGATCATACGGAAGAAATAAAGAAGATACCGATCGAAGATATCGTTCCGAATCGCTTTCAGCCAAGGACGGTATTTGACGATGAGAAAATAGAAGAATTGGCACGGACGATTCATACACATGGCATTATTCAGCCGATCGTAGTCAGAGAGTTTGGACAGAACCAGTTTGAAATTATCGCAGGCGAGCGGCGCTGGCGGGCGATGAAAAAGCTTGGCTGGGATGAAGTTCCTGCGATTATTAAAAATCTTAATGATACAGAAACCGCCTCAATGGCTCTGATTGAAAATTTGCAAAGAGAAGAACTCTCCCCAATTGAAGAAGCGATCGCATACGGGAAATTGCTTGAGCTTCATAATTTAACGCAAGAAGCTTTGGCACAACGGTTGGGAAAAGGACAATCCACAGTTGCAAATAAGCTCCGCCTTCTTAAACTGCCAAATGAAGTCCAGGAAGCGCTTTTGAATAAGAAAATTACCGAACGGCATGCCCGGGCTCTTATTCCATTGAAAGATCCGGATAAACAAGTAAAATTACTGCAGGAAATTATTGATAAAAATTTAAATGTAAAACAAACCGAAGAACGGGTTGCAAAAATGATTGACCAAACGGAAAAAAAGCCTCAGCCGAGAAGAAAGGCACTCAGCAAAGATATGAGAATTGCGGTTAATACAATTCGCCAATCATTATCAATGGTGTCAGAAAGCGGTATTACCCTTGACTCAGAAGAGGAAGAATTTGAAGATTATTACCAGTTCACCATTCGCATTCCAAAAAAGAAATAGCACTTATTCCTTAGAAGAGAAACTGAACAATCGATTCGTTTCTCTTATTTTTATGTTTATAAAATTCTGTGTTTCTATGGAATTTAGAGAAAAAATCTATTATCCAATCTTTTCTATGATAAAATAGATTACATGATTACTAGTCAAAGAGTAAGCATACAGGAAATGAGGGTAGGTGACATCGTGGGCAAAGTAATTGCAATCGCGAACCAAAAAGGGGGAGTCGGAAAAACGACCACCTCTGTCAATCTAGGCGCCTGCTTAGCATACATAGGAAAAAAAGTTTTATTGGTAGACATAGATCCGCAAGGTAATGCTACCAGCGGTGTTGGAATTGAAAAAGCTGACGTAGCTCAATGCATATACGATGTATTAGTAGACGATGTAGAAGCCAAAAAAGTCATAAAGCCGACTTCTGTTGAAAATTTAGATGTAATTCCGGCTACCATTCAGTTGGCCGGTGCAGAAATTGAACTCGTACCGACGATTTCAAGGGAAGTTCGATTGAAACGGGCACTAGAGGAAGTGAGAGAAAATTACGATTATATCATTATTGATTGCCCGCCATCACTTGGCTTGCTGACGATTAATGCCTTAACCGCTTCTGATTCAGTCTTAATTCCGGTCCAGTGCGAATACTATGCACTAGAAGGTTTAAGCCAGCTGTTGAATACTGTACGTCTCGTTCAAAAACATCTTAATCATAATCTCCGGATTGAAGGTGTCTTATTAACGATGCTTGATGCCAGAACAAACCTTGGTCTCCAAGTGATCGAAGAAGTAAAAAAATATTTTCAAGATAAAGTATATAAAACCATCATTCCAAGAAATGTACGCCTAAGTGAAGCACCAAGCCATGGAGAACCGATTATTATATATGATCCAAAATCAAGGGGAACGGAGGTTTATTTAGATTTGGCAAAGGAAGTGGTTGTAAATGGCTAAAGGTTTAGGAAAAGGACTCAATGCATTTTTCACGTATTTGGAAGTTGAAAATGGAGAGACAGTTCAGGAAGTCAACATTAAAGAACTTCGTCCCAACCCTTATCAACCACGAAAGGTTTTTCAGCAAGAAGCGATTGAAGAATTGAAACAATCGATTCTCGAACACGGGATTTTGCAGCCGATCATCGTCAGAAAAAGCATTAAAGGTTATGAGATTGTTGTGGGCGAAAGGCGTTATCGTGCAGCAAAAGAAGCAAACTTAGAAAAGGTGCCCGTTGTCGTTCGTGATTTAAACGAGCAGCAGATGATGGAGTTAGCGGTTTTGGAAAATCTGCAAAGGGAAGATTTAACTCCTATTGAGGAAGCTTCAGCATATCAAATGTTAATGAAAAAACTAAATTTAACACAGGAAGAATTAGCAAAAAGACTCGGGAAAAGCCGTCCGCATATTGCAAACCATGTAAGGCTTCTATCACTTCCCCCGAATATTCAGGAGTTAATTTCAGAAGGACAAATATCAATGGGCCATGGAAGGGCATTATTAGGCTTGCGTAATAAAGAAAAAATGGCTGCTGTTGTTGAAAAAATAATCAAAGAAAATTTAAATGTCCGCCAGCTTGAACATCTGATCCAACAATTAAATGAAAATGTTTCACGTGAAACAAAAAAGAAAAAAGTTGAAAAAGATCTTTTTCTGCAGGAGAGAGAATCATTATTGCGTGAGCGGTTTGGCACGACAGTCAATATAAAGAAAACGAAAAATAAAGGGAAAATCGAAATAGAGTTTTTCTCACAAGAAGACTTAGAACGGATTCTCGAATTATTGGATGCAAATGATTTGTCCTCTTAAGCCATCAAGACAAGACGATGGTTTATTTTTTTATAGAGATATTAGCAACAAAGGAGAAAAACATGTTTTTACTAGGAACGCTTGTAAATGGACTTTTCATTATTGTCGGCACTTTTATAGGGAAACTGCTCCACCGCATTCCTGAACACATGAAGGCAACGGTTATGCACGGAATCGGGCTGGCCGTAATGGTGCTCGGATTGCAAATGGGCTTCAAAAGCAATAATTTTCTCGTTGTGATTATTAGTTTAGTTTTAGGAGCAGTTATTGGAGAAATATTAGCACTAGAAGACAAATTAAATCAGCTCGGGTACTGGCTGGAAAGAAAAATCGGCTCTAAAGGCAAGGGCAGCATTTCACAAGGTTTTGTAACAGCAACGTTGATATTTGTAATTGGGGCAATGGCGATTATTGGCGCATTGGACAGTGGAATTCGCGGTGATCACGATGTTCTTTATACAAAGGCGATTATTGACGGATTTACTGCATTAATTTTAACGACTACGCTCGGAATCGGCGTTTTGTTTTCTGCTTTCCCGGTTATGATTTATGAAGGAACAATCGCACTTTTCGCCACGCAAATTGACCGGTTTGTGCCACAAGCGCTTATGGATCGCTTTATAGCGGAAATGACTTCTACAGGCGGAGTGATGATTTTTGCCATCGGATTAAATTTGACAGGTATAACAAAAATCCGCGTAGCAAATTTATTGCCCGGCATCGTCGTATCCGGGCTGATCGTTGCAATTATTTATTGTTTTCAGTAAAATTATTGTTATAAACAATGGGAATTTTTTCTTTAGGTCCTTCCCTTTTACATTAATTCGTTTGATCGAGGCTCAAGTTTACTTCTTTCCATGATTGTTTGTTATGGAAAGCCAGGCTAGCTGTATAAATGCCATCTGCAATTGTTTTTGCCATTTTTAATACAAGATTAAGCCTAGTATTTTGTAATACAAAAAATTCCATAAAGCCGCTGACATTCACAATACCTGTAATATGAATATCTCCTACAGGCGGAAGCTCTTTATTCACTCCTGCTCCGGGTTTAACCGGCCCTTCACCGATTTGAATAACACCAACGCTCTTTAACCGTCCAAGGCATGCATCAATTCCGATGATAAAAGGGTGAACATGTTTTTCTTTGATCTCCATTAATTTGTCTTCAAGATTAACTGCATGGATTGGATCTTCAAGCGTTCCGTATATGTGAAAAGGAGCAATCGTTTTTTCTTCCAGAAGTGTTCCGACAAGTGGACCTAATGAATCACCAGTTGAGCGGTCAGTGCCAATACAAACAAAAACGATCGGGCGGCTGCTAATAATTGGAAGAAATGACAATAATTCGGTTGAAATTTTTTCAGAAGCCAGCTGCTCATCGTGAAATATTCTTGCCGCTTCGCCTCGCTTTTCAAAAAAATTGGTTTTTAGATTCATTGGTTCCACTCCTTTTCGATAGTAGTAACAGTATACGGAAAATTTATGTTATGTATACATACCTGAAATGGGAATTCTGTAAACAAGGTAAAAAGAACTAGGAGCTTATTTTGGTTGCACGGTTAGTAACTACAAAGTAAAATAAAAACTTGTTAAGATTAAATGAATGAAATGAAGGATGCACTTGAAATGTGCGAACGATGAAATTTTTACAGCTTTTGAATATACCCGAAAACAGGTGATATTATGCAAAAAATGATTAATAATCTTAAAGAAAAAATTCTAAACGAAGATACATGGATCGCGATTGGAGCAGACCTGCTAAAAATTATTGCCATTATGATACTCTCTGCAATTGTTTTGCGGATCGGCAAACTGATCATCAAAAATATTTTCCTTGTGAGGGCAAAAGCTCCCCTTCGTTTTTCGGAGCGCCGGGAAGCTACATTAAAGAAATTGCTTGAAAATGTGCTTACATATGTTGTCTATTTCATTGCTATTATTATGATTTTGTCAACACTGGATTTTAAGGTACAACCTATTTTAGCCGGGGCAGGGATTGTCGGCCTGGCAGTCGGTTTTGGTGCACAAAGTCTTGTAAAAGATATCATTTCCGGGTTTTTTATTATTTTTGAAGATCAATTTTCTGTAGGAGACCATATACGTGTAGGCCAGTTTGAAGGAACGGTAGAGGAAATTGGCTTACGGACAACGAAAATTAAAAACTGGACAGGTGAACTTCATATTCTTCCGAATGGAAGCATTACAGAGGTTACCAACTTTTCAATTTATAACAGCGTGGCGGTGGTAGACGTCAGCATTGCCTATGATGAAGATATTGAACGCGCGGAAAAAGTCATTCAAGAGTTTTTGAAGGACCTCCCGGATCAATATGAGGAAATCGTCAAACCTCCGGAACTATTGGGTGTTCAAAATCTTGGTGCAACAGAAGTAGTCTTGAGAATTGTAGCTGAAACATTGCCAATGCGGCATTTCAATATTGCCAGAATGCTGCGAAGGGAAATAAAAGTGTTGCTTGAAGCCCATGGATTCGATATTCCGTTCCCGCGCCTTGTCATGTACAGCCGAAGTGATGAACAGGAAGCGCAAAAACAGTTAGGAAAGGAATAGGATAGCAAATGGAGGAAAAAGAGTTTGGACTGTATGATGTTGTCGAGATGAAAAAGCCTCATCCTTGCGGAACAAACCGCTGGAAAATTATTAGAATGGGCATGGACATCCGCATTAAATGCGAAGGCTGCGCCCATAGCGTGTTAATTCCGCGGAAAAAATTTATACGAAAAATGAAAAAAATACTTGTGAAGCATGAGGAATAAATCATGCTTCTTTTTGTTTTTTACTTGGCGTCAGACACTTGTGTTTTTAATAGCTACTATCTATAATTGTGAGAGGCTTATTCGTTTTAATCATTAACCTAAACGGATTAAATAGATAATATGATCAGAGGAGTGACAGGGATGGCTTTAACAGCAGGTATCGTCGGACTGCCGAATGTAGGAAAATCGACACTTTTCAATGCCATTACTCAAGCGGGAGCAGAAGCCGCAAACTATCCTTTCTGTACGATTGACCCGAATGTAGGGATTGTCGAAGTGCCGGATCACCGTTTAACAAAATTAACAGAACTTGTCCAGCCGAAAAAAACAGTGCCAACAACATTTGAATTTACCGATATTGCCGGGATCGTAAAAGGTGCGAGCAAAGGGGAAGGCCTTGGAAACAAATTTTTGTCCCATATCCGTGAAGTGGATGCGATTTGTCAAGTTGTTCGCTGTTTCGCTGATGATAACATCACTCATGTTTCCGGAAAAGTCGATCCGGTTGCTGATATTGAAACCATTAACTTGGAATTAATTTTAGCAGATCTTGAAACAGTAGAAAAACGCATCGGCCGTGTTGAGAAGATGGCAAAGCAAAAAGATAAAGATGCCATGTTCGAGTTTGAAGTTCTTTCGATGCTGAAAGAAGCATTTGAATCAGAAAAGCCTGCCCGTGCGGTAGAGTTTACCGATGAACAAATGAAAGTTGTCAAAGGGCTTCATCTACTTACAATCAAACCGGTTTTATATGTGGCAAACGTCGGGGAAGAAGATATTGCCGATCCGTCTTCAAATGAATATGTCCAACAAGTAAAAGAATACGCGGAAAAAGATAACTCCGAAGTGATTGTTGTTTGTGCAAAAATTGAATCGGAAATTGCAGAGCTGGACGGCGAAGAAAAAGCAATGTTTTTACAAGAACTTGGAATTGAAGAATCCGGCCTTGATCAATTAATTAGAAAAGCTTATTCATTATTGGGTCTTGCCACATACTTCACTGCCGGAGTTCAGGAAGTGCGTGCATGGACGTTCCGTAAAGGCATGAAAGCTCCGCAATGTGCCGGAATTATTCATTCGGACTTTGAAAGAGGCTTTATTCGTGCTGAAACTGTTTCTTATGATGACTTGTTAGCGGCCGGCTCCATGGCGGCAGCCCGCGAAGCTGGGAAAGTACGCCTTGAAGGAAAAGACTACGAAGTACAAGACGGTGACATTATCCATTTCCGTTTTAATGTATAAAATTGATGTTGTTCTTTTCATCCGTCAATTTAAGTATTGTCGGTTATGGTACATGGTATTGGTAAAATATATTAGTAACAGCAGCTCTGCGGATGATATCTGCAGGGCGTTTTCTGTGGAAAAGGGGCGGAGCTACGCTAACAAAGATAGAAATGGGAACTTATCTTTAACATGATACTTGTTTAGCTTTGTAAAGATTTAGAGCTTGGCTTCGCTCACACCGCCTTATTATGTTGGTTCTGTTTATAATGAAAGCTATTTCCATGTTAGGGTTGGGAGTTTAAAACTCATGCACGTTTTTTGTTACGTTTATTTTTCAGAATATTAAGATTAATAAAATCTTTACATCTTCTTAATTTTTCTCTTACTATTGCTCTTTATAATTGTTGTAAAGAAACGATTGTAAAGGGGAAATCAACCGGTGGAAAGGGCAAAAGCATGGATTTATAAATATGATCAAAATTGGTTTTATCATTGTAACCGGTGGCCGGATACTGTGATTTCCTTTTTTAAATGGATTACGCATTTCGGTGGTGCTGGTTTTACTATTTCTATTCAATTGCTGCTTCATATTGTCGGTCCGGACTTCTTGAAATCAACTGTTTTGGCCGCCAGCTTTTCATTGGCGATCAGCCATTTGATTGCAATCTTATTGAAACGATTTTTCCGCCGGATTCGTCCTTATCTGGCATTGCCTGATGCCAAAGTGTATGGCTATTTATTTAAGGATCATTCTTTTCCCTCAGGGCATTCCACTGCCATTTTCTCAGTAGTCGTTCCTTATTGTATATATATTCCAGAATTGGTACCTTTTCTTCTTCCTTTAGCTGCACTCGTGGCTTTTTCGAGGGTTGTGCTCGGTGTCCACTACCCATCTGATGTAGCAGCAGGGGCAATTTTAGGTTCTATGACAGCTCTGTTCTTTAGTTATTTTATTTAAGAAGAGGAGGTCAACAATGCGTATTGCATTATTTTCGGATACATTTTATCCGCAAGTGAACGGTGTGGCGCGAACGTTGAAAAGACTGGCTGATCATATGGAAAAAAGAGGAATCGAATATGAGATTTTTGTTCCTGAGTTAGAGGAAGGAATTATGTATCCTAATACACACCAATTTACGAGCTTTCCTTTTTTATTCTATCCTGAATGCCGGACTGCAATTGCTAATCCTTATAATATACTTAAACGGGTAAGCGATTTTTCGCCTGATCTTGTTCATATCGCTACACCTCTGACAATGGGCTTGTATGGGATTCATGCTGCCAAACGGCTTGGAATCCCAATGGTCGCTTCCTACCATACCCACTTTGACCAGTATTTGAAGTATTATAAACTAACGTGGCTGTCTTCACTTTTATGGCGTTATATGAAATGGTTTCACACGCCATTTGAAAGAATTTTTGTCCCATCTTCCGATACGAAAGATTATTTAGAGGAAAGTGGATTCCAAAACCTCTCGATTTGGAGCAGAGGCGTCGATTGCTACTTATTTAATCCTGAAAAGAAAAACGACTATTTGCGCAATCGGTATCAAATTAAAGAGCGCTATATTCTTCTTTATGTTGGCCGCTTATCTCCGGAAAAAGACCTCCACACTCTTTATAAAATGATAGATGAAATGCCGGCGGAGTTTCAAAAAGAAATTCATTGGGTCATAGCAGGCGACGGGCCAAGTTACAAGGAAGTGTTTGATCACGTAAAGGATAAGAAAAATGCAACCTTGACGGGATATTTAAAAGGTGAGGAACTGGCCATGGCGTATGCAGAAGCCGATTTGTTTGTGTTCCCTTCAACAACTGAAACATTTGGAAATGTTGTATTAGAATCCCTCGCTTCTGGAACACCGGCGATTGTTGCAGACTTAGGAGGAGTAACAGGAATTGTTCAGAACAATGTAACAGGTATGATTTGCCGTTCCCATGACCACGAGCATTTTCTTGAATCCATCCAGCAGCTTCTCTTGAATGAAGCGAAACGGAAAACAATGGAGCATTCAGCGAGAACATACGCTTTAAAGCAATCATGGGAATCAATCTTTGACGGGCTGATAGAAGAATATAAAGAAGTTATTTTCAAGAAAAAGAAAATGCTGCTTCATGCTTAAAAAGCACTTGCATGGTGCTTTTTTTATATGCGATTTTTTAATCATGCTAAAGATAAGTTGCCATTTCTATCTTTTTCAGCGTAGCTCCGCCTCTTTTCCACAAAAAAGACAAATAGGATCTTCAATTGCAAAGCTAGAAAAACTATGCTATAATTTCATCTTGTGAGTAATGAATAATTGCTCCTTGCCCGTTTTCGGGCCGTTTAGACCAAAAGGAGGTGAACGTGATGAGAAAGTACGAAATTATGTACATCATCCGCCCAAACATTGAAGATGAAGCAAAAAAAGCGCTTGTTGAGCGTTTCGACAACATCTTAACTGAAAATGGTGCGGAAATTATCGAATCAAAAGAATGGGGAAAACGCCGTCTTGCTTATGAAATCAATGATTTCCGCGACGGAATTTACCACATCATTAACGTGAAATCTGAACCGGCTGCGGTTGAAGAATTCTCTCGTTTAGCAAAAATCAACGAAGACATCATTCGTCATATTGTTGTTAAAGAAGAAGAATAAGCTTTAAATAAATAACATGCCCAACTCTTAAAATGTTTCACATGAAACATTTGTTGGGGAAAGGAGTTGATTCTGATGATGAATCGTGTCGTTCTTGTTGGACGTTTGACAAGAGATCCCGAGCTGCGCTACACACCAAATGGAGTTCCGGTTACGACCTTTACTCTTGCTGTAAATCGTACGTTTACGAATCAGCAAGGTGAACGGGAAGCAGACTTCATTAACTGTGTTGTTTGGAGGCGTGCAGCGGAAAATGTAGCAAACTATTTGAAAAAAGGTAGTCTTGCTGGTGTAGATGGACGGTTGCAAACGCGCAGCTATGAAGCCCAAGACGGAAGACGTGTTTATGTAACAGAAGTCTTAGCTGAAAGTGTTCAGTTTCTTGAACCTAGAAGTGCTTCCGGTGACAGAGGCGACAGTGGTTTTTACGGCGGCCCAAGGGATCAAGACAATCCGTTTGGAAATCAGAATCAACGCCAGAACAACAATCAAGACTATACACGTATAGATGAAGATCCATTTGCCGGCGAAGGGCAAATTGACATATCAGATGACGATCTTCCATTCTAACGACTAAATAATGAACGTTTTATCATGAAAATTAAAGGAGGGAAATATGATGGCAGGAGGACGCAGAGGCGGTCGTGCAAAACGTCGTAAAGTGTGCTATTTTACAGCGAACGGAATTACACACATCGACTACAAAGATGTTGATCTTCTTAAAAAATTCATCTCTGAGCGCGGCAAAATTTTACCTCGCCGTGTAACAGGCACAAGCGCGAAATACCAACGCAAATTAACAGTTGCGATTAAACGTGCACGTCAAATGGCATTGTTGCCATTCGTTGCAGGTGAATAATTTTGAACCAAAGCAGCAGGTCTGATTCCTGTTGCTTTTTTTATTACTAGGAAACTTTTTGTAAAACTTTGCCGGATAAGGAGGATATTTGACCACCTGAATGGAATTTATTAATAAGCTATATGAAAAGGTGGAGATGATGTGTTGGATCGGACAAGTTATATTGCCGGCTTACTCTATTACTTAACAGATGATGCAGAAGTTAAAAAGGTTGCAATTGAAATCCTCAACGGTGAATTGACACTTAAAGAAGCCTCCAAAAATAAAACAGTGAAACGATATTTGAGTCTGGCGGAAAAACAATTCAAATCAAAAGACGTTTCTGAACCATTGCACAAACAAATCATTGAATTCATTGAAAAAAACCTCTATGAATATATATAATCCCTAATCAATTGCAGTCCATTCAAAAATGCGGGCTGCTTTTTTATCTTTTCTTGTTAATGAACCAGTTTTAATAGCGAACCGGTTTTCGAATATATCGACTCACTTTCTGGATATAACGATCACTTTCCATGATATATCGACCACTTTTCGAAAATATCAACCACTATCAACCGCTTTTTGAATATATTAACCGATCTCATGCTCATAGTTATAAACCAATTCCGTATTTATGAACCGCTTTATGAAGAATCAATTCTGCATAGTTGAACACGGCTTTGATTGTAGCTAAAATAGACTTCAAGGGTGTGTCTGATTAAGAGGTGAATTATGAAAAAAAATATTCAAAGGCTTACTGAAGGAGCTGTTTTATTAGCGGCATATACCGTTTTATTGTTAATAACGATGTATATTCCTTTATTAGGAATGGTTATTAATTTCTTTTTGCCGCTTCCATTTATTTTATTTTTTGCGAAAAACGACACGAAAACTTCTTTTGTTTTTCTGATCGCATCTGTCGTTATCTCGCTTGTGGCAGGAAGCATTTTTGCTGTTCCATTAACTCTTGCTTATGGATTGACCGGAGCGGTTATGGGATATTTAATAAGAGAACAGAAAAACAGAGGAACGGTTTTTATAGCCGGATCCCTCGTCTTTTTGCTTAATTTGATCATTCAATACGTTGTAGCAGTTACGTTTTTTCAATTCAATTTTATTGAAGAAATGATGAAAATGTTTCGGGAATCTGTAGATATGTCGCTGGAAATGTTGGAATCCATTGGAAAAGATCCCGGACAGAAGGCTGCCGAACAGCTTTTATCAAGCGTAGATATGATTGAAACATTAATGCCAAGTTTGTTTGTGGTTGTTTCTTTAATTAATGTATTATTGATTCAGCTTGTTTCTCTTCCAATTTTAAAAAGGTTCGGGGTTAGAATTGGAAAGTGGAAGGCTTTCAAGGATTTGACTCTGCCAAAAAGTATATTATGGTATTATTTGGCCGTTTTGCTCATTTCGATGGCGGTCAATCCTGAAGAAGGCAGCTATTTGTTTTCGGCCCTGTTAAATTTATCGTTTATTTTACAGTTATGTATGATTGTACAGGGATTATCCTTTGTCTTTTATTTCAGTTCCATAAAAGGCTATTCTGCCGCGATTCCGGTCACAGTGACAATTTTATCATTGTTGATGCCAATAATCCTTTATGTTGTACGAATATTAGGTATAATTGATTTAGGTTTTGATTTAAGGCAGCGCTTAAAAAAACAATCATAAGAAAAACACTACTGTTATAGGAGCTGAAAACATGCCTTCGTATCGAGAAAAAAAGTCCATACGTTATCCACTATACGGACTTATGGGCGTAACAGTGGTGCAACTGGGTGTATTAGCTTATTATAACTTGTTATTCAGCCTGGCTGGATTTCTTCTTGCTTCGTTTTCTTTTTATTTTGTATTCTGGCTTGAACAAAAACAGCGAAAGAAAACGGAAGAATATATAACAACGCTATCTTACCGGGTCAAAAGAGTCGGTGAAGAAGCTTTAATGGAAATGCCGATTGGCATTATGCTGATAAATGATGACTATACAATCGAGTGGACAAATCCTTTTTTGGCTTCATGTTTTCAAGAAGATACGCTCGTAGGAAGATCCCTCTATGATGTTGCCGATTCGCTCATTCCTCTGATTAAACAGGAAGTTGAAACCGAAATTGTGACTCTACATGAGCGGAAATTTCGAGTCATCCATAAGAGGAAAGAACGCCTTCTTTACTTTTTTGATGTGACCGAACAAACTGAAATTGAGAAAATGTACCAGAATGAGCGTACAGTTATAGCCATCATTTTTTTAGATAATTATGATGAAATGACGCAGGGAATGGACGACCAAACACGAAGCAACTTAAACAACATTGTTACGTCTTTATTGAATAAATGGGCCAATGACAACGGAGTCTTTTTAAAGAGGGTATCTTCGGAAAGGTTTATTGCTGTTTTCAATGAACATATTCTTCATTCACTTGAAAAAGAGAAATTTGGTATTTTAGATGAAGTTCGCGAAGCAACTTCAAAGCAAAATGTTCCTCTTACATTAAGTATTGGAGTTGGAACTGGTGTTTCATCTTTGCCTGAGCTTGGCTCTCTTGCTCAGTCAAGTTTAGATCTGGCCCTTGGCCGGGGCGGAGATCAGGTAGCCATTAAGCAGACGAATGGAAAAGTGAAATTTTACGGTGGAAAAACAAATCCGGTGGAAAAACGGACAAGAGTCAGGGCCCGCGTGATCTCTCATGCATTAAAAGAATTAATTACAGAAAGTGATAAAGTCATTATTATGGGCCATAAAAATCCTGATATGGATGCCATCGGTTCAGCCATCGGCATTCAAAAAGTCGCGCAGATGAACGAGCGGGAAGGATATATCGTCGTAAATTTCCAGGAAATCGATACAGGTGTAAAGCGCTTGATGAAAGAGATCGAGCAAAATGAGGACCTGTTTTCAAGATTTATTAGTCCGGAAGAGGCGCTGGAAATCGCCACAGATGATACATTACTGGTTATTGTCGATACCCATAAGCCTTCACTTGTTGTTGAAGAGAAGCTGTTAAATAAAATAGAGAATGTGGTTGTCATTGACCATCACCGCCGCGGTGAAGATTTCGTCAAGAATCCGCTGCTCGTATACATGGAACCATATGCGTCATCGACATCAGAACTTGTTACCGAGCTTTTGGAATATCAGCCGAAACGGGGAAAAATTCAAATGCTTGAAGCAACAGCCCTGCTCGCAGGAATTATTGTCGATACAAAGAGCTTTACATTAAGAACGGGTTCCCGTACATTTGATGCTGCTTCCTATTTGCGAGGAAAAGGCGCTGATACGGTTTTAGTCCAAAAGTTTTTAAAAGAAGATGTGGATACGTATATCCGGCGGGCTAAGCTGATTGAAACCGTCCACTTTTACCGCGAAGGCATTGCGATTGTAAAAGGGAAAGAAGACGAAATTTACGATCAAGTCGTGATTGCCCAAGCTGCTGATACGTTGTTGACGATGGAAGGGGTCCTCGCTTCGTTTGTCATCGCCAGACGTTCAGAGAATACGGTCGCAATTAGTGCGAGATCTCTTGGTGATGTCAATGTCCAGGTGATTATGGAGAACCTGGATGGCGGAGGCCATTTAACAAATGCAGCAACTCAATTAGCTGATATAACAGTTGCTGAAGCGGAGGAACAGTTAAAGGCTGTTATCGAAGAATATGTTGAAGGGGGAAAAAAGGAATGAAAGTCATTTTTCTTAAAGATGTAAAAGGAAAAGGAAAAAAAGGCGAAGTCAAAAATGTTGCGGACGGATACGCCACTAACTTTCTCATAAAGCAGGGTCTTGCAGTCGAAGCGAACAAGGAAAATTTAAGCAAATTAAATGCCCAAAAGAAAAAAGAGGAGAAAATGGCAGAACAGGAACTCGCCCAGGCGAAACAATTAAAAGAGCAACTGGAGAAACTAACGGTTGAACTGTCGGCAAAAGCTGGTGAAGGGGGCCGCCTTTTTGGTTCCATTACGAGCAAACAAATTGCTGACGAACTTCAAAAGAAACATAACATTAAAATCGACAAACGCAAAATTGAACTTGAAGATGCCATTCGTTCATTAGGATATACAAAAGTTCCTGTCAAACTGCACTCGGAAGTTACTGCAACATTGAATGTGCATGTAAAAGAAGCAAACTAATTTTGGAAGTTCTTTTCCTGAACAAACATGATAAAATAGAAGAAAAATGTGATCGGTTCTACTGATCACATTTTTTCTAGTCTTTAAATACGATCTATGAAACTATTATTTCTGTTTCTATATACTTTTATTTTGTTCCTCTTCATAAGGGAGGTTTGATTAGATGAATGATTTATTTGCCGATCGGCTGCCGCCTCAAAACATAGAAGCGGAACAGGCAGTCCTCGGGGCCATTTTCCTGGAACCGTCCTCGTTAACGGTTGCTTCAGAAATCTTAATTCCTGAAGATTTTTACCGGGTTTCTCATCAAAAAATTTTTAATGTCATGCTGAAGCTGCATGACCAAGGAAAAGCGGTCGACTTAATTACCGTAACTGAAGAGCTTGCCGCAGCAAAAATTTTAGAAGATACAGGCGGTGTCAGCTACTTAAGTGAATTGGCCGGATCGGTTCCGACAGCAGCGAATATTGAATATTACGCAAGAATTGTTGAAGAAAAGTCTTTATTGCGCCGCTTGATCCGGACAGCGACGGCGATTGCCCAGGACGGATATACACGCGAAGATGAAGTTGATACAGTATTAGAAGAAGCGGAAAAAAGCATTCTTGAAGTATCTCAACGGAAAAATGCCGGTACATTTCATAATATCAAAGATGTTTTAGTCCGGACATACGATAAAATTGAAATGCTTCATAATCGTAAAGGAGATATTACCGGACTGGAAACAGGGTTCCGGGAGCTTGATAAAATGACAGCCGGCTTTCAGCGCAATGATTTAATTATTGTTGCAGCCCGTCCATCAGTAGGGAAAACGGCATTCGCTCTGAATATTGCCCAGAATGTCGCTACGAAAACAGGAGAAAATGTTGCGATTTTCAGTTTGGAGATGGGCGCAGAACAGCTTGTCATGCGTATGTTGTGTGCGGAAGGAAACATTAACTCCCAGAGGCTTCGGACCGGTACTCTGACAGATGAAGACTGGGGCAAATTAACGATGGCCATGGGCAGTTTGTCGAATACCGGAATTTTTATTGATGATACACCCGGGATAAGGATAAGCGAAATTCGTTCGAAATGCAGACGCTTAAAGCAAGAGCACGGTTTAGGAATGGTCGTCATCGACTATCTGCAGCTTATTCAAGGGAGCGGCCGCCCAAGCGAAAACCGCCAGCAGGAAGTTTCCGAAATATCTCGTTCTCTGAAAGGATTAGCGCGAGAATTAGAAGTTCCGGTTATCGCACTTTCCCAGCTTTCCCGCGGGGTGGAACAACGGCAAGACAAGCGTCCGATGATGTCAGATATCCGGGAATCAGGAAGTATTGAGCAGGATGCGGATATTGTCGCTTTCTTATACCGTGATGACTATTATAATAAGGAAACAGAGAATAAAGACATTATCGAAATTATCATCGCCAAACAGCGTAACGGCCCTGTCGGCACAGTCGAACTTGCATTTGTCAAAGAGTATAATAAGTTCGTAAATTTAGAGCGGCGTTTTGATGAATCATCGATTCCGCCTGGAGCATAAAAGGCTGGCCTAAAAATTGGCCGGCCTTTTATATTGAATGAGGGTAAACATCTGTCGGACGGGAGTAAACTCCTTATGAATGAGAGTAACCAGTTGCTGAACGAGAGTAAACTCCTAATGAACGAGAGTAAATACCAGCTGATGGGGAGTAAGCATCTTTGTTTTGAATAAATATTTTACAATTGTAATAGTTTACGAACATATTTTAATATTTTATAATAAATTGTTCGGGTTTTGTTGACTTTCATTCTGTATTGCTGATAAACTTAATATGTCTAATACGTGAAATTTTTTAATGTTCGTGAACCTTGGAGGTGTGTTTTTTATGTCATCAGTAGTTGTTGTCGGAACACAATGGGGAGATGAAGGAAAAGGAAAGATTACTGATTTTCTTTCCGAAAATGCCGAAGTGATTGCTCGGTATCAGGGCGGAAACAATGCAGGGCACACCATTCGTTTTAACGGTGAAACTTACAAGCTGCACTTAATTCCATCTGGAATTTTTTATAAAGATAAAATTTGCGTAATCGGAAACGGAATGGTTGTTGATCCAAAGGCGCTTGTAAAAGAACTAGCTTATTTGCACGAAAGAGGAGTTTCAACAGATAATCTACGTATAAGCAATCGTGCCCATGTGATTTTGCCTTATCATTTAAAACTGGACGAGGTGGAAGAGGAGCGCAAAGGGGCAAACAAAATCGGTACAACGAAAAAAGGGATTGGGCCTGCCTATATGGATAAAGCAGCCCGAATCGGGATCCGGATTGCTGATTTGTTAGACCGTGATGTTTTTGAAGAAAAGCTTTCACGCAACCTTGAAGAGAAAAATCGTTTACTTGAGCGCTTTTATGAAACAAAAGGTTTTACGATTGAAGAAATCTTAGATGAATATTTCGAGTACGGCCAGCAGATCAAGAAATACGTTTGTGATACATCTGTTGTCTTAAACGACGCGCTTGATGAAGGACGCCGTGTACTTTTTGAAGGCGCACAAGGTGTAATGCTTGATATTGACCAGGGTACATATCCGTTTGTCACTTCTTCTAACCCTGTTGCAGGCGGGGTGACAATTGGTTCCGGTGTCGGCCCGACAAAAATTACACATGTCGTCGGCGTTTCGAAAGCTTACACAACACGTGTTGGTGACGGCCCGTTCCCTACGGAACTAAATAATGAAATTGGCGATCGAATTCGTGAAGTCGGCCGCGAGTATGGCACAACGACAGGACGTCCGCGCCGTGTCGGATGGTTTGACAGCGTTGTTGTCCGCCATGCGCGCCGTGTCAGCGGAATTACGGATCTATCCCTCAACTCCATCGATGTTTTAACCGGAATTGAAACATTGAAAATCTGCGTAGCTTATCGCTATAAAGGTGAAATAATTGAAGAATTTCCGGCAAGCTTAAAGGTATTAACTGAATGTGAGCCTGTATATGAGGAACTGCCAGGCTGGACAGAAGATATCACCGGCTGCAAGTCTCTCGATGATCTTCCGGCTAATGCCCGCCACTATTTAGAGCGCGTTTCACAGCTCACAGGCATTCCGTTATCGATCTTCTCTGTCGGCCCGGACCGCTCACAAACAAATGTCGTCCACAACCCTTGGCGTCAAAGCTAATGGTTTGCTTAGTTAAGAAGCTCTTCTTTAGGAGGGGCTTCTTTTTTGTACTTCCCAATTTCGAAATTTTCTAGCCATCGCCATGTCCTTTTGTCTTCTTTCTTTATATATAACGAGTGGAAAGAAGTTGGGGCAGCAATACAAGTGTTGATTAAAAATCTGATAAATTTGTAAAAGTATGCCCCAAAAAAGAAAGGGCATTTTTTATGCGGTCGGGGAGAATTGAAGATTTTAAAGAACTATCGCAGTTTCGTGATTTAAAGGATTTCAACAATCACTTTGAGCAGTGGATGACAGATTTGAAGGATCAGTTTACGAAAAGTGAAACGATCGCACTAAAGAGGCTTGTCCGCTTTTCTGCAAAGATTCCAGGGATTTGCAACGCAAAAATTCAAACGATTGTATCTGCAACCCATCAGCATTCTGAAATGGGCGGCATTAGCCGCTCCACTTTTGAACGTATGTTAAGAAAAGCGAAAAAGTTTGGCTTAATTCACGTAATCCATACTCATTCTCAAAACGGCAGACAAGGTCACAGTGTTTATGTCTTTCAAAAATATCAAACGAAGCAAGAAGCGGAACTTATTTTAAATGAAGCACCAGAAGCAGGATCAATTGAAGCACCAAATAAGAATCCATCAAAGAATAAAACTATCAATCTAAAAAATATACGTACAATGGCGTTAAATTCTTCATTCGCCAGTAATAAAATTCCTTCTGCATTTACGAACCTTGTGAAGTGCTTTTACGATGATGCTTGGACGATCGAGGAATTTTACAAAGTGGTTCATGTAAGCACTCGATGCCTTTCTTATTACACAGAAAAGGACAAGCTTGAATTGGCTGTAAAAGCGTTCAAGCAATTGGTACGGAATATTAAACTCAAAAAGACAAGGATCAAAAACGTCTCCGGTTATTATTGGGGGATTTGCAACAAAATGTTGGATGAGGAGTATTTTGAAATTGTTAAAGAAGGCCTAACCCGCTCCGGATCATGTTCACGGGAAGGTTATGAGCTTTTATTTTGAAAAATGAGCCTTTGTTTGATTTTATGAGCTTTTATTTCGATATATGAGCCTTTATATGAAAATATGAGTCTTCGTTTCGAAAAATGAGCCGTCGTTTCGATATATGAGCTCTCATTCCGATATATGAGCCATCATTCTAATTTATGAGCCTTCGTTAATTTTATGAGGTCAGCTTCTGTCGCTTCGTTTATCTATGTTCTTAAGACCAACAATTCAAATTAAAAAATTTTTTAAAAAAGCATTGCTTATTTATGAATTAATATGCTAATATTAGAAACGTCGTCAAAAACGTTAAAAACAAGAGCCATTAGCTCAGTCGGTAGAGCACGTCCGAGTAAGCTTCGAAGAAAAAGCTTCAGCGTACCGATCGAGCTGCTGCTTGAATAAACATACCGAGATCGGGACGTCGTTGAACAAAATGATGAATTTACTTCTTAGAAATAACATCGAAGAAAAACTTGGAGTGTAATAAAAACAAGAGCCATTAGCTCAGACGGTAGAGCATCTGACTTTTAATCAGAGGGTCGGAGGTTCGAGTCCTCCATGGCTCACCATCTTATGATGGCCCGTTGGTCAAGTGGTTAAGACACCGCCCTTTCACGGCGGTAACACGGGTTCGAATCCCGTACGGGTCATCGGCATATATTGGTGATGGGTAAGAAGCTGGCGAGGACGGTTTCCTTGCTCATCATCAATCCTACATATATCTAGGTCCCGTAGTGTAGCGGTTAACATGCCTGCCTGTCACGCAGGAGATCGCGGGTTCGATTCCCGTCGGGACCGCCATTTTATACATAAATTTGGCTCGGTAGCTCAGTCGGTAGAGCAAAGGACTGAAAATCCTTGTGTCGGCGGTTCGATTCCGTCCCGAGCCATCTGGGAGCATAGGATTAAATGCTCCCTTTTTTCTTTAATAATAATGTAATTTTACTATTAGCAAAGTACAATTATTTTTTTAAAAATTCCCCTCCCAAAAACTTTATAACCCAATAATATCAAAGCTTTCCTAATCAAACACCGCCATTTCTTCCAGAAAAAATTCCAAATTCCACCATATGAGCACATGTCATAATTTCGCAACAAAATGTCAGTACTTATACATCTTTGTTACATTATGAAGTCTATTAATCTTTTAATCCGCCGCAGCAGATTTTAACTGCCGATGAAGCTGTTAAGCTGCTTCTAAAAGGGACATTAGAAGAAAAAAAATATCAAGTAAAAGAAGGAGATGTCCTCGGTTCTATTGCAGAAAACCATGGTTTAACGATAGAGCAGCTATTACAGTTAAATCCAGGGTTAAAAGAAGATTCGCTTATTAATATAGGCGATAAATTAAATGTAACCGTATATGAACCGAATGTTTTCGTTGTCGTAGATAAAGAAGTTTACAAGAAAGAAACAATCTCTTATAAAAATAAAGTAGTTGAAGATTCCTCTATGTTTAAAGGCGATACAAAAATTAAACAAGAAGGAAAAAATGGTTCCCGTGCCGTGACTTATGTCATTTCCGAACAAAACGGGAAACCAGTAAAGAAAACTCCCATAAAAGAAGAAATTTTGCAAGAACCCGTTGATCATATTGTCGTAAAAGGAACAAAAGTCATACCATCAAGAGTCGAGGGTTCTTTTGCCTGGCCGACGGTCGGCGGATATATTTCAAGCAAAATGGGTTACCGATGGGGAAAAATGCATAAAGGGATCGATATTGCAAGGCCGAGTGACCGGACGATTAAAGCGGCTGATAACGGAGTAGTCGTTTCTGCAGGCTGGAACGGCGGATATGGAAAGAAAATTGTGATCGACCATCAAAACGGTTTCCGGACCGTATATGCCCACCTTTCTTCCATTAATGTACGTGTTGGACAAACCGTGCCTAAAGGCACAAAGATTGGGGTTATGGGGTCAACAGGCGACTCCACTGGCGTTCATCTGCATTTTGAAGTATATAAGAATGGCAGACTGCAAAACCCATTAAATTATCTTCGCTAAATCGAGAAAAACAAACAAAATATGGAAGTCTCTAGTTTGAACTAGAGACTTTTTTGCATTAATTTATAATAGAATTGATAAGTTTTCTTAATAGATGAAATTCAAACTTATAACATGGTAAAGTAAAGTAGGGGATTTTTAACTTAAAACATAAAAACTTTAAATACATTGAGTCCTTAATTTTATAAAAAGGAGAAACAGGTATGGAGAAGAAAATACTAGTTGTAGATGATGAAAAACCAATTGCAGATATTTTGCAATTTAATCTAAAAAAAGAAGGATATGACGTCTATTGCGCTTATGACGGAAATACGGCAATTGAAATGATTGAAGAAATTCAGCCTGATTTAATTTTGCTTGATATTATGCTTCCGCAAATAGATGGAATAGAAGTGTGCAGGGAAGTTCGAAAAAAATATGAAATGCCTATTATTATGCTGACTGCAAAGGATTCAGAAATTGATAAAGTGTTAGGTCTTGAGCTTGGGGCAGATGATTATGTGACAAAGCCATTCAGCACAAGAGAATTGATCGCAAGGGTAAAAGCAAATCTTCGCCGCCACCAGCAAATAGCATCAAAACCTGATGAAGAAGAAGAGACAAATGAGATTACGGTAGGATCTTTAGTGATCCAGCCTGATGCGTATGTTGTTTCAAAACGAGGCGAAACGATTGAATTAACTCACCGGGAATTCGAATTGCTTCATTATCTGGCAAAGCATATCGGCCAGGTGATGACAAGGGAACATTTGCTTCAGACAGTTTGGGGCTATGATTATTACGGAGATGTGAGAACAGTCGATGTTACGGTTCGGCGTCTGCGTGAAAAAATTGAGGACAATCCGAGCCATCCAATTTGGATTGTGACGCGAAGAGGGGTCGGGTATTATTTGCGGAATCCCGAACAGGAGTAAGATATCCCAATGAAAAAAGTTGGTATTTTTCGTTCGATTCATTTAAAGTTTGTGGCGATCTACGTACTTCTTATTTTAGTTGCGATTCAAATTATCGGTGTTTACTTTGTAAGAGAACTTGAACAGAATTTGAAAGAAAACTTTTACACATCGATTGAAAAACGAGTGGACTTGCTCTCCTATAATCTTGAAGAAGAAATTGAAAAAGTCCGGGGGAAAGATGATCCCTTGCTTAAAGATGAAGTAAGGGACCTATTAAAAGACTTTTCCGGCGGAGAGATCTCCGAAGTCCGGGTCGTCGACAATAATTTAAAAATTATCGGTGCTGATCCGAATCATCAGGAATTGGTCGAACAAAGAATGACGGATGTTTTAGTTAAAAGATCCATCGTTCTTGGAGAGCCCCAGGATTCAGTAAGGATTGATCCGAAGTACGGATATCGGATATGGGTTCTTTCAACTCCGATTAAACATAATCGGGAAGTGATTGGAGCTGTTTATTTAGTAGCAAAAATTGAAAATGTGTTTGAACAAATGAAAGATATCAATAAAATTTTTGTTACCGGAACAGCCATCGCCCTTGCCATTACCGCGGTTCTTGGAGTCTTGCTGGCCCAGACGATTACAAGGCCGATTGCAGACATGAGAAGACAGGCCCTCGCGATGGCGAAAGGAAACTTCTCGCGTAAAGTTAAAGTTTACGGGTATGATGAAATCGGACAGCTGGCCATTACTTTTAACAACTTGACGAAAAAGCTTCAGGAAGCGCAGGCGACGACGGAAGGAGAACGAAGAAAATTATCATCGGTCCTTTCTTATATGACAGATGGCGTTATTGCAACCGACCGTCGCGGCAGGGTTATTTTAATTAATGAACCTGCAGCGGAAATGCTGAATGTTTCACGTGAAACAGTACTATCAAAATCCATTCTTGAACTTCTCGACCTCGAAGAAGAATATACATTTGAAAAATTACTTGAAGAGCGCGAATCAGTCATTTTAGATTACAGTACGAAAAACACTCCATATATTTTACGGGCTAATTTTTCAGTTATTCAAAAAGAAACCGGCTTTGTGAACGGTCTTATTACTGTATTGCATGATATTACCGAGCAGGAAAAAATTGAAATGGAGCGCCGCGAATTTGTCGCAAACGTATCACATGAATTGCGGACGCCGCTTACGACAATGAGAAGTTATCTCGAGGCTCTTGCAGAAGGAGCGTGGAAAGACGAAGAGCTTGCTCCTCACTTTCTAAACGTTGCGCAAACGGAAACAGAGCGGATGATTCGCCTTGTGAATGATTTGCTGCAATTATCGAAAATGGACAGCAAAGATTACAAGTTAAAGAAAGAGTGGGTCGATTTCAATGAATTTTTCCACAGAATTATCGATCGATTCGAAATGACGAAAGAACAAAATGTTACATTTAAGCGGCTTCTTCCGAAACGGCCTATTTTTGTTGAAGCAGATGAAGATAAGCTTACACAAGTTCTTGATAATATCATTTCAAACGCATTAAAATATTCTCCTGAAGGCGGCCGGATCACATTTAAAGTAGAAGAGCAGGATGAACAAATCTTAGTCAGCATTTCCGACCAAGGTGTCGGTATTCCGAAAGAAAATATTGAAAAGATCTTTGAGCGATTTTATCGGGTTGATAAGGCCCGCACAAGAAAGCTGGGCGGCACTGGACTGGGGCTCGCGATTGCAAAAGAAATGGTCAAAGCCCACGGGGGAGATATTTGGGCAACGAGCGTCGAAGGGAAAGGAACAACTATTTTCTTCACTTTGCCTGTTGATCGCTCAGAAGAGGATGAATGGTCATGACATATGAAAATGTAAAATCCGCCATCTTAATAGTTTTAGTGGTAATGAGTGCTGTGTTAACGTGGAATATTTGGACGTACCAGCCGAATTTTGACACAATGGAAAAATCGAACTATATAGGAGAAGTCGAGATCGGTACGAAAAAAGAAGTAAACAAAGTGGTAAAACCTGATCGAATTTTTTACCATTTTCAAGGCACCCATTACGGAACTGCTTCCAGCGCTAATATCGATAAAATGATTCGCGAATTAAGCACGTGGAGTTTTTATGAAATCAAAAACATATCAAACCAAATTGATCAATTGCCCGATTTTGTCCATGCAGAGGGGAATGTAGAAATTGTTTTTCCGGATGTCGTTCCGATTGAATTATATAAAACGGTATTAAGCATTGAAGACCGAAACCTGCCAAAGTTCAAATTTAACCGTATTGTTATAGATGTGGAAAATAAAGAAGGAGAGGACGGAATTGTTTATTTCGTCCGTTATGGAACAAAAGAAGAACAGCAAGTATATGTCAGCCACGTCAGTTCTGCCCATTTAAAAGAATTTAATCAAAAATTTTACAAGCAATCGAATCAATACCCTCGTTATTTTGAATATAAAGCAACAAATTACCGGAGCATTTTTTTGCCGGATCAAAAAACGAAAATGACAACGTATAAATATTATTCGTATAAATTAAGCTCGGAAAAATTTGCAGAAGCACTTTTTAACGATCCGAGGTTCGTCCAAAAAAATGTAGGCCCGGGCAAAGAAGAATATATTGGTGAATCCAGTATGATGACGGTCGACAGCGATATGAAAATGCTTTCCTTTGTCAATCCGCAAGAAGAAAGTGATTATTTAAAAAGTCCGGAAGATTTGCTGCAAAGAAGCATCGATTATGTAAACGCACATGGCGGGTGGACGGACTCTTTCCGTTATGCAGGGATGGACGAGCTCAATCAAAAAGTGATTTTCAGGCTTTATGATTTAGAAGGATACCCTGTTTTTAATGAAAATGGTTTGTCAGAACTTGAACTAATATGGGGTCAAAATGATATTTATCGCTATTTCCGTCCTAACTTTGGTTTGGATGTCCCAATAAAAAATGAAATAAGTGAAGTGATGCTCGATTCAGGCGAGGAAGCGCTTGAATATCTCCAACAAAATGAAGAGTTTAAACCGGAAAAGCTTCAAGACATGGTGATTGGCTACAGGATTTCAATCGACCAGCAATCTTCAAGGCACCTTGTGTTTACCCCTTACTGGTATTACAAGTATGATAATGCCTGGGGAAGAATCGTAAAAGACGAACGAGGAGGGGTGAAACTTGGATTGGAGTAAAATCAAAACGATCTTTATTTTGACCTTTCTCGTTCTGGATATTTATCTTGCGTACGAGTTTTTGAAAGTTCGTGATCAAAACCAATATGAATTGATTACAGAAACGTCGATTGAAGATAAGTTGGAAGCTGATAAAATCAAGTATACGGTATTGCCGAAGGGCCCGATTAAAGATCAATATGTCAGTGCGAAACCAAAAATATTCACAGGAGAAGAAATGAAGAATTTAAACGGACAGACCGTTTCGATCGTAGATGGCACGACCCTTCACGGCACTTTTGACAAACCATATCAATTAAGCGATAAGTTTGAACCGGCCGAGATGAATGCGTTTATAAAAATCAATATTCTCTACGGTGATAAGTATGCGTTCTGGGAGTTCTCCGAAAAAGATAAAAAAATTACTTACTTTCAAAAGTATCAAGATAAATTTATATACAGCAATAAGAACGGATCTCTCGAATTTTTCCTGAATGATAACAATCAAATCATTTCTTACAGGCAGACTTTGCTTGAGGATATAGAAGAAATGGCTGAAAAAGAAGAAGTTTTAAGCCCTTTAAAAGCAATTGAAACTCTCTATCAAAAAGGGATGCTGGAGCCGGGAAGCAAAATAACAAAAGTCGAGCTCGGCTATTATACATATGAAATTTTTACGGCATCTCAAGTGTTAACTCCTGTCTGGAGGTTTGTCGTTAATGAAGAAGAGAACTTATTTGTCAATGCATTTGAAGGGCAAATTATTCTAATTGAACAACGATGAAAAGAAATAATGGAGTGAAAAAGATATGACAATGCATTTTAGTGTTCTCGCCAGCGGGAGTACGGGAAATGCGATCTATGTGGAGACGGAGGAACATTCCTTTCTGGTTGATGTTGGATTAAGCGGAAAACAGATGGAAGGTTTGTTTCAAAAAATCGATCGAAGTATGGACAAGCTTTCGGGCATTCTTGTTACTCACGAGCATAGCGATCATATTAAAGGTTTAGGAGTTGTCGCCCGAAAATATAACATTCCCATATTCGCAAATGAAAAAACATGGAAAGCAATGGAGGGGTTAATCGGGGAAATCCCTCTCGATCAAAAATTCACGTTTGAGATGGAAACAGTAAAGAGCTTTGGTTCTCTTGATATTGAATCGTTTGGAGTATCTCACGATGCAGCAGAGCCAATGTTTTATGTATTTCATCATGAAGGAAAAAAGCTCGTGCTTATTACCGATACCGGTTATGTCAGTGACCGGATGAAAGGGATCATCTCCAATGCCGACATATATGTATTTGAAAGCAACCATGATGTTGAAATGCTGCGCATGGGCCGGTATCCATGGAATGTAAAAAGGCGCATATTAAGCGATTTTGGCCATGTATCAAATGAAGATGCGGCCATTGCCATGAGCGAGGTGATCGGGGATCATACGAAACGCATTTACCTTGCCCATCTCAGCAAAGATAACAATTTAAAAGACTTGGCTCGAATGTCAGTGACACAAACACTGGAAAGAAAAGGATTTGTTGTCGGGGAACAATTCAGCCTCTACGATACAGATCCAAAAATTCCAACCGTTTTGACTGCTGTTTAATGGCTGACGATTTAGGTAGATGAAGGAATGAATGCTCGAATGACAGCGGCTTTTTCATTCCTTTTTTTGTGGAAAAGGGGCGGAGCTGCGCAAACATAAATAGAAATGCCAACATATTTTTAGCAAGATACTTGTTTAGCTTTGTAACTATTTAGAGCTTGGCTTCGCTCACACCGCCTTATTATGTTGGTTCTGTTTTATTATGAAAGCTATTTCTATGTAAGGGTTGAGAGTTTAAAACTCATGCACGTTTTCTTTTTTCATTCTCCCCTGGTCGAACATTCTTTCAATCAGATGGAAAATCTATTGAATAATGCTGTAAATTCTTGATTTTGTAATGCTTTTCGTTAGAAAATCATTTCTGCAAGAGTATAATTGTGGATAGAAAGGAAGAATAATTTTTAGCATTCGTTTTGCAGGAAAGGAATGATGTAAAGTGGGCTATTACGATCAAGATTATGAAAACCGTTATAAAAAACAAAAAGGAAACTGGGGAGGATATTTTCTTGCCAGTTTAATAGCAGCGATTTTGGGCGCTTTTTTAGTGATTGTTTCATTCCCAAAATTAGCCGACTTAAATATCCTGCCATACGATGTACAACCTGATAGCAACTTGCAGGAAGAAGCGGACAATGATGCGAACCAGCCGGCAGGAACAACAAAAAATGTCCAGCTGAATCTTATTTCAGGCGTAACGGAGGCTGTCGACAAAGCTGGTGATGCCGTTGTCGGCGTTTCCAATATCCAATCGACCAGCTTTTGGTCGGAAGAGGAAACAGAACCGGCCGGTACCGGTTCAGGTGTTATTTATAAAAAAGAGGGCGGCAAAGCGTATGTCGTTACTAACCATCACGTAGTGGACGGAGCTTCGGAACTTGAAGTCAGTTTAGCAGATGGCACAAAATTGCCAGCCAAACTTCGGGGAAGCGATATTTGGACCGATTTAGCCGTATTAGAAATTGATGCAAAAAATGTAAAAAGTGTTGCTCAATTTGGCAATTCCGATAATTTGAAGCCGGGTGAACCTGTTATCGCCATCGGAAACCCGCTCGGACCGACTTTTTCCGGTTCGGTTACACAAGGAATTATTTCGGGACTGGAGCGCACCATTCCGGTTGATCTTAACCAAGACGGAATTGTCGACTGGCAGGCAGAAGTAATCCAAACGGATGCAGCGATTAACCCCGGCAACAGCGGCGGTGCATTAGTGAATATTGACGGGCAAGTAGTCGGAATTAACTCAATGAAAATTGCCCAGCAGGCAGTTGAGGGAATCGGATTGGCCATTCCGATCAACTATGCAAAACCGATTATAGACGATTTAGAGAAGTTCGGAGAGGTCAAACGGCCATACATGGGTGTAGACCTCAAATCAGTTAATGAAATTCCGGCCTATTATCAGCAAGAAGCATTGAAGCTGCCGAAAGATGTTAACTATGGTGTTGCAATTCGCGAAGTTATTCCAAACTCACCTGCATCAAAAGCCGGCCTTCAAGAACTTGACGTCATTGTGGAGATGGATGGAAAAGAAATCAAAGATGCCATCGAACTTCGCAAGTATCTTTATAATAACAAGAAGATCGGCGACAAAATGGAAATCAAATTTTACCGGAACGGAAAGCTGAGGGAAACAACATTGAAGCTTGCCGGAGAGACACTGTAACTGTGAATTGTGGATAACTTAAAAAGCAGGAGGCAAAAACAGCTGTCCTGCTTTTTCTTTTGACGAAAGGCCACAACTGTGGATAAGTATAGATTCATTTCGTACGATAATAAAAAAGAAATCATTATAACAGCAAGTGTATAATAATGAAGTAGCCAATTATTTTTGAATCTGTTAGAAAAGTGAAAAACATTGATATAGAGGGGTTTTAAGATGATTTATTGCTGTGAAGAACATGTGGAATTGGCATTGGATGTAATCGTTGATGACTATGAAACAGCACCTGTATTAACAAAAATTTCAGACGAAAAACAGCTGTTAATAACCTGTGGATATTGTGAAAAGCCAGCTGTATATATTGTGGCGAACGAATGATCCCACACAAGATGTGGATAGCAAATGTTGATATGTGGATAACTTCTGTGGATATGTTGTTCGTAAAGTGAGGGTAAACTGTGAATATCTCAATTGTGACGGTTGGCAAATTGAAAGAAAAATATTTAAAGCAAGGAATTGACGAATATTTAAAACGGCTCTCATCTTATGCAAAAGTAGAAGTCATCGAAGTATCCGACGAAAAAGCACCGGAAATCTTAAGCGAAACAGAAATGGAACAAGTCAAGCAAAAAGAAGGAGAACGAATCTTAGCAAAAATCAGCCCGGATACATACGTTATCGCACTGGCGATCCAAGGAAGAATGAAATCGTCCGAAGAACTGGCCGACAGCCTCGACAAACTTGCCACATACGGAAAAAGCAAAATCGCCTTCATCATCGGCGGCTCGCTCGGCCTGAGCGACGAGGTCTTGAAGCGTTCCAATGAACAACTATCTTTTTCGAAAATGACCTTCCCCCACCAGCTAATGCGGCTGATCCTGGTCGAGCAGATTTATCGGGCGTTTCGGATTATTAGGGGGGAACCGTATCATAAATGAGCGGATTTTTAGAGAGCTGAGTCTGAGTAGATAATTTTAAAGAAATGCCACTGTGAAGGACAAAAATGATCTAATCAAATTTGTAAATGTCCTTCATAGAGGCGATAAAGGAAAAACAAAAGCCATTGTATATGCTGAATGTCCGTCATAAGACTTTTGAAGGCCATAATTAAGATAGAGAGCAAAAGAAAAGTCCGTCATAAGCCTGTTGAAGGACATAAATAAGATAGAGAGCAAAAGAAAAGTCCGTCATAAGCCTCCTGAAGGACAGAAACAAGATAGGAAACATAGGAAAAGTTCTTCATACTGTTAATGAGGGACAAATTTAGGATAACTCAGTCTAACCGAAAGACAGATCTTCTATTTATTACTCATAATAAGTCCATTGACGATCTCCTACTTGATTAAAATTATTGGCAAGTATTCTTCTGATTCTCTTTTTAGATGGTATCACATGGCACCATTCATGAATTGCATTCGTAGTAATCCGATGATCTGGAAAAAGAAGCTTAAATTCCTTCACGCTCCGCATTACAGCAGCTGCAACTAATTCTTCGTGCCTACATTCCTTACATATACATTTTCTTCCTTCGATGTAGATAGAAAAAGACTTGCATTGAACACAAGTGATTCCTCTTTTTAACTGGTCATAATCATATGATGGCAACTGTTGATAAGGAGATTCAATAATATGTAAGGAAATAAGTTTATCCGCGAGGTTCTTGTGTTTACTAATTAACTTTTAAGGGGTGGTATTTAGTTTGTCCAAACATTGGTTTAGCTGAGTAGGAAAAATAAATGGTTTGTCGAGAGGTGCTTGATATAGGGTGAAATTAGGATTGATAAAAACAACCGAAGCATCAATTTGAAAATTAAATCCAAGATTAAGGAGTAGCTGGTGTAATAAATAACTACTTCTACTCAATTGATAAAGAGGATTAATAATTTCAGATTTGGTTATTTTGAACAATTTATCTGATTCGTAATAATAATCCCCTTCATAATTTTTGACCTCGAATAAATAAATTTTCCCTGAGGTAATAATTAAAGTGTCAATTTGGACGGTTGTATTATTTATATTTAGTAGTAAGTCATTTAAAATAAAGCATTCACATTGAAGTTTCTCCGTTAAGACATCAAATAAAACTTCTCCTTCATAACCCTTTTTCAAAGAGTAATAATACTGTTTGTCCTTGTTAGATAAATCCATTCGAGCGTCTAAAAATTCCATGATTAATAATTCTTTAGATTTAGTACGAGCTTTATAAAGCATAGTCTACATCCTTTCAGTTATATGTTGCGGGGTGAGTATCAATCATGCAAAAAGATTATGTGAGACAAAAAATACAAGTGCAGAGTTTTGCAACGAAAAATAAGGTTTTATAGAACATATGTTCTGTTAATAGATTATAAAAATAAATTTTAATTGTCAAACTTGATTTTCAACAATAATAGATATCCATTTCCCTATTTTGAAATCGACATTCTTTATTAGTTCTGCTGCACCAAATGCTTGGACCAAGCAATATTATTTTCTATGTAAACATTGTATAGCCATTGATTAATATAACAAAAAATAGAATTTAATTGACTGCAAACTATTAGCCTATTACAATATAATCATATTGACTCAGACAATATTTTGGTAGGTGATCAATTGATAGGTTTAGAATACATACTTGAACTTTTTGGTATGCAGCAAATTGAACTGGCCGAAAAGCTTGGAATTAAAAAGCAAAATATTAATCTTTGGATTAAAAAAAAGCAAAAGATCTCCAAAAAACATTTACCTACTTTGGAACAAATTTTTGGCATAGACGCTAAATACTTTTCTAAAGAATTAACTGATTTGGATAAACTGGAGATTCAAAAAGAAAAATTAAAACGGGATTTACAGCCTGTGATCACGAAACACGAAGAACAATTCCTCATTGGGGAAGAAAATGATCTTGTTGAAGTGCCGGTTTATGACAAAGAGGAATTGAATCAAATAGAACACGATATTGAAAAAGCCAAGCTAATTGAAAAATTTCGGAACATGCTTAATCGTGCTGAACATCAACCTTATCTCGACACATTTAAATTGGTTCTTGAACTTTTAGATAAGGCACAGCATGAACCGGTTTTCCATAAAACAATAGAAGCTTTAGCCCATTATTTAGAAGTGTTACCAGATTGGGTGTCAACAGGTCCTGAACAAGATGAATTTGAAAGTGAATTATTCGAAGTATTCGATGATTATAATTACTAGATTTAAAAGGAGATGCGATGATGGACACAGCAAAGATTGGTTTTGAGGAAACACTTTGGAAAGCGGCTGACAAATTACGTGGAAGCATGGATGCATCCGAATATAAACACGTAGTCTTAGGATTGATTTTCTTAAAATACATTTCTGATAAGTTTGAAATGAAGTATAACGAGTTAGTTGAAGAAGGAGAAGGTTTTGAAGAAGACCGTGATGAATATACAGCCGAAAATATTTTCTGGGTTCCGAAGAAGTCACGATGGGAATTTATTAAGGATCATGCGAAAGACCCGAAAATCGGTCAATATATTGACGAAGCGATGATCGAAATTGAAAAAGAAAACCCGTCACTTAGAGGTGTGTTAGATAAACGTTATGCCCGCCCTGAGATTGAAAAACGCCGTTTAGGAGAACTGATAGACCTCATTTCAACCATTAAATTGCACAGCAAACAAGAAAAAGACTTACTTGGTCGAGTTTATGAATATTTCTTAGGTAAGTTTGCCAGTGCAGAAGGAAAAGGCGGCGGCGAGTTCTATACACCACAAAGCGTTGTCAAAACATTGGTTGAAATGATTGAACCGTATGAAGGACGGATTTATGACCCTTGTTGTGGCAGCGGTGGCATGTTTGTTCAAAGTGAAAAGTTTGTTGAACGCCATCAAGGAAAAATCGATAACCTCTCGATTTACGGTCAAGAATTGAATTCGACGACTTGGAAGCTTTGTAAAATGAATCTTGCTATCCGTGGAATTGAGGGGAATATCGGTGAACACCATGCGGATACATTCCATAATGATTTGCATAAAACGCTGAAAGCAGATTTCATCCTTGCCAATCCTCCATTCAATGTGAGTGACTGGGGCGGAAATGAATTAGTTGATGATGTTCGTTGGAAATTCGGTACACCACCAGCGAGCAATGCCAACTATGCATGGTTGCAGCATATAATCTATCACCTAGCACCAAATGGCGCTGCTGGTATTGTATTAGCCAATGGTTCGTTAAGTTCCAATACATCGAATGAAGGGGAAATCCGTAAAAACATACTCGAAGCGGATTTAGTCGATGCCATTGTTGCTTTGCCTGACAAATTATTCTATTCAACAGGTATTCCAGTTTGTTTATGGATTTTAAACCGTAATAAGAAAAATCATCCTAAATACCGAAGCCGTGAACATGAAATTCTATTTATCGATGCACGAAACATGGGTCAAATGGTTGACCGTCGCCTGCGTGAATTAACGGAAGAAGATATTCAAAAAATTGCAGGAACATACCGAAACTGGCGTAAACCAGATGGGAAATATGAAGACATCAAGGGATTCTGTAAATCAGCGACTTTAGAAGATGTCCGTCAAAATGACTATGTATTAACTCCCGGACGCTATGTTGGAATAAGTGATGTCGAGGATGATGGTATACCATTTGAAGAAAAAATGGAAACCCTCACCAGTGAATTAAGAGAACTATTTGAAAAATCCCACCGATTGGAGGAAGAGATTAGAAAGAATCTAGGGGGGATTGGGTATGACATCTAATGGTTGGAAAGAAGTTACATTAGGTGAAATATCTCTAGATGGTAAAGGTAGTTACGGAATTGCTGCATCTGCTGTAGAGTATTCTGATGATTTATATACTTACTTGAGAATTACAGATATAAATGATGATGGTACATTGAATAAGACTGATTTAAAGTCTGTAGATGATGAAAAGGCTGAAAAATATTTACTTCAACCAAATGATATTGTTTTTGCTCGTACAGGCAATAGCACAGGAAGGAGTTATTTTTATGATGGATCAGACGGTGAGTTGGTCTATGCAGGATTCTTAATCAAATTTAGCTTAGATCCATCTAAAGTAAATCCTAAGTTTATGAGGTATTATACTCTTTCCAATGAGTATAAAGGCTGGGTGTCTTCTTATATATCAGGTAGTACTAGAGGAAATATTAATGCAAAAACATATGCTAATATGAAAATCTCTCTTCCACCTCGGAAACAACAAGATTATTTAGTTAAGGTTCTTTCTTCATTAGATGAAAAAATTAAAACAAATAATCAAATCAATGAAAAGCTTGAAGAAATGGCTCAAGCTTTGTTTAAACATTGGTTTGTTGACTTTGAGTTTCCGAATGAGAATGGTGAGCCTTACAAATCAAGTGGCGGCGAAATGGTTGAAAGTGAGTTGGGGATGATACCTAAAGGATGGGAAGTTGGAAAGTTAGGAGATATTATAAGTATATCAAGTGGAAAGCGACCAAAAGAAAAACAAGCTGATTCTAGTGAAAAATATCCATTTCCAATTGTTGGGGCAAGTTCAATCATGGGTTATACATCTGATTTTAACTATAATGAGCCGGTTTTAATTATTGGAAGAGTTGGAACACATGGAATTATTCAAAGGTTTACTAATAAAGTATGGGCTTCAGACAACACTTTAGTAATTAAATCAAAATATTATGGGTTTACCTATAATATTCTAAAATCAATTGATTATAAGTCATTAAACAGAGGATCGACTCAACCATTAATAACACAGAAAGATATTAAAAATACTACAGTTTTAATTCCACCAAGTAATGTGGTGAATTCGTATGAAGATTTTTATTCAAGCTTGTTTGAAAAATATAGAACAAATAAGGTTGAGTCAGATTTATTAACTAAAATTAGAGACTCTATTTTACCAAAACTAATGTCCGGAGAAATCCGTGTCCCGCTAGATAATGAAGAGTTAGTAGAACAGAGTTAATGGAATATGGGAGGTTCCGATTGCGAAAGGGGAGAGTGGGATGAGTTTTTTAGAAAATTTTACGGAAGATAAGTTGGAAGAAGCTGCGATTGAGATTCTTCAGGAACTTGGCTATGACTATGTCTTTGGTCCGGACATTAGTTGTGATGGGGAAAGACCGGAACGCAAAGATTATCGTACCGTAATTTTAGAAGACCGTGTAAAAGATGCTTTGTTTAAACATAATCGTCATTTGCCACAGGAAGCAATAGAAGAAGCGTTTCGGCAAATTATTGCTTTTAACAGTCCAAGCTTAGAAGAAAACAACCGTCATTTTCACAAATTAATCACTGAAGGCATTGATGTGTCGTTTCATCAAGATGGTCATAGCCGTTCGATGAAGGCATTCTTAATTGATTTTGAAGAACCAGCTAATAATGATTTTTTGGTAGTGAATCAGTGTACGGTCGTTGAAAAAGAAGAACGCCGCCCGGATTTAGTTATTTTTATAAATGGCATCCCATTCGTCGTTATCGAATTAAAATCAGCATCTGATGAAAATGTGAGTATCGATAATGCCTATGCACAAATTCAAACGTATAAACGTGATATTCCATCTTTATTTTATTATAATGCGTTTTGTATTTTATCCGATGGAATTAATGCGAAAGCGGGAACGATTACCGCAAGTCAAGAACGTTTTATGAATTGGCGGACGGTGGATGGCGAAAACATTGAGCCACTTGAAGTGCCGCAATATGAAGTGTTGTTAAGAGGGATGCTGGCAAAAGACCGGCTTATTGATATTATTGAAAACTTTATTCTCTTTCAGGAATCCAAAGAAGAAGAACGGGATGAAAATGGGAAGAAAATCGGTGAAAGAAAAACGATTGCCAAAATTCTCGCAGCCTATCACCAATATTTTGCGGTAAAAAAAGCGGTGGAAAAGACAAAAATAGCGACCAGTGAGAATGGAGACCGTAAAATCGGTGTTATATGGCATACACAAGGTTCGGGTAAAAGTTTTTCGATGGTTTTTTATACAGCACAACTTGTCAAAGAGCTAAATAATCCAACCATTGTGGTGATCACCGACCGAAACGATTTAGATGACCAGCTATTTTCGACGTTTTTAAAATCAAAGGATATTTTAAGGCAAACACCGAAACAAGCAGATGTCCGCAAATTGAATGAAGAACAGAAAAAACAACAAGCCAACGAAAAATCAAAAGAGATAAACGGATTATATGATCTTCTAAATGACCGGGAATCAGGCGGTATTATTTTTACAACGATTCAAAAATTCAAACCAGAAGAAGGCGAAATGCCGGTTTTAACCGATCGTAAAAATGTGATCGTCATTGCTGATGAAGCCCATCGCAGTCAATATGGTTTTTCTGCAAAGACTGACACCAAAACAGGCGAAGTGAAATATGGATATGCAAAATATCTTCGCGATGCACTTCCGAATGCTTCCTTTATCGGTTTTACAGGAACACCGATTGAGCTGGAAGATAAGTCAACGCCTGCCGTTTTTGGTAATTATATTGATATTTATGATATGACAAGAGCTGTGGAAGATGAAGCAACGGTAAAAATTTATTATGAAAACCGTATTATCCGCTTGGAAGCTAATGAAGAAGAATTAGCGAAGATCGATGAGGAATTTGAAGAGATTACTGAAGATCAGGAAGAATCAGTACGTGAAAAGTATAAATCAAAATGGTCGAGGCTTGAAGCCATCGTCGGTTCACCTAACCGTATTAAACAATTAGCAAAAGATATTGTAGAACACTATGAAGAAAAAGCAAAAACCATTGATGGTAAAGCAATGATCGTCTGTATGAGTCGCCGTATTTGTGTAGCACTTTATAACGAAATTGTAAAACTACGTCCTGATTGGCATTCAGATGATGACGATAAAGGTAAAATTAAAGTGGTCATGACAGGTAGTGCGGCAGACGAAGATGAATTGCAACCACATATTGGCGGAAAAAAACGTCGGGATTTATTAGCAAAAAGAATGAAAGACAATAGTGATGAACTCAAAATCGTAATTGTACGTGATATGTGGCTAACTGGATTTGATGTACCTTCGATGCATACGATGTACATCGATAAACCGATGAAGGGTCATAACCTTATGCAAGCAATCGCAAGGGTTAACCGTGTATTTAAAGATAAATCAGGCGGAGTAGTTGTAGATTATATTGGAATATTAGAAAGCTTAAAGAAAGCTTTAAATCAATATACCGAAAGTGATAAGAAAACAACAGGTATCGATACATCCGCTGCAATTGCTGTTATGAAAGAGAAACTTGAAATTTTACAAGACATGATGCACGGGTTTGATTACTCAGCTTATATGGGTTCATCCCAAGCAGGTCGTATTCGAGCCATTACTGGCGGAATGAATGTCATTTTTGGAAAGAGTGAAAAAGAACAAAAAGAATTTAAACGGACCGCAACTGAGCTAGCCAAGGCACATTCACTATGTGCAGCGACGGATGAAGGAAAAGCAGCAGCCCTTGAAGTTAGTTATTTTAAAGCGGTTAAGGCAAGCCTAAATAAACTACAAGAAAAACAGCCGAAGCGGAAGACGAAAAAAGAAATCGAAGCCCGCGTTAATCAATTACTCGAACGTTCCATTATTTCAGAAGAAGTAGTTGATGTATTTGAAGTGATGGGATTGAAACATCCTGATGTATCTATATTATCGGAAGAATTTCTCGAAGAAGTACGTTCATATGAATATAAAAATTTAGCCCTTGAAATGCTTAAAAAATTGCTGGAAGGCAATATCAAAACAATGGAAAGACGCAATCTTGTTAAATCACAAAAATACTCAGAAAAGCTAAAACAATCCCTAAACAAATATAAAAACCAATTCATTACGAATGCCGAAGTCATGGAAGAACTAATTCAAATGGCAAAGGACATGAAAAAAGAACGAGAAGAAGAAAAAGATCTAGGATTAAATGAAGATGAAATTGCCTTTTACGATGCTTTAACATCTGAGTCTATAGTTAAAGAGTTAATGGAAGATGAAGTCTTACGTAAAATCGCCAATGAACTGACTCAAGCAATTAGACGGAACATGACCATTGACTGGCATGTCCGAAAAAGCGCCCGTGCTGGAATGAGGAGAATTATTAAACGACTATTGAAGAAGTACGATTATCCACCAGAACAAGCGAAAAAAGCATTGGACACAGTTATGCGTCAAGCAGAGTTGATGGCAGAAAATACGGAAGTAAGAGATTGGAATACGCTGCAGGCTGCGGAGTCTAAAAGTGAATATGAAGTATAAGAAAAACTTTTCTTAATTAGTTTTATTGAAAATTAACAAAGATTATAGTGATACTTACTTTTGAAGAATTCTTTACTCTTCTATCTTAGATTGAGAAAAAGAAAAGAGATTTAAATGAAGAATTGGGCTACTCAGATTTAAAACAACTAGATATAACAACAGAAGGCAGTTCCAGATTCTTTGGAACTGCTTTTTTTATAGATGTTAGTATAAATGAAAACTAACAATAAGTAGATTAATAATTTCTATAAATGGGAGGGATATAAATGAAATTTTCAGAAGAAAAATTAAGGTTGTTTGCAGCTCCTTTAAGTGAAACTGAGGATCAGAAATGTAAAAATGCTATTGGTATGGTAAGGGACGCATTAAAAGACATTGGATTTACTGATGATGGAAAAACGATTGAAAAATTATATGCAGACACCTATTCTTATTCTTTAGAAATGAGAAATGCAACAAAAAATAGGAAGGTTAAACTTTTTGTTAAAGGATCCTATGCAAATAATACCAATGTAAGGACAGAAAGTGATGTTGACATAGCTGTAGTATTAGAATCAACTTTTAAAGTTAAGTATAGACCAAATATAAATGATGCTAAATATGGATTTTCAAATTCTACTGATAATGTAATGACGTTTAAAGATGATGTTGAAGATGCTTTAAGGAAAAAATTCGGTAGTGACGTAGAACGGAAAAATAAGTCCATAAAGATACATGGTAATACATACCGTGTAGATGCTGATGCTGTTCCATGCATGAGGCATAGAGATTATAGTAATGACTATAATTCTGATCCAAATAATTTTATTGGTGGAATCTTTATACGTTCTGATGATGGTCAGACAATTATCAATTACCCAGAACAACACATAAGAAATGGGAGAGAAAAAAATAATCAAACTAATACTTACTATAAAAAAATGGTCAGGATTATTAAAAAAATGAGATACATTATGCAGGATGAGAACTATGAATCTGCAAATAATGTAAGTTCATTTGGTTTGGAATCTCTTTTATGGAATTTACCTAATGGGGTATTTACAAAATATACTATATATAGATATGCATTTGGGGAAATAACAGAATATTTGTGGAAGAATAGTCATATGCTACCTTTTTATAAGGAAGCAAACGGAATAAAACCATTATGCGAATCTACAATTGATGTTGAAAAATATACTAGATTTATTAAAGATTTATATAACTTTTATGAATACGATATTTAGGAGGTAGAGTTCTTGAGTGAACAAGTAAAAAAACACTTGAAGGTTGCCTTATATATCGCTATTGCTATATTTATTATTTGTTCATTAATATCAATGCCTGATTCATTTAAAGATATCTCTAGCTACACAGGTATTTCCGTTTTTTTAACAATAATTATTTCAGCCTTATATGAAAAATGGGGTTGGAGACTAAATCCTTTTGAAAAAACTCCTAAACTATCTAATCAATATGACGGTACTATAGAATATCAATATAATGGAAAAACTAGTAATAAGAATATAAGAGTTTATGTTAAGCAAAGTTTATTTCACCTAGAAATTAAGTTAGTAACTGATGAGATTGTTAGTTCAACCATTACAAGTAAGATTATTAAGGAAAATGGAAATTACGTCCTGTATTATACATATATTACAAATCCGAAAAGTAAATATAGTGAATTAAACCCAATACAATTTGGTACCTGTAGATTCATTATAGATGATACAAATAAATTAACTGGGATCTATTGGACAAGTAGGCAAACAAAAGGTGATATTTATTTAAATTCTTGTAAAGGTGAATCCATTAGCATTCTTACTCGGGAAATTGCAAAGGATGGTTAGGAAAAAATACAGGGTGTTATAGTAGATGATCCCGCTTATATACATTGATATAGACGTAGTTAGAAATTTTTTACTACTTTAAAAAAGAGGACTATTATCTTAAGAAAATAGGAAGAACACTGACTCTTATAATTTTGTAATGTATCTTAATTTAAATATATTTATAGATAATATTTTTAGTAAACTTTAAATGTAAATGTAGGTGTTAGTATGTCAAATATAAAAGCACTAGTTGTAGGTGTAAGTAATTATTTTATAGCTGGGGCAGTAAATCTCCCATTTGTTAAGAATGATGTAATTGAGGTGGAGGAAGCCCTTTATTCTGGTTTGAAGTTAGATGCTGATGATATTATTACACTCGGAAAAAAAGAGGATGTAAAAAAGGAAGACTTTATACGCTCCATTTTGCAAATTTCAAAACTTTTAAACAAAGATGACTATTTGATATTTTATTTTTCAGGGCATGGAGCAAAAATAGAAAATCAACACTATCTCGTGTGTAGTGATGACTTTATAAGTACACAGGAAATTATAAAATATTTCGAGAGGGTTTCAGCTAAAGGAAAGAGTATATTTTTAGATTGTTGTTATTCAGGAAATTTTTCAGTCGATGGGACACCGGTTTTTAGTATTGAGGAAACAGTTAGTGATTTTGTGGGTAGAGGATATGCAGTATTTTCCTCTAGCAGCTCTACTCAATCATCATATAGACATCCTGATAAGCCAATTAGTATTTTTACTAGTTTTTTATGCTCTGCGCTTAAAGATAGACATATTATAAGACAAGGTAAAGTCTCATTATATGATATACAAAAGCTTGTTAGGCTTTACTTAGAGGTGTGGAATAAAAAGAATCCTGATAAGCAACAACATCCTATATTTAGATCAAATATGGGCGGTTGAATCGGCTACACTTAACTGGACAAAAAAATTAAGGTCAGGTAGACTAACCATCCAATCTGGGTATACTGCTAATCAAGTATAAGAGATCCCATACCAGCAACTTTACTAGGAGAGGCGGGTATGCTAGCCTGTTTGGCAAGCCAGATGTTTTCATCATCTGGTTTCCTGGCTGGGAAAGCATGCCCGTAGAGGCTCCTTGTCAAGTTGCGGTGTTTACCCTCTAAATTTGGAAGTCTACTTCATCTCATTCAGTTAATGGAGGTACGCCGATATGACGAGAGCTAGAAGAACATTTACTCCCGAATTTAAAGCTCAAATGGTCAAACTATATGAAAGTGGTAAGCCTAGAAAAGACATTATAAGTGAATACAATTTAACGCCTTCGGCATTAGACAAATGGGTGAAACAGAGCCAAACATCTGGTTCATTCAAAGAGAAGGACAACCGAACACCTGAAAAAGAAGAACTGATCAAGCTTCGTAAAGAAAATCAGCGTTTACTGATGGAGAATGATATTTTAAAGCAAGCTGCGCTGATATTAGGACGAAAGTAAATGTGATTAAAAATAATCGTCACAAATACTCGATATCAGCAATGTGCGACGTCCTACAACTCCCAAGAAGCACTTATTATTATGAAGCAAAAGAACAATCCAAATCAGATGATGAACTTACGGTTACCATCGTCGATATTTTTCATAAAAGCCGCCAGAACTATGGCACTCGTAAGATAAAACATGAGTTGAAAAAACTCGGTAAAATTGCATCCAGAAGACGTATTGGCCGAATCATGAAAGAAAATGGGCTAGTATCAAAATATACAGTTGCCCAGTTTAAGCCACATGTGGATAAATGTAATGAATCTAAAGTTGAAAATGTGTTGAATAGGGAATTTGATCAACAAAAGGAATTAACGGTTGTAGTCAGTGATTTAACATACGTAAGGGTCCAAAAAAATTGGCATTACATATGTCTATTTGTTGATCTTTATAATAGAGAAATTGTTGGACATAGTGCCGGTCCTAATAAAGATGCTGGACTAGTCTACCAAGCCTTATCAACGATTAAAGCTGATTTAAGACAAATTCAACTATTTCACACAGACCGAGGAAACGAGTTTAAAAACAAGACAATCGATGAAGCTTTAGATACATTCGAGATTAAACGGTCGTTAAGCATGAAAGGTTGCCCATATGATAACGCAGTAGCCGAAGCCACATTTAAAATTATCAAGACAGAATTTGTAAAAGGTAAATATTTTGAAAGTTTAGAACAGTTAAAGTTGGAATTAGACGATTATGTTCATTGGTTTAATCATATAAGAATTCACGGATCACTGGGGTATTTAAGCCCTATTGAATACAAAAAGGAACACCTTAAAAAAATTGTCTAGTTTAGTGTTGACATACCAGGTACTATTTATTTCGAAGTAAAAGAATATGTACCATTTTGTACAACAAGGATATATGAAGAATATGATAAATATATTATTTACACTGTAGAACCTCTTCATGTTGGTTTGACAAAGAGATATGCTGTAAAAACTATTATAAAAGAACCACTTTCTCTTGAAGAAATAGGTAAAATTTCTTTAGAAATTACCAAGAAAGTAAAACATGCAGAGGTATACAATAATGAAATTTCTAAAAAGCGTTTGTCTGGTAAATCAGCCAATATAATATGGATTTATTTTGGACGTGATGAAAGTGATATTGTGAAAAATAATTATATTTGTGTTACAACGTGGGTAGATGATTCTCAAGATAAAAAATGGTGGTATAGAACAGATAATAAAGACACTTTTATTCTAAACGGTGTCCATTATAAAATCTTTTCATACTATGAATCATTAAGAACATATAACAAGGAGAATACAGACAGCAAAGATGATGTAATATTTGAAACAAAAAAAATACTAGCCTCTGTAGTATCTCTTGCCCAAAAGGTCATTCATTTTTTTAACGAATATAATAATGGAGTTCTTACAGAAGAAGATTTTTTAAAGAAAATGGATAACTTGATTCCTGAAATAAACAAGTGTGTTGTTGATAGTCAAAATTTAAATATCCCACCTGATGAGATTCGTGATTGGAGTCATGCGTGTGCTGATTTAATTGGAACAATCTATGATTTCACTCTATATTACAATAGAAAGTATATATCACAGAGAACACCAGAAAATAGAAGAACCTGTATGGAAATGGCAATAAAGCAATATTACTTGGATTTAGAGAAAGTGCGCCAATTGGAGGAGAAACTGTAGGTATAAATTTTTTAAAATGCATGTTTACTTTTATGATCAAATACAATTCCTTTAATTAGGGTTTGTATTCCAAATCAACTTGTCACACGTTAAGTAAGTTATTAAAAGCACTGAGAAAATAAAATCCCAGTGCTAATTTTTTGCCTCTCAAATCACCACGGGGAACCGTATCATAAGTGAACGGGGTTTTATTTAAAGTAAAAGATCCAGTGCTTTTTGCCTGGCGCTTATCATCTACTATATTAAAGTGCTTTCTTAGTATGGTACTTAATAAATGCGACATAAGAAGGATTGACGGACCAATATAGCTGTAGCAGATAAAAATTTTATTAAAGGTGAATGTTAAGAAAATAAAGAGTATGTCTGCTGAAAGAATGACAAGTACAATTTAATAATTCATTGCTGTAACCGCCTGATAACTTTGAACACATTTTGCTAATTAGTAGTGAACACTTTACTGGAAGTTAGTGCTGGCATTTTGTCACTTTACTTGGAGCCTCTGCGGGCAAGATTATTAGCCAGGAAGCCTGATATATCAATGAATCTGGCTCAGCCGACAAAGGCTATCATGCCCGCCTCTCCAAATAAAGTGCACGTCTCTACTGGAAAAAAGTGTTCAATCTTATTCAGCATTTTTAGGTAAGAAAGTGTTCATTTCTACTTGGCGGTTACAATTGCATGGTTGGCATGAAGTAAGCGTCAAATAATCCCCACCTATAAGTAGATGGGGATTTAGTTATGATTTAATTATTCTTTTTAAACACTCGACAAACTAATGGGATCGTTGATGACCAAGGCATTAATTGATCCAAGGCATCTTTATCTTTAGTATCCATGTTTGGTAGTTTCTCAAAAAGATAGGTGAGATAGGTAAATGGATTTAAGTCATTCTCTTTAGCTGTCTCAATAATACTGTAAATCGTTGCACTGGCTTGAGCGCCCCGTGTGGTGTTGGCAAACAACCAATTTTTGCGGCCAATTACAAATGGTTTGATTGAACGTTCGCTACGGTTATTATCGATTTCTAACCGACCATCTTTTAAAAAGCCCACTAATTTATCCCATTGGTTCAGGCAATATTGGATTGCCTGGCCAAGGGCGCTTTTTGGGAGGACTTGTGACCTTTGCGTTTTTAGCCATGCTGAAAAAGCATCCAACACTGGCCGGCTGCGTTCCAAACGACTTTTATGGCGTTCTTCAGGAGTTAAATCCTTTAAGTCACGCTCAATCGCAAAAAGTTGGTTACAGAAATTGAGCCCTTCCTTGGCAGCTACCGAAGCGGATTGTTTTGAAGCCGGTAAAACCTTTAAGGCCTCATCAAACTTACGCCTTGCATGCGCCCAGCAACCTACTAGGGTTACATGAGGCATCCCTTGATAACCAGAGTAGCCATCCACATGAAGGTAGCCCTTGAAACCATTCAGAAACTTGCGAGGTTGTTCCTTTCCCCGTGTCTGTTGGTAATTATAAAGAGTAATCGGCGGACCTTCTCTTCCAGTGCGATAAAGCCACATATAAGAAGTGGATGTTGCCTTTCGACCTGGTTCATGGAGCACCTGCAAAGTGGTTTCATCCGCATGGAGAATCTCCTGTTTAAGTAAATGATCCTTCATCCGATCATAAATTAAACGTAACCACTGATCTGCGCCATAGATCATCCAGTTCGCCATCGTCTGCCGGGATAATGTAAACCCAAATCGCTCAAACTGCTTTTCCTGGCGATAAAGAGGCAGCCCTTCCACATATTTTTGACTCATCACATACGCCATACTTGAAGGAGAAGCTAAACTGCCCGGATAGACAGGTGCCGGCATAGACGCTGTGACAATCGGTGTATGGATCTCCTCACGTTCACAACGGCGACAGGCGTAGACATAACGGACATGCTTAACCACTTTTACTTCAGCTGGAATGACTTTGATTTCTTGACGCACTTCCGTGCTCATTTCATGTAAAGATCCACCGCAGCACGAACAGACCTGATCTTCTGCGGAAAGGCGGTATTCAACCGTTTCCGTAGGCAGGTCTTCTAGCATCGTTTCACGTTGACCACGTTTTTTACGACGACGGTAGGTAATGGTTTCAGAAGCAGGCTCCTCTAAATTGGAGGCTGCTTCTACCTCTGCTTCATTAAAGAGCGAAAGCTCTAGTTGATCGGAATGTGTTTTTTCACTTGAAGAGCCGAATCGTCTTTTTTGGCTGAGGCGAAACTGTTCCTCATACCATTTTAGTTTTACAGTCAGTTCAGCGACTTGCTTTTCAAGGGATTCACATCGTTTTTGAAGATTTTCAGTTGGTTGGGTGGGTGTTTTCGTTGTCTTTTTCATACTTTATCTATTCGACAAATGTTGATCAATCCCTTTTAAAAATTGGTGTGTAAATAAAAAAATAAAAAATATGATTTTATATGACTGTCCTCGCGGTAACTTCAGGATGAGCCTGGCGCTGTTCAAGTGGAAGTCCATCAAGTAACCAACGGAACTGGCGGCGGCTTAATTTTAGCGGTACATCACTTTCTTCCGTTGGCCATTGAAATTTTCCGCGCTCTAAACGTCTATAATAGAGCCAAAAGCCATTGTGCTCCCAATGAAGGATTTTCAGTTTATCCCGATTACGATTACAAAAGACAAAGTAGCTAGGCGAAAAGGGGTCTAGATCAAACCCTTCTTTCACCAACGCAGCCAATCCATCAATGGATTTGCGCAAATCTGTACTCCCTCGGGCGAGGTAAACATTCGCGATCATTGTTTCGTTTAACATAGCGATCTTAACGTCCTGATGACTTCCGCAAGGAAAGATGGGTCGAAGCCTGGTTTAACCTCTATGGATGCTTGACCTATTTTAATCTGTAAGGATAATGAAGTGTCTTTTGATTCGGCATATTGTTCATCCATTGTGATTGAGACCCATTTAGGTGATGGTGCTGAGATCCGATTTGTGTTTTCAATTTTCTTAAGCCAATATTTTAATTGATGGAGCTTCACATTATTGTCAGCACACCATTTGGATTGGGTCTGTCCACTTGCCCTAAACTCAGCGATCCGAAGTTCCCATTCTTTTCGCAATTCTGCTCGAGACATCAAAAAACCTCCTCAAATATTGATTTGAAGAGATTATCTCAAAGTGTCATCTTGGTTAATAGGTGGGAACTATTTTACGGTTACGCATGGTTGGCATGAATAGAATATATGATATAAAAATGATATAATTTAGTTAGAATAATGATATGTGAAAGGGGCTGCAAGGAGTGAATATTAAGCCGTCGACAACGATCCGAAATGATTATAATGGTTTTTCAAAATACTGCCATGAACTTGATGAGCCGGTCGTGCTGACACGCAATGGGGAAGCCGACCTGGTTGTCATGAGCTATGAAGCGTACCGACGCATGGAGGCACGTATCAAACTGCAATCAAAACTGTTGGTTGCAGAAAAGCAGGTTGATGAAGGTGCTCATTTGATTGAACATGATCAAGTTATAGAAATGATGCGGAGAAAGATTAATGGCGCAAAGGAATAAGATTAAATATACCCCTGCAGCAGTCGACGATATGGATGAGATATTCTCGTATATATCGCATGATAATCTTTCCGCCGCAGAAATGATGCTGGAGAAGCTAAATAATCAAATTGGCAAGCTTGCAGAGTTTCCTAATATGGGATCGGTTTTATCAGATGAGGAATATACTCTTGTTGAGCGCGGATATCGATTTATTGTAGTGCACCCCTATCTAATTTTCTACAGACTGTTAGATAATAATGTAATAATCTACCGTATACTGCATGCACGTCGTGATTATCTTCGCGAGTTGTTTGCCTTACAGGAATAAAACAAAAAATTACAATGTGTTTCAAACAGGACACCTTTTATTAATTTTCCTATCCAACGTTACGGTGAGCCGTATCATAAGTAAGTGAGGGGATATTATTATCCTTCTCATTATTTTTTTTAGTGTTATTTAGTAACATGATTTAAGAACACATGTTCTTGTTGTAAGTTATGGCATTTACTTTAGGGTCATAATGAAATAAATACTTAGGTTATAATTAAGAAATGATTAAAACCTAAAGGATGTTATGAATGAAATTATCTAATCCTGAAATCAAGTGGCTATCAGAGGTTTACAATAAAAAAGATTTGCTTGGACAAGTATTTACTCCAAAAGATGTTGCTAAGCTAATGGTATCTTTAGCAATAAGCTCAAAACCTGAAACAATTTTAGAACCATGTTTTGGAGAAGGCGTTTTTTTGGAGGAAATAAGGAACAATGCAGATCATATGAACAACCATGTCATAGGAATAGAGATCGATCCAGAACTTTTTAATAAAGTAAAGGGAAGATTTCCTGATATTGAACTATATAATATGGACTTCTTTGATTTTCATGGGGAAGTAGAATGTGTAATAATGAATCCGCCTTATATTAGGCAAGAACTGCTAAAAAGGGATATGCCTAAATTCCTAAATAAAGATGAAATATTGAATCGGCTGCCTTTAACAAACTGTTCAATTTCTTCAAGAAGTAACCTATATATATATTTTTTTATTAAGGCATGGTCCATTTTAAAAGATAAAGGTGAAATTATTGCAATCGTTCCCAATACATGGATGGCTGCAGAATATGGAGGATCGTTTAAGAATTTCATTTTAAGTAATTTTTGGGTTAAATCAATCATCCAATTTAATAAAGATGTTTTTCCTGATGCAGACGTTGACAGTTGCATTATCCATTTAAAGAAGGAAAACTACTTTGAAAATAGCGATACGCATCTAATAAATATAAAACAATCACTGTCGAAAGAAGAAATTCATTCATTTGATAAATTAATAAAGAGCAATAATGAAAAACTATTTGTGAGGAAAGAAACAAATAAAGTATTGAATTCAGAGAGTAATTGGCTGAGTCTATTTAGTGAAAGTGATTTGTTTGATTTAAAGGAAAATTTGATACCGTTAAAGAAACTAGCAGATTTAAGAAGAGGTTTAACTACAAACTATAATCAATTTTTTATAAATGATACACTTGCTTACGTAAATCAATATCCGGATTTTTTCAAAGAAATATTGTGTAGTCCAAAGGATATCAAGGGCTATTCCACTCAAAATGTAGTTAAGAAAAGCTATGTTTTTAGTACAAATAAGAAAGAAAATGAATTACCTCCAGAAATAAAGGCATATGTAAAAAGGTATGAGAGAGAGATCTTAAACAGTGGACTTCCAAAAACACTATATAATAAAATTATTTCTAATCCTGAAAAATGGTTTAATATAAGCGGTTTAAAGGTTGCACCAATTTTATTTAGTTATATCGTACGTGAAAGAAAAAAATTCATTCTAAATCAATCTGAAGTGATTGCCAGAGATAACTTTTATGAGATTTATCCTAAAATTAATGTAAACAAACATGTCCTTTTTTCAATTTTAAATAGTCGAATTACTTCATTGTTTATGGAAAATATCGGAAGAAGTCATGGCAAAGGACTTCTGAAGATACAAAAATATGAACTTGAGGATTTAAAGATAATTAATCCATATAAGATCCAAAAGAATGACTTATTGTTATTAGAGAATTTAGGAAAGGAATTATCTAATACCTTAGAAGAAAATCCTATACAAATTATTGCTGAAATAGACAAGCTTCTTCTTCCATACGTGACAACTAAATGTAAAGTTAGAGATTTAGAAAAGCTATTAGAAACTCGATTAAACACTCGATTAAGTAAAAGGGTCGGTCATTTGGAATTAGTAAATGATGGAGGCGTATAATCTTGGCACCAACAGTCGTAAGTCTATTCTCAGGTGGAGGAGGACTTGATTTAGGCTTTAAAAATAGTGGATTTGAAATTATTTGGGCAATTGATATAGATAAGGATGCAGTGTCGACATATAAAGAAAATTTAGGAGAGCATATTGTGCTGGAGGATATCACAAAAATACACGAAAAAGATATTCCGAAAGCAGATATAGTTATAGGAGGGCCTCCCTGTCAATCATTTTCTCTTGTTGGCAAAAGAAGAATTGATGATGAAAGAGGACAACTAGTTTGGCAGTACTTAAGGATCATTAATGAACTTCGCCCTAAATGCTTTCTGTTTGAAAATGTCGTAGGGTTAAAGTCCGCAAAAACAGCTGACGGGAACTTAGTAATAGACGAATTAATACTTGCCTTCAAAGAAATTGGCTATGAAGTTAAATGGGATGTTTTAAATGCTGCAGATTATGGAGTTCCACAAAGAAGAAAAAGAATATTTCTCGTTGGAACTAGAGAAGGGATAGATTTTGAATTTCCTTTACCAACACACAATGAAGAGGGGATTGATGGCAAGTTAAAATGGATTTCTGTAGAAGAAGCACTTGGTGATTTATCCTCTCCAACTCAAACGGGAATAGTAAATTACATTAGCGCTCCAACGAATGCTTATCAAATAAAAATGAGGGAAAATAATAGAGCAGAATTTGTTACAGAACATATTATCCCAAATTTAAGTGAATTAGATAAAATAATTATAGAACATATACCAGTTGGTGGAAACTATATGGATGTTCCCGATTCAGTTCCATCGAAACGTATAAAAAAGTTTAAAGAAACTGGCGGAAGAACCACATGTTATGGAAGATTAAGACCGGATAAACCTTCATACACGATAAATACACATTTTAATAGGCCGAATGTAGGTTGTAATATCCATTATAAAGAAAAAAGATTAATTACAGTTCGAGAAGCATTAAGATTACAAAGTTTCCCTGATGATTATATAATAAAATCATCAACTAAGAGAGGAAAACATACTATTGTTGGTAATGCTGTTCCACCTATATTAGCGGAAGCATTAGCTAAAAAAGTGTTGGAATCCATTAATGCATATTCAATGGCGCCAAAATAAACTTTGGCGCTTTTTTTCTTATTGTTTATAGTAAAATATTGAATAAAATGGCTACAGAGAAAGGTGAGTTTTCGGCATATGAGCATAATTACAACATTGCCTATTTATGATGATGATGAAGTGAAGGTCTTTCATCCCATATGTGAGAGTGCATTAAATCAGGCATTAACAAATCTAGGAATAGATAAAGATTATGAAGTAAAGCACCATGAAACAATTGGAAGTCTTGAAGCAGATTTTGCATTGATAAGGAAGTCAACCGGCAAATATATTTTATTTGTTGAAGTCAAAAGGAAACCGTTCGCTGTCAGTAGTACAAGATATAGAATTCAAGCACAATCTTATGTGCAGGAAGCCAGAACGCAAGTTGAAAAGCCGTACTATGCAATCACAAATCTCGAGGTAATTGATGTATTTAGGTACGATAATCATAGACCTTCTGTAACTCAACAAATAATAGAGCCAAGTCCCATTCGTGTTGGAACCTTTTCCGATCAGCCGATGGATTTCTTTCATAAATTGGTTAAGGCTTTTGAGGAAATCATAACAATTGTAATAAACGACACAGGTTCTTATAAAGAACTCACCGGAAGTTTCATTCCTTTATTAGAAAATAATAAATCAAACCAAGAGCGATGGCATCAAAGTTTAATTGTTGCTGGATATGAATATATTAGGGGTGTCATGAAAGCCAATAATAGAAAAGTGTCATGGAGATCTGCATTAAATTATAAAAATAAGCCTAATAAACTAATTGATAATATCAAGTCGATTAATTTTAGTCCATTAATTGATCCGCCGTTACCTATTAGTAACAATAGTGATATATGGAATGCCACTATGTTAGAGGATTTGGAAGAGTTAGGGCAAAAAACAATGAGCGGCGATGAAATGGCAGAGTTGGTTCACTCCATTGCTGTTGCAGGAAGAGAACATGAAGGTTTAGTACCAACTGATTTGGAATTGGCTAATATTCTTGCTATTTTATCAAGAGATGTCCTTGATAGAGAATTAAATGAAGACGAAATAATCTGTGATCCGGCTGCAGGAAGTGGAAACTTGCTATCTTCAAGCAAGGCAGGATTCGAGAATTTAAACCCTAAACAATTGTGGGGGAATGACAAGGAGCCGCTTTTCACAGAACTTCTTTCTATTAGATTGGGGTTAATGTTTCCAACAGTTGTTTCACCTGAAAATTCCCCTTTAGTAACTCGAAAAGATGTTTGTGAACTTGAAAAAAGTGATTTTAATAACGTAAAAGTTATTCTTATGAATCCACCTTATGTTTCAGGAGTAAAGGATCCCTTAACAAAAAGGAAAGTTGCAGCCCGAATCTATGATATTAATGGAAAAAACTCCGAAACAAATGTTGGACAAGTTGGAATTGAAGCTCCGTTCCTTGAACTGGTTTCAAGCCTAGCTGCTGATAATACTGTAATAAGTGTAGTTTTTCCGAAACAGTATCTAACAACAAAAGGTAAAGAAGCAAAGGCTTTAAGAAACTTTCTATTAAAAGAATTTGGTTTAAATATGATTTTTATGTATCCGCGTGAAGGCATTTTTCAAGATGTAATTAAAGATACAGTAGTGCTAATAGGAAAAAAGAATAATACGTCTAATAAAGTAAAAGTAATTAAAAGTGAAATTCCTCTTTCGAACATAAATCTTACAAAGTTTAAGCAAGGTTTAAATAATTTAAAAACAGATCGTTCCATAAATACCCTTACTTATGGTGTAGAGGTAAGAGAAATGGATATAAATGATTTGCAGGACAATGTGGAAGAAGGGTGGAGAAACCTTACTTCAATTGGTGAAAGTATTAATAATTGGATTGTTAACACGATTGCTTCAACAAGTAAGAGATTATCTCAAATTCATGACTTAAAAAGAGGAAGAATTGGAAATGCAGGGGCTTCCGATTTATTATTTATAAATTCTAATAACAAATTTTGGGCTTTAGTAGAGGATATTGTACCTGAAGAATGGCTCTACCCTGCATTAAGGGTGGTAAAAGATGTTGATCATATTTTTGTTAACTCTTCGACCACAGATGTCCGTTTCCTTGCTCCATGTGATGAGGCATTCATATCCGGAACAAAAGAATACAAAATTTTAGAAAAAATATTGGATGAATATATTAAAGTACAGGCAGCTGCCTTAGCACAAACGAAACAAAGAAAGAAAATGAAAACGAAAGAAGAATTGCGTAAAATAATTAACAGGGAACGAAAAAAAGTAACGAATGAACATACAATATTAATTCCACGCAATGTAAGAAGATTTGCGAGGGTCTTTATTACAACAGAAAAAGCATTTATATCAACTAATGTTATTGAAGTTACCGGAGGCTCATTAGAAGAGAAGTGGATTACATTTTCATGGCTGCTAAGTATGTTTTCACAACTCCAATTTGAAGGCATGGCAAAAGACCAAGAAGGTACAAGAAAATTAGAGGAAGGCAGCATTGGAGAATTATTAATTCCTAAGATTGAAGGGATTGATAAAGAGACAATCGTTCAACTTATTAATGAGGCTCAAAATAAAGGGGAATTTTTAGATTTATGTAATCCATCTATTTCTGAGTTAGATAAAATATGGGCCAATAGTCTAACCAATTCAGAGCCAGAGGAAATATTGTCTGAAACATTGGCCTTATTAGAAGAGAGAGTAGGGGAAAGATACCCTGAATATTCATCTTCTGATGTTGATTAAAAAAATGGAAATATAGCGAAAGTGTCCGGCGCCATTTAAATGGCGCCGGATTTTTATCGTTCAATGAATGGAATGAAATACAAAAGGTTCAGCGTTGAAGTCGTTACGATGAACCGTATGATAAGCAGGGGGACTAAAAAATCTATCATATTTTTTACAATATTCTGTTTTATCTACCATTATTTTAAAATATCAGAAAATAATAAATAGATTTACATTTCCGCATTTTTATTTTATAATAAAGCTTATTAACTTACTTGGAATTAGAGGTGGATAAGATGACAACTAAGAAATTGATCAAGGTAAATACAAGTGGAAAGTGGGAAGGCGGCTTAAAGACTTCTATTTCGATTAGAGATTTTTCTCCAATAATAGTTGATGAACCGAGAAGTTTAGGCGGAACAGATGAAGGACCAAATCCTGTTGAATATGTATTAGGTGCATTGTCCAGCTGTACTTCTGTTATGATTGCGTTTATAGCTAAAGAAAAGAATTTTTCTTATCAAGGCGTAGAGTTTAAAAATGATGGAACATTAGATTTACAAGGATTAATGGGTGTGGAAGGAGTTTCTCCCCATTTTCAAAATGTGAATTTTGAGGTAATCTTTAGAACGGACGAATCTGATTCTCGGATAGAGGAACTAAAAGAAGAAGTAGAAAGAAGATGTCCTGTTTATAATTTAATAAAAGACGCAGGCGTCAAGATCGAATCGAAATGGTATAAATTATAAAAGAATTCAAACGGTGGTGCTAAAAGAAGGCGGACTTAAAAAATCCGCCTTCTTTTATTTGCGGGAATGATTCTGACAGTATTCTTCATAATTCGCCAGAAAAGACGTTTTATTGCCATCCAGTTGATGATATAATCGAAATAGTAAAAGTGAATAGATGCGGTGATGCGTAATTGAGGTGGAAACATGCGCCCACAGATACGTACGAAACAATTACTAAAACAATTTAATTTATCAAGACAAACCCTTTACAATTGGGTAAAAGAAGGAAATATTTCTGAACCGGAGAAAGATTGGAGAGGCTGGAGAATGTGGACAGAACAACACGTAAAGGAAATAAAAAATACAATCAGGAAAAAAGAAGAACAATTGTCTCTTCCAATTGAAAATGATACAAAACTGAACATTAAAAACCGTAGATACTTAGGAAGCAAATATAAATTATTAGAATTTATTTGGAAGGTTGTTAATGAAAATTGTAAAGATGTTCACACTGTAGCAGACATTTTTGGCGGGACAGGTGTGGTTGCTGATCGGTTTAATATTGAAGGTAAAAAAATTATCGTTAACGATATATTATATTCAAATTACTTATCGTATTGGACTTGGTTCAGTGATGAAGCAATTGGCTACACAAAAATAGAGGATTTGATAACGCAGTTTAATAACGCTGAACCAAAAGAAGACAATTATGTGTCTGAACATTTTGGCGGAACTTATTTTACACAATATAATGCGAGAAAAATAGGGTATATAAGAGAAGAAATCGAAAGATTATCGGAGCACATTACCTTTCGTGAAAAGGCAATCCTCATTACATCGCTGCTCTATGCTATGGATAAGGTGGCCAATACTGTAGGCCACTACGATGCCTATAGAAGAAAACTAGATTCTTTGAAAGAAATCAAACTTTTAGTACCGGATCTTAAAGACCATTACAATGAAGGAAACAAAATATTTAAAAAAGACGCAAATGCATTAGTGAGAGAAATTAAGGCAGATTTATTCTATATAGACCCCCCTTATAATTCGCGTCAATACGGTGATGCTTATCATCTTTTAGAAAATATCGCAGAGTGGAATAAGCCGGAAGTTACCGGAGTTGCCAAGAAAATGGTAAATCGCACTCATATTAAAAGTGATTATTGTACAATGAAGGCTCCTGAGGCATTTGCCGACTTAATCTCAAATATTAATGGTAAATACATCTTGGTTTCTTATAATAATATGGCTGATAAAGGTGTAGGGCGTTCCAATGCTAAAATTTCTGCAGAAGAAATTGTTGAGATTCTACAATCTAGAGGAAATGTAAAAATTTTTGAAACAGACTTTCAAGTATTTACAACTGGAAAAACCAATATTGAGGACCATAAGGAAATCTTATATCTATGTGAAATAGACAGGTGATAATTGTTGTTGCAAACTGATACGAAATATATAAAATCATGTTTGAATTATACGGGTGGGAAACATAAACTGCTTAAACAAATTGTTCCTTTGTTTCCCCAAAATATAAATAACTTTGTAGATTTGTTTTGTGGCGGGGCAAATGTTGCGATAAATGTGAATGCAAAAGGGTCTATCTATTGTATTGACAAACAGAGAGAAGTAATCAGGCTTTTTAATACACTTAAAAAAACTAGCAGCAATGAAGTTTTTAATACAATTGAGAGTATTATTGAAAATTATGACTTAACAAATACTCATAAATACGGATATGCTAAATATGGCTGCGACTCTAGCAGCGGACTCTCCAGTTATAATAAAGAGAGATATAAAAAGTTAAGAGATGATTATAATAATCGAGCACAAGATAGTACTTATTATGATTTAGTATTCTATGTGTTGACTGTCTTTGGGTTTAATAATCAAATTCGTTTTAATAAAAAAGGGCATTTCAATATTCCTGTAGGAAAAAGGGATTTCAATGAAAAAGTTCAATTGAACTTAACTCATTTTATGGAAGCAATTAAAGTCAAAAATATAAAATTTTTTTGTGTTGATTTTAGGGAAATGGAATTGAATCTAACAAAGGGGGACTTTCTTTATGCAGATCCCCCCTATTTAATTTCAACTGCCACATATAATGAGCAAAATGGTTGGACCGAAAAAGAGGAAAATGATTTATTGGAATTTCTTGATCAATTAAATGCTAATGGAGTTCATTTTGCTTTATCAAATGTTTTGGAACATAAAGGATCAGAAAACACAATATTAAAAAAGTGGGCAAAAAAATATAATGTGAATGTATTGGATTATAATTACAATAACTCAAACTACCAAATTAAACAAAAAGGTTCTAAAACCACTGAAGTTCTAATTACAAATTACTAAAAATAAGCTTATTTTTTTATGGGTCTGACTCCCTCCACCAATGACAATCTATTGAATGGTTTTATCAGTAGTTGTCTGGAGGGTACTGACCCTTTGCTTTTGAGGCAGCCCTATATTTTTCAGGAAATGACAGGAAAGTATTTAATGAAAATGAATTTTGATTTAGAATGGTAATTAATACCCAGATTGTAATAAGGCAGTTGGTTCTATGCTGTTCAGTATTGACAGGATACAGTATTCAAGTAAATTAAATCAATATTATATCTTTGAATTCATGGAAGTTGGAAACATTTTTAACCTTGTTCGCGGGAAAGCACTGCTTCCCCAGAAAGAGTTTTGGAGCACTCTTTTTGGTATGATAGACAAAATAGAACAAAGTAAAGTAGATTTTCTCCTAAAATTAAAAATAAATGTTGTTAAGGTCTTTATTTTTTATCAGCCCGAACGGAATTTATATATTAAAATTGAGTTGAATCCATTTTTGAATAAGAATATCGGTCATGTTTTTACATTTGAGCAACTCCAAATATGGTTTAGAAATTTAAATAATATAGACGGAGATAGTCAATCAAAAGGGTTAGGTGCTGCCAGAAAAAACAATTTTGACCAATATGTAAATAGTTTATTAAGCTCTCTTTATAACATCAGTGACTTCCAAGATGATAATGGTCTGGATTTAACAAAGCAACTTTTAAATGGAGATACGACAAAAGGTTTTGATCTCGATTTGTTTCAGTACATATCATCTACGAGTGAATTTATTATCTATGAATTTTTGAAAAGAGAAAATCCATATATTAACAATATACAAGCACATCCAATGAGATATTGTTGGTCAGGCAAGCCTAATGATAACAAGCAGAAATATATTTCTTTATGGAATTTAAGGTCCTTTTTAAACGGACGTTTGCTGCTGGTGAATTATAGTGATGATATCTATGAAAAAATTTCTGTTATTGAAATTCTTGATTTAGATGTTAATAATGGCATCTTGGCTGAAAATAAATATTGTATGAGTAGAAATGAATTTTTAGGATGGCTACATGATATGAACCACTATTCCAATCAAAGCAAGGACTATCTTTCAGACTTCAAGTGTGTTCACTATGATAGAGAGTTCTTCAAGAATTTTAATGATAATAAAAAGCGATATGGCTCTGAGTTTATAGTTTGATGGGAGGATCGAGCAATGCCAGGCACATGGAGTATAAGTACAACATTAAGAAATCCTGAGCGCATTGTTGCATTCTTAAAAGTTCTTGCAAGATTTGAAGGGCAGATTTTTGATGAGAATGTTCAAGGAAAGTACTTTAAAGAATTAATAAAAACTAAGGTATATAAACCTACTGGTTTATCAGATTATTACAATAATAAATTTGAAGAACCTGAGGAATTTACAGATAAAGAACTGGAAGAAATCCTTAGTCAGGTAAATTACGAAAATAAGAGTTTTAATAATGACCAAAATAAAGCATATGCATTTAGAGGAAGAACAGCTGTAAGTAATATGACTAAAATGGGTCTCGCAATTGCAAAAGAGTCTATGGGTGCTGTGAAAATAACTGAGCTGGGAAGAAAATTAATAGACGGTGAAATTGACTTAGTTAATGTATTCTTTAGATATTTCTTAAAATGGCAATTGCCTAATCCAACCGAACGAGGTTATAAAGACTTTAATATTATCCCTTTTATAGCCGCAATGCATGTGATCAGCAAAGTGAATAGAAAGTGGGAAGAACTGGGGAATAAGCCTGTAGGTGTATCTAAAGAAGAATTTTCTTTATTTTTGACAACTTTGATTGATTACAGAGATATTGAAGATCGAGTAGAAAAAATTATTGAATTTCGGAAAGAAAAAAAAGCGTTGAACAAAAATGAAGCACAACGTTATGTTGATCGAAGATTTATTGAAACGGCAATTGAAGTATTTAAATTAAACCCTGCAGATAAAAAGAAAATTGAAACAAAAGTAAACAATCTATATGATTATGGCGACTCTGCAATAAGATATTTTAGACAAACCAAGTTATTTTTTTATAGAGGAAACGGAAGATATGTGGATTTAGCCCCTACAAGAAAAGTTGAAATAGATAGGCTGCTTGAAAATTACGACGGAAGTGCTATTGAGTTCGAAGATGCAGATGAGTATCTAAATTATATGTCTGATATAAATAAACCGGCGCTTCCTTGGGAAAATTTAGATGATTTGAAGTCTGTTTATGAAAACCTTTTGGAGAAAGCAAACTCCCTGCAAATTGAAATCAATAATCAATACAGTGGCCAGGCGTTGCACCAGTTCTCTTTAGTTAAGAAAAATCTTGAATCAATAAATGATTATAATGTGGAAATCTCTTATCTTAGAGAAGTAATAAAGACGCTTAACAATGATTTGTCTATTTTAAGAGAAAGAAGTTTAGAAAACATCGATATCTATATTAAGAAGTTATCAGAATTGGCAAATCGCAGAAAGAGTGTTAGTGGCCAGGATCCATTGAATTTAGAGTATTATGTAACATTATCATTAATGGCTTTAGATGATGCCAAAGAAATTTCACCTAATTATTCAGTGGGTGATGATAACTTACCATTATTTACTGCCCCAGGGAATAACCCGGATATCGAATGTTTCTATTCATCTTTTAATATGATTTGTGAAGTAACACTATTAAGAGGGCGGGATCAGTGGTTTAATGAAGGCCAGCCCGTTATGCGGCATTTAAGAGACTTTGAGGAAAGGGAAGAAAATCGATCTGCTGACAACTACTGTTTATTTATTGCTCCAAACATTCATCGTGATACGCTAAATACTTTTTGGATGAGTGTAAAATTGGGTTATGAAGGTAAAATTCAAAAGATTGTTCCATTAACAATTGAACAGTATGTTAAAGTACTTAAAAAAGTAAAGGAACTAAATGAAAAAGGAAGAAGAATAAACCATTTAGATTTCAAAAAACTGTTGTCAGACATATTTACCCATAGTGAGGTTGCCGGAAATGATTCAACCGCCTGGTTAGAGAATGTTGATACAATAATTGAAGAATGGGGTTCTTCGTTGTTGGCAAGAGATAAATGATCTAAAAAAATGGCTGATTCATAAGGGTCTGACTCCCTCCGAAAAAGACAATATATAGAATGCTTTTATTAGTGGCTATCTATATATTGTATTGGAGAGGTCTGACCCTTTTAATTTACACCATAGTACTTTTTCCAAAGGAAACCATTTCCAAATTATATTTATTTCACCTTCATCACAATTCCCATCTATTCCTTGTTTCCTTCTTTCGCAAAGGATGCGGAGGAATTCAAAAAACTGCTGGAAGGGTATCCGGAGGCGGTAAGGAAAGCAATTGGGTTGAATGTGGACAGCATTGCTTCCATTCTAGGATTCTATTCGTATGCGTTTTTATATATCACACTTTGCGGAGCCATTCAGGCAATGAATTTAGGTGTTTCCATTTTCTCTAAGGAAGTCCGCGAAAAAACAGCAGACTTTCTTTTAACGAAGCCTGTATCCCGTACACAAATATTGTCATCCAAGCTATTGGCAGCATTGACTTCATTAGTTATGACGAATGTCGTTTATTTAGCGGCTGCAAACATGATGGCTTCTCAAGTGAAAACAGAAGATTATAGCAGCAAAATATTCTTTCTGATTTCGATTACATTGTTTTTCGTTCAGCTTATTTTTCTTGCATTGGGAATGATCATGTCAGTGATTGTTCGTAAAATTAAATCCATCTTAACCGTGTCTCTTAGTACTGTCTTTGCTTTATTCATTATTGGTATGCTTAGTTCTACCGCTGAAGATGAAGCGTTGCGATATCTTTCTCCCTTTAAGTATTTTGACACTGACTATATCATCAAAAATTCGGGCTATGAGACTTCATTTTTAATTGTCGGAATAGGGATTATTGTTGCTTCGATTGTTGCGAGCTATTTCATTTATGCCAAAAAGGATATCCATGCCGTTTAAGGAAGGAGGGAAAAATAATGAATATATTTTTGAGAGAAATGAAAGCCAATCGAAAATCTCTAATCATTTGGTGTATTGGTGTCATCTTCATGGTTGCTTCCGGAATGAATAAATATGACAGTCTGTATTCTTCCGGTCAATCCATGAATGACCTTATGGCTGATATGCCGAAATCGTTCCAGGCGATTATGGGGACGGGAACTTTTGATTTATCAAAGGCCGGCGGTTATTATGGAGTTCTCTTTTTATACTTATTGGTTATGGCAACGATCCATGCTGCCATGCTCGGAGCAAATATGATTGCGAAAGAAGAACGAGATAAAACAACCGAATTCCTATTTGTAAAACCGGCTTCCAGAAATAAAATTCTCACATCGAAATTGTTGGCAGCTTTTGTAAATATATTGATTTTCAATCTGGTTACTTTTGTTTCTTCTATCCTAATCGTACAAAAGTACAGCAAAGGCGAAGAGGTAAGTGATGATATTTCCATTTTAATGGTTGGGATGTTTATTTTACAGCTTCTGTTTATGGTGATTGGTTCAGCGATCGCAGCCGTCAAAAAAAATCCAAAAACCGCTGCCTCATTGTCGACCGGAATCCTTTTGATCACGTTTATTTTATCCATTGCTATTGACTTGAATGAGAACATTGAATACTTGAAATATTTAACACCATTTAAATATTATGATGCGAAAAATTTGATGTACGGCGGAGGTTTTGATGCGGTCTTTGTCATATTATCAGTGGTCATGATTGTCGGGCTTTCGATAATAACGTATGTATGTTTTAAGAAAAGAGATTTGAATGTGTAGTTTGTGCGGGAAAACTGCAGGCAAAAGTCAAAGAAAAATACGGAGCCAATCCACAGTAAATTGGAAAGGCTCCCTTACTCCGACTCTATTAAAATATAGCGTAGTAAGTGAATAAGATCTGGCTATTTACTCGAAATTAATTTTGAGTACTCTATGTTGAATCGATCAAAAGAGTTCCAACCAGATACGGAAAGCAAAAATTGTCCAGTTGTTTCTTTCAATGAAATTGCATATACAAGGTCAAATGTTACTTGCTGCATTGGGGGAAGCGGAATACTCTCAAAATATAGTTCCTCATTGACTAGTGATGGAGTATATCCTGCCGAATCTGATAGGATAAACATTTCCGGATAAATATCAATTGTTTTTTCTGATCTGTTTTTCACCTGAATAGTTAATACTACTTCATCAAAAAAATCTTCCCTCGTATCAATCCAACCCTCTCTAACTCCAGAATTTACATGTAAAATTTTGATGCTAGGTTCTTTTAAAGTTTCATTTTGACTTTCTTGATTATTTTGAGGCTCACTCACTTGAGGGGAATCGTTTTTATTGCCAGATACATGAAACTTATTAAATGTATTCATTTCGACTGATTTCATTTTTTCGAATTCTGCTGTCAATCCACTTATTTCAGTGGATGCCGGAAGATACTTCGGGAAAGATAGTATTGAAAACCACAGCAATGTAACCATTGCTGTTTGAATGACTTCTTGACTCCACTTCGTTTCTGCTAAACGCCGAAATGATTGAGGGTGAACGAAAAATGACAGGAGAAAACCACTAAACAGTCCCCCAAGGTGAGCAGGAATTGAAATATTTGGTGCTAAAAATGTATAAATAATATTTCCCGCAAAAGCACTCCAGATTACACCTTTGCTTTCTGAATCGATCATCTTATTTTGTTTTATCATTAGCCCTAAATACAGTCCCATTAATCCAAAGAGGCTGCCTGACGCTCCTGCTGATATAACATTCTCTGAAAAAATTAGAATAAATAGACCACCGACAATTCCTGTTGCAAAAAATAAAAATGTAAATTTGGCTGAACCGTAAATTCGTTCAAGTGGAGGACCAAAAATGATTAAACTAGCTACATTAGAGAGCAAATGAATAGTTCCGCCAATTTGCACAAAAATATATGTTGCAAGCCGGAACCACTCCTCTGGAGATGTATCACCCGTTTGAATGGCTCCAAAACGGCGAGCTGTTTCAAGATCAGTAGGGCCATTTCCAAAATAATAAGTTGCTAGTTGTATAACGATAATTGCGAGCGTTAACAATGTAACAGCGGGAAAACGACGGATAAAGGTCCTTAAATTTTCCCTCCTTACAAAAAATGACATAGTTTCCCCCTTAAAAAATACTTAATATTTGAAGAAGAATCATTTGGTATAATATTCCTACCATCTTTTATGATACTTATTTCCTTAATTTTTGCAATAATCGATTTTTTTCTTATTCCGCTCCATTGAAAAATGCATTAAATAAATAATGATGAAAAAGGAATCGACCATTAATCGATTCCTTTTAAAGATTCTATAAATGAAAGGATAGAAGTCTTTTTAAAAGATAGTCTAGTCTGTTTGTTTCTTAGGACAATATGAACACTTATCATTTCCGGGGACCTTATAGTAATAGCAGCACGTAACTCGAGCATAATGAGCCATTGCTTCTTCTGGTGTTTGTCCGTTTAAAAATCTTTGGAACGGTGAGTATCGTTCAATATCTTTCCACGTTGCTGAGTCCAGCAAAAATTCCAGGTCATCACGTGCTCTTGTAGAAATATCGTCTCCTTGGTTGAGAAGCTGCACGTACATCCAAAGGACGTAACCCCAAATATTTTCCCACAATACGAGTGGCGAGCTCTTCGATTCAGTAGAAACAGCTTTCACAATCATTCGACAATCATGGCAAATGATACGTTGGATCGTTTCCTTTACGTCTTTTTCTGTTTCCAAAGGAATCCACTTCCCGCTGGAAAGCGACCATTGCGGCGCCCATCTATTGTTTATTATCCGATCCACTACTCCAACTTGGGATACATCGCCTGTCCATTTCACACGATACTTGCTGAGGATAAATAATTGTCCTGTAAATAAAAAGGCTGCATGCCTCATCAAGATGGAAGCGATGACATATGGCTGTTCTGCTTTCGTCCGTTCCTTCACAAGATTGAATAGCTTTGAAAAATCTTTATCAAAGAGAGGCACTGTTGTTGTTTCATGTGGAACAATTTGAAAATTCTCAAGTTCTCTCCAGAGTTCATTTTGCTGCAGCATGATATCAACCTCTATTTTATTAAATCATATGAAATCATGGCCGGTTTCGCTGTTCTGGGATCCGTAACAATCACTGTATCAATATTAAATACTTGTTTAAGTACTTCGGACGTCATGACTTTTTCCGGTGATCCTTGTTTTACAATCGTTCCGTTCTTAAGAGCAACCATGTGATGTGCAAAACGGGCAGCATGGTTCAAATCATGAATGACCATCGCAATCGTCCGTCCATCTTCTTGATTTAATTTTTCCAGGAGCTGTAAAATCTCTAATTGATGAGCTAAATCTAAATACGTTGTTGGCTCGTCTAATAGTAATAAATTCGTTTCTTGCGCAATCGCCATCGCAATCCAAGCTCGTTGTCTTTGGCCGCCTGACAGCGTATCAACAGACTGGTCTCGAAGATTGGTTAGTCCGGTAACCTCAAGCGCCCAATCAATCATTTCGTAATCATGTTTACTGAGTCGTGAAAATCCTGTTTGATATGGTGTCCGTCCATATGAAATTAATTCATACACTGTCAATCCACTCGGTGCTTCCGGTGACTGAGGTAAAATGGCCATCTTTTTCGCAACATCTTTTGTCGGTGTCTTATGAATCATTTTTCCATCTAAATAAATGACACCGGATAATGCCGGATGCAGTCGTGCCACTGTTTTTAAAATAGTCGATTTGCCGCAGCCGTTTGGACCAATAATGGCAGTAATTTGATTCGATGGAATTTCCAAATTCAATTGTTCAACAATGATTTGGTCCTCGTACCCGATAGTCAACTGTTCTGCTGATAGAGTGGTCATAGCGCTTCCTCCCTACTTTTTCATTAATAAATAAATAAAATATGGAACACTAACAATCGATACGACAAGACCAGCCGGAATTTCTGTTGGTGACAACAAATTCGTTCCTACTGTATCAGCCATCAGTAAAATGAACGATCCAATCAATGCAGCGATCGGAAGCAACAAACGATGGTTTGGTCCAATAAGACTCCTGGCAATATGTGGGGCAATCAAACCTAAAAAAGTAATTCCACCGCCTGCGGCTACTCCTAGACCGGCTATCCCTACCGCTGCCATAAGGAGAAGCAGTCGTTCACGATTTGAACGTATTCCAAGACCGGTTGCCACTGAACTCCCTAAGTTCAAAATATTAAGTGTATGTGCTTTATACAATGAGTATGGAATAAGTACGATAAACCAAGGCAACAAAGCCCATACAAACTTCCATTGCGTTGCCCATAGATCTCCTGACAGCCAAACCATTGCTTGCATAAAATCGTGTGGTGTCATTCTTAATTGAAGGGCAATCAATAGAGCGCTCAAACCTGCATTGATTCCAATTCCAACTAAGATGAGGCGAATGGAATGAAATCCGCGTTTCCAAGAAAGACCTATAATCAAACCTGCTGTCAATAATGCTCCCAAAAAAGAAAAGAGAGGCAAAGCAAAAGTACTGAACGTACTAAGGCTTCCTGTTGCTGTTTTAAAAAAAGAAAGATAAATGACGACAGCTGCACCCGCACCTGCATTAATGCCTAAAATACCAGGGTCAGCCAGTTCATTACGAGTTATACTTTGTAAAATGGTACCTGAAACAGCCATACCTGCACCAACGAGGAGAGCTAATATCATTGTTGGCAGACGAATCTCAAACAAGATCAACTGTTGTTGTTTCGTCCCATTACCAATCAATGTATGAAGCACTTCATTTGGTGAAATGGGCACAACACCGAAGTTTAAACTTATGAAACAAGCGATGAAAAGGAGTACGATTAATGTGAACATCGTCCATTTAAACTTCATAGAGATGTTGTTCATATGAACCTACTCCTTTCACTTCGAACTAAATATAAGAAAAAGGGCACTCCAATGGCTGCTGTGACGACTCCAATAGGTGTTTCAAAAGGAGAATTCATCATTCTTGCACCGACATCCGCTAGAACAAGGAGCAAGCTGCCCAATACTGCTGAAACGGGGAGCAATAAGCGATAATCCGGTCCAACTAACATTCGGCTAATATGAGGTATAACGAGTCCAACAAAGACAATTGATCCGGCTACAGAAACCGAGGCCCCGGTTAATAGCAAGACGGCCGTGATACTAAGAGCTTTGACTAGATTTAAATGAATTCCCAGCCCTTGCGTTACTTCCTCGCCAAGATTGAGCAACGTTAAAGCACGAGCAATGACAAAGACGATCGGAATGCCAATGAATCCAACAAAACCGAGAATTCTAAAATCATTCCAATTTGTGTTAGCCAATCCTCCGGCATACCAAAAGCTCATCTCTTTTGACACATCAAAATGAAGCGCCACAGTGGAGGTTAATGAATTCAAGAACATTCCTACCGCTACACCGGCAAGTGCCAATTTCACATGTGATGCTCCACCTTTTGAAGCAGCAGATAACATAAATACGAAAAGGACTGATATTCCTGCACCAACCATAGAAGCAACAGTTGCTCCCAAATTCGACACGCTCGGAAACAAGGCTATTGTCATAACAAGGGAAAATGCCGCTCCATAAGATACCCCTAAAAGAGAGGGTTCAGCGAGTGGATTTCTTGTGATTGCCTGCATAATTGCTCCAGATAACGCTAAGTAAGAACCGATCAATGCTGCTATTAATGCACGCGGTAAACGAATTTCTTGAACAATTTGATGTGCTTTGTTATCAGGATGATGATCGAAAATCGCTTGCCAAACGGTTGTCAGTTTGATCGTTTCCGTCCCATAAACGAGAGAAAGACAAATCGCCAACAACACACAACATATTCCGACAAGCAAAATGAAACCTGTTTTTAATCTATGTTTTCTCACTATTGAAGCGCGCTGTAAATTAGCCACTATTTAAAAACAACCCTTCATTGTTATTTTGTAATAGTGATAATCATTATCAATAATAATTAAGTATAAAACGAATATCTAATCCTTTCAATATATTTAACAAATTAATTGAAAACCATTATCAAAAAAATTATTTTTATGTTGACGTTTTGGTTGATAATGATTATCATTTTCATCGAAAAGAAAGACTAAGGAGGATGCAAATGAAGTTTCGAAATACGTATAAAGGAATCATCACTGTTTTCATATGTACGATATTACTATTAGCAGGTTGTGGAACGAACAACGAAGCTAAAGAAATAAAAGAAAAATCAAAAGATGTGACAGTAACGGATGCAATGGGACAAGTAACGATCCCTGCAAATCCGAAACGCATTCTTGCTCCATACATGGAAGATTCGCTCGTGGCACTTGGCGTGACTCCGGCAGCTCAGTGGTCAATTGGAACAACTGTCCTTGATTACTTACAATCAGATTTAAAAGACGTGCCAACAATTAGTTGGGATTTACCATTAGAACAAACGATTAAAGCACAACCTGATTTAATTATTTTTAGTTCAGCATCGTCTATTCAAAAAGGGAATTATGAAGAGTACAAAAAAGTGGCGCCAACATATGTTTTTAAAGATGAAGAGGGTGCCGACTGGCGTAAACAATTAGAAATAATGGGAACATTGTTAGGTAAAGAAGAGCAAGCAAAAGATCTATTGGCTGATTATGATGCAAAAGTGAAAGAAGCATCTAAGAAAATTAAAGATGCAATTGGTGATGAAACAGCAGCCATTTTATGGGTAGCTGGTGATCAATTTTACTTGTTTGAAAATACACGCTTTGCAGCAAATGTTCTTTATGGTGATTTAGGTGTTGCTCAACCTGAAATGATTCAAAAATTACCGAAAGCCGAAGCAACATGGAAGCCGGTTTCACTTGAAGCATTGTCCAAACTTGATGCTGATCACCTGTTCCTTGTTAGCAAACCTAATGAACCTGGATTAGAAACACTAAAAAATAGTTCTGTTTGGAATGGTATTCCGGCTGTTAAAAAAGGAAACGTATATAACATGGAAGATCCGAGCCATTGGACAATTAGCGGTGTGATTGCTAATAAACTTACAATTGACCAAATTGTTGATTCGTTAGCGAAAAAATAACGTGAAATACCTAATATGGTGTAGGGGCTGACATAATGACAATAGATAGAATGATTTTATTAGTGTTTGTCTATATGTTCTATTGGAGGGGCCTGACCCTTTGCTTTTTGACGTTTCCAGTAGACCCTAAAAGCCTAAAAATAACGAAGTATAAAACAAAAAAGGAACCGCCTAGTGCAGTTCCTTTTTTGTACATTATCGTATAATTTAAATCCGTGTTTCGCGTTGTTCCTGTAAATTCGTGATGTCGGCTACGATTTCGAAGGAACGAAGACGCGCCTGGTGATCATAAATTTGGGCATTGACCATGATTTCATCGGCCTGGGTATCGTCTAAAAATTTCTGCAGCTTTTCTTTTACGGTTTCAGGGCTGCCGATGATGGATGAACCTATTTGTTGCTCGACGGCTTCTTTTTCATATTCGTTCCAAAGAGCATCCATATTTTCTACAGGAGGCTGCAGCGGCACATTATGATTCCGAACCAAGTTCAGGAATTGCTGCTGCAATGTAGTTGCCAGACGGCGTGCTTCTTCATCTGTTTCTGCAGCAATCACGTTCACCGCGACCATTGCATACGGTTCATCAAGCACTTTTGAAGGCTTGAAGCAATTGCGATATATCTTCAGAGCCGCCAGTGTATTGTTAGGTGAGAAGTGGCTTGCAAAAGCAAATGGCAGACCGAGCATGCCGGCAAGTTGTGCACTGTATCCGCTTGAGCCCAATAACCAAATTGGAATATTCAAGCCCTCGCCCGGGACTGCTCTTACATGCATTCTTCCTGAAGATAAAGACGGATCAAAATAGGCGCGAAGCTCAGCTAATTGCTCAGGAAAATCCTCGCCATGGCTTCTGAGGTCGCGTCTTAAAGCATGAGCGGTAAGCTGATCAGTACCAGGTGCGCGGCCAAGACCAAGATCAATTCGGCCGGGAAACAGAGATTCGAGAGTTCCGAATTGTTCAGCAATGACCAGCGGAGCGTGGTTAGGCAGCATGATTCCGCCTGAACCTACTCGGATTTTTGAAGTTCCTTGGGCTACATGGCCAATGACAACAGATGTTGCAGAACTGGCGACGGCAGAAAAATTATGGTGCTCTGCCAGCCAGTACCGGTGATAACCCCACTTTTCCGCATGTTGAGCAAGATCGAGCGTATTTCGAAAAGAATCGGATGGAGTACCACCAACTACAATCGGAGAAAGATCAAGTACCGAAAACGGAATATCGGTAATTCGTTTTGCTTTTTTATTTTCTGACATATAATCATCCTCTTTCTAGTTATTTTTTCATGTTGAGGGGTCTGTCCTGCGCTGCTTTAAAGCGTTAATGTATTGAGGGTCTGGCCCGCTTCGCTTTAAAGCGTTAATATCTCATAAAGTTATAGTTTTGTACGGATGTAGTGTTCAAATTGTTTAATCGTTTCTTCGTTTCGGCGATAATAAGTCCATTGTCCTATTCTTTTCATTTCCAATAAACCGCTTTGCAGCAAAATGGATAAATATTGGGAAGTTGTGGACTGGGATACTCCTGATTTTTTGTGTATATCACTTACACAAACCCCGCCTTCAAATTCTCCTTGTTTAATGACATGTGCTTCTGTCGAAAAGTTTGTTTCTGGATTTTTTAGCATTTGGAGAATGTTCACCCTTGTTTGATTCGAAAGTGCTTTAAAGATTTCAACCGCTTTTTCATCAGTCATCCCAAGAAATTCCTGAGTCAATAATGTCTGCCCCCTTTCTTTTTACAGTTTGTAAAACAAGAAATATCAATACTAATATTGAGATATCGAGAAATTACGATATCTCAATATTAGTAATTTATGATCATAAAATCAAATAATTTGTTTCTATCGAGTCTGATAAAAGTAGTTGAGATTTGAAATGGAAATTTGGCTGAACGAGAGTAAAAGAATATTGAACGGGAGTAAACGTGTAATGAACGAGAGTAAAGACGTGCCGAACGAGAGTAAACGTCCATTGAACGAGAGTAAAGACCCGTCGAACGAGAGTAATCGTATAAATTTGTGTACCGACCGCCCAAAACAAAAACAGCAGCCCTTTTTGGAACTGCTTATTGTGTTTGCGCGATCGTCTCAATTTCATCCGAGATATAAACATTTACTCCCTTTTTATTATTTTGAGCAATTTTATACATACATAAAGCGACTGTTTTTCCTGATATAGCTTTATATTTCTTCAACGGACCAATAAAAGCGAACGAAAGCTTTCCAGACAGAAATGCCCCCACTGTTTCACCAAGTCTGAATTCTGTTCTTTTTCCAAGAAGAAGGGATGGTCTGAATATATGTAGTGAACGGAACCCGACCTCTTTAAGTTGTTCCTCAAGCAACCCTTTCATTCGGGTATACCATATGAAAGAGTTAGGGTTTGCCCCTATGGAACTAATAACCAGGAACTGTTTTGCCCCCATTTCTTTTGCAACCCTTGCAATGATTAATGGATAATCAACATCAACTCTTAACATTGCTTCTTTCGATTTGGCTTTTTTAATCGTAGTCCCTAAACAACAGAACACATAATCAACTCTAAAATGATATTTATAGTTGAACAGATTTTCAAAATCGACAATTATTTCCTCGAGTTTTGGGTGTTTGATGCCAAGAGGTCTACGTACTATTGCAACAACTTTGTCGTATTGATTTCCGTCCAGCAAGTAATAAAGCAGCTCTCTGCCGACAAGACCACTTGCTCCTGCTATCAATGCCGTTTTTCCTCCCAAAAGAATCAACTCCTATTGTTTCACTTAATGAAGGGCTTTTCTGTGGAAAAGGGGCGGAGCTACGCAAACAAAGATAGAAATGCCTACTTATTTTTAGCAAGATACTTGTTTAGCTTTGTAAATATTTAGAGCTTTGCTTCGCTCACACCGCCTTATTATGTTGGTTCTGTTTTATAATGAAAGCTATTTCCATGTTAGGGTTGAGAGTTTAAAACTCATGCACGTTATTTTCGGACAGCCAGAAAAACTTGAATAAGATTTTCATGAATAGATCCCCCAAAAAACAAAAAAACATGATCGGAAACATTTATTGAAAAATTGAATGTAAATTAAGATACACTTTCGATAAGGAAGTTGGAAATCATTTCTTTTTCTTTTTTTGAAAGCTGCCCAATCATACCGACAAACTCGCTTCCTAATTTTGCTAATTCACTTCCTAAATTTTTGTTCGCTGTTTGAATAATTGTACCTATAACCGTTCCAACAAACATGATGAGTCTTGTATGGTGTTCATGAATGTCTTCAACGATATGTTTAATCAAAAAAATCGTCCCTTCACTGGAATTGTTTAAATAAACAATGAGCAGACATAAGATATAAGTACAAAGAATTGCTTTCTTCTTAATCTTTGACATTTCCTCTAAAACTTTTTGAATCGCTAAATTAGGATTTAAGTCCTTTAATTGTTTAGAGAAAGCCAACACTTCTTTCTTAATCTCTTCCCATTCTTCCATACTTACTTCGATTGAAGACGAGTTATTCAATAAGTTAAATGCCTTTTTTGATGGTGTGTACACGATTTGGGAGCGGCCGGTTTCGCGATTATTAATCGTATAATCGCGAGTTAGAAAACCTAATTTTTCAAGCTGTTTCAACATATCATAAGCCGTCCATTTACTAACACCGATTGCTTTCGCTAAAGTTTCGTAATGAACGGGCAGTTCGGTTCTTTCATATAAATCCATCAATTTTTGCAAAAACTGTTTTTTTCGTTCTGTTAGATTCATGAGTAAAACCACCCTAAAATATTTACATCTTGATTATAGTTAGTTAATCTAGTATTATCAACCCAAAATACCCAAAAACCAAAAAAGACACATAAACTTACGATTACATAGATCTTGTTTATATAAGGAAAAGTAATTCTAATCAATTCGTCTGAACGAAAAGTTTACAATCTCAAATGGAGGGAAAAATGAAAAAGATAGGTTTGGCTTTAGGAGGAGGAGCAGTCCGGGGATTAGCACACATTGGTGTTTTAAAAGTATTCCAAAAACACAACATCCCTATTGACTTCATTGTGGGTACTAGCATGGGAGCTGCAATTGGAGGGCTGGTTGCTGCCGGGATTGATATTGAAAAAATTGAAAGGTTTGTTCTGGAAACTCCATCATATCGAATTTTAGAAATCGGTATTCCCAATCGGGGAATCTTTGCCGGCAATAAAATATTTACGATTTTAGATCAATTATTTAAACAAAACGGTCTAAATGAAATTCAGATTGAGGATCTTCCAATACCTTACCAAGCAGTTTCCGTGGATTTGAATAAAGGGGAATTATTTGTTTTTACCAAAGGAAATTTATCATTGGCAATTCGGGCGACAACGTCGATGCCTGCTATTTTTTCACCTGTTTCGTATGAAGATAAAGTATTAGTAGATGGTGGTGTTCTAAACAACTTGCCGGCTGACCTTGCCCGAAAAGCAGGGGTAGATATAGTTGTTGGTGTTGATGTCGAACGAGGATACGAGGAACGTGAACCGAGAAGCCTTTTTGAAGTTGTTTATCGTTCTTATACGTTAATGACGAGGGAAGTGCGCCGTTCCAGGCTGCGCCATGCGGATGTCGTTATTCGTCCTGAGGTAGGGCATATTGCAGCATTAGACACGACAAAAGCAAAAGAATGCATTGATGCCGGAGAACGAGCAGCTGAGAGAAAAATCAAAGAGTTAAAATCATTGCTTAACTTATAAAGGAGGAATGTAGCATGAAAAATTTAATCAATCAAGTTTTTTCGTTAGGATTAGGCGTGGCAATTACCAGTAAAGAGCAAATTGAAAAAATTGTAAATGATCTTGTATCAAAGGGAGAACTAAGTAAGGCGGAATCAAAAGAATGGATTGATAAGCTGACGGAAAGAGGCGATCAAGCCAGGAAAGAGATAGATGAAATGGTTAAATTGAGAATTAAACAAGTGTTGGATGAACTAAACCTAGTTTCAAAAGATGAAGTCCGTGAATTAGAGCGGAGAATCGAAATGTTGGAAAGAGAAAGAAAAGGTGATTGAAGACGAGTCCTAGTTCGGGAGGAATTATTTATGCTCGGTAAGAGAATGAAACACGCTCAGCGCTATCAGGAAATTATCAATGTTCTTTTACGCAATGGTTTTGGTTATATTGTAAAAGATTTAGGAATATCAGAGATTATGTCTATTCCTAATAAAAAATTGAACACAGATACAGATTTGAATCAGGGACGGATTGGCGGTAGAATTCGGTCTTGTTTGCAAGAGTTGGGTCCAACTTTTATAAAAATGGGTCAAATTGCAAGTACCCGGCGTGATTTAATTCCTGAGCATATTATAAAAGAGTTGGAAAAATTACAGGACCGTGTACCGCCTTTTCCTTTTGATCAAGTACGACAAATTATCGAAGAAGAATTAGGAGATACACTCGAAACTATTTTTGATGAATTCTATGAAAAGCCCCTCGCTGCTGCATCGATCGGACAAGTACATTATGCAAGGCTGCATTCCAAAGAATCAGTTGCGGTAAAAATTCAACGGCCGAACATTCGTCATGTCATCGAAACAGATTTGGAAATACTTGAAGATTTGGCGAGACTGATGGAATTGCGAATCGATTGGGCAAAGAGATATCAATTACGGGATATGATTGAAGAGTTTGCCAAATCGTTGCGCCAAGAATTAGATTATCGCACCGAAGGAAGAAATGCAGAAAAAATAGCCAATCAATTTACCGGTAATTCTGCGATCCGCATTCCAAAAATTTATTGGGACTTTTCAACGAAAAACGTTTTAACGATGGAATACATAGAAGGAATAAGAGTAAATGACCTGAAAAAAATGGATGAAAAAGGATATAACCGTAAAGTAATTGCTGAAAGGCTTGCTCATTCTATTTTTCATCAAATATTAATGGAAGGATTTTTTCATGGCGACCCTCACCCGGGGAATGTACTTGTACTTCCCGGTGAAGTGATTGCTTTGATGGATTTTGGTATGGTGGGCCGTCTAAATCATGACATGAAATTCCAGTTTGCGTCTCTCGTTATCTCTTTGAAGCGGGGAAATACGGATGCGATCATCAAAGCCGTTTCCCGCATGGGACTAATACCGGAAGATGCTGATATGGGATTATTGCGGCAAGATATCGATGACTTAAGGGATAAGTATTATGACGTTCTTTTAAGTCAAATTAGTCTTGGAGAAGCTGTCAATGACTTATTTACCGTTGCGTTCCATCATCGCATTCGGATCCCTGCGGATTTAACAATACTTGGTAAAGCCCTTCTAACCGTTGAAGGAGTTGTGGAATCATTGGATCCGGAGTTTAGCATTATGAGTGTGGCAGAACCTTTCGGTGAACGTTTGATGAAGGATCGCTATCATCCGAAAAAACTTGCAGAAAACGCTTGGAGCCATATCGTTGAATACTCGGAAATCATCTCCGATTTGCCTAAAAAGTTAAGAGAAATAACCTCCATTATGCAACAAGGGAAATTGCGAATCGAAATTACCATTCCCGAACTTCATCTTTTTTTGACGAAAATGGACAGAATCAGCAACCGTCTTTCATTCAGTATTGTTTTACTTTCTTTTAGCATTATTATGGTCGGATTGATCATCGGTTCATCGATCGGAAGACAATCGACGCTGCTATGGAGAATTCCCGCGATTGAACTCGGCTTTGTGGTCGCTACAGTGATGTTTCTTTGGATCCTTTTTTCTATTTTTAGATCAGGTAAATTTTAAGTCTCTTACGTTTTATGTAAATAGTAGCTCAGGTGGCATTTATGGATCGCTAACCGGTCATACTATCTTTTAGGTGGTTGGTATGAAAATTGACCTCCTATCGGCCCTGCTGTTTTATTGGATATTCAAATAGTCAGTGCACCGATTCGCAAAAAAGGAGGAACGAGCTTCTATGGCTTATCGTTTTTATGCAATGGATTTTGCTTTCTACAACTCAATGGGACTTTACAGCTTTGAGGCGCGGTGCGAGATGCTGAAAGAGATCGGGTACGATGCCATGCATTTGTCCGTTTGGAACGGAGAGCGTTGGTGGGACGTGAAGAAACTCAGCGATGTGAAGCAGAAGTACGGGCTGGACGTCGCGGGTGTATACGTCGTGTTGGATCTTTCAGTAGGCGAGAGTCATCCGAGAAACGAAGGCATTTATACGATGTTGGAGACGATCGATGAGGGTTCAACAGTTGAACTGGCGATCCAATCCGTTGCAAGGCATATTCGTCCTTCCGATCCGGCGGGTGACGACATTGCGGTAAAATGGCTGGAAAAAGCGCTCGAGATTTGCGAGCGGCGAAACATCAACCTCTTGCTTTATTCTCACCTATCTTTCTGGGTAGAGCGCCACGAAGATGCAGTGCGGTTGTGTCAGCGGCTGAATCATCCAAATCTTGGGATCGTATTCTGTGGCTACCACTGGTACGCCGTTGACGGGGAAGACATTCAGGCTACGCTTGGAGAGGTAGCACCATACTTAAGGCAAGTAAACTTATCCGGAAGCCGTCGGAGTCCGCTCGGTTTTGGGAACGTTGCGACAATCGAGCCATTGGACGTCGGCGAGCTGGACAATTTCGCATTGCTCGGGCAGCTTAAAAAGATCGGCTTTAATGGAATGGTTGGCTATCAAGGTTGGAGCGAGGGGGGCGACGCTTACAGTAAGCTGAGCCGCTCTCTCAAAGCATTGCGTGACATGGACCGTAGACTTGATGAACATCCGCACTGGGCGGAATTGCTTTTATAGTTATCGAAGTAAATAAAGCCGGGCTTGCCGCCCGGTTCTTTAAATTGGAATGAAAGCAATGCCCGCCTCATAAATGTGATCGACTGCACATAAACTAGAGTGACGGCTCATAAGTTGGAATAACGGCTCATAATATGGAGTGACAGCTCATAATTCAGAATGACGGCTCATAAATCGGAACGAAGGCTCATAAATCGATTAAGTCCGTATAATTGTGTAAAAAGAAAAGGGGTCAAATTAATCCCTTTTGGTTACAATGTTTTAATGCCTACATAAAACATTGAAAAGGAGATTTAATTATGACCCAATTACAGTTTACCCTAAATATGGACCTTTTAAACATAAATCAGAACGACGGCTCATAAAGTGAAATGACGGCTCATAAACCGAAATAAAGGCTCATAAATCCAAATAAGGGCTCATAAACGAAAATATAGGCTCATATATTTAAAAACTCATACCCGATAGATTACAGAATGCTTCGTTTTATGCCAGTTACGCAAAAAAACAGCTTTTGTATAATCAAATTTTCCTAACTTTTTAAAAAGGAGTGGCAACGAATACGCCACTCCTATTGTCTTATCAATGTCCAAGGCAGAACAAATTTTGAGAAAATTCGTTACGCGTCACCAAACGCACCGCTCCTTTTGCTTTCCGACTACTCGGCTTTTTTCCAGTTCGTTACGATTTCAACGTCGGCTGCTTTCAACAAATTAAATACCGGGCAGCGGCTGTCTGTTATCTTTTTCAGCTCCTGAATACGGTCTTCCGATTCACTCGTCTTTACTTCTGCGGAAATTTCTACTTTTTGAAAGTAAGTGCGGACATTTGGATCTCCCTTATAACCGCGCGGGTCGAGTTCTCCTTTGACAGAAAAAATAATTCCTTGAAGATCAAAGTTGATCTCTTTTGCCACCATGTTTGCAACAATGTTTTCGCAGCCGATAAGAGCGCCCAAAACTGTTTGAAGCGGATTGGGTCCCTTGTTGTTGCCGCCTAAGCTTTCCGGTTCGTCAATATAAAAAGTGTGGTTGCCTGTTTTAATTTCGGATGTAGTTCCTTCAGCAACACCTGAAGCTCTTAATTGTATGCGAGCCATTTTATAAACCTCCCATGATAAATAAAATAATCAGTGGGGATAAAAAACCCCACTGATATATTGTCCAAATTCGCTTGAATTATAGCGTAATAATTTGATAATCTTCTTTGATTAGGTCTGCAATACTTGCGTGGCCGTCGTTGCCTTTTGATGATGAAATGTTTGCTTTTTGAATGTCTTCCTGAACATTGAAAGCTCCGGCGCAAGATTCGCAAGCTTCGATCACGCCTAAACCTTTCACTTTTTTGTACAACGGGTTCATCGGATGGCTTTCGTCTTCAAGACGAGGAATCCATTGTGTTCCTTGACCATCAAAAATTACTTTTACTTCTCCGCCGACAGCGTGGATCTCATCTGCATACACCAATGCATGAACTGCTCTTCCTAGTTCGTTTTCAGTTGCGTGAACAAAAATTGCTACTTTTTTCATGTATATCTCTCCTTTGGTTTGCTTTCTGTTTATGGTTTCATTATAGTTTCGTTTTGAATAGCAAGTCTGTAATCCAGTTCCTTTATTAAATGTGAAGTAGCATACATTATGATGACCAATCTTTAAGTTAGTCATGCATATCCTTCCTATGTTAAAGTAAAAATAGACCACAAAGTTTGGGGGAGAAGGTTCATGATTGACAAACTGTGGTATTTGTCTCAAATAAAATTGTTTGACAAAGTCTCTCCGGAAGATATGGAAGAGATTAATAAAGGGACACACCATGCCAAAATACGAAAACATACGATTATTCAAACCCCTGATATGGTTCGGGAAGGGCTTTTTTTTGTAAAAGAAGGGGCTTTGCGTCTGTATATTGTCAATTCGGAAGGGAAACAGTTTACTGTCGGTATTTTAGGGAAAGGGAGTACGTTTGGTGAAATCGATTCTGTCTCTTTAGGGACCCATGGAGTGTATATTGAAACGATTGAAGACACTCTGCTTTGCTCCATAGGCAGTGAACAGTTTGAAAAATTCATATCCACCCGCCCCTATATTATGAAACGGATTATGAGGATTTTGAGCGATCAATTGAAAGAAAAAAACGACATGCTGGAGAAGATGGCTTTAGGTACGGTCAAAGAGAAGCTTCTCTTTCTTTTGCTGAATCTTTCCGAAGAATTTGGTGTGTTAGAAGATGGCTATCACCGAATTGATCTCCCTCTCACTCATCAGGAAATCGGCAACATGATAGGTGCCACTCGTGAATCAGTAACCTCAACGATCAATGAACTGGTTAAGGAAGATATTGTGCGAACAGGCCGCAAAATCATTTCTATTCATCGTGAACTGGCAAAAGGACAGCTTTTTGGCTAGAAACAAATTGCTTGATTTCAATTTAGAAAATCTTTGTTCATGCACTTTTGAAAGGGTAATTCATTATTTTTTATGGCCGGTCGATTCGCTTAAATTAATTTTTAAAAATTCTTAAAAAAATAGGTATTAATTTTGGAAAAAAGAAAGATAATTTTGTAATATCTTTTATGTAAACTATCTTACAGTCATGGCCGCTTTGATGGGGTAATCTGAAAATATTCAACAATAGACAGGTGGTTTTTACATGAAAATAACCCTGTATGTAAGCGACCATTGCGAGTCATGTGAACAGGTATTGCGTTTTTTCAAGGAAAAAGATTTAATTTATGAAGTGTTCAATGTTACTTTCGATCAGCGGAAGTTTGACCAAATGCTTGAGCGAGGGGGGATTGCTACACCTTTTATCGTGATGGGCAGCCAAACTTTTCATGTGTTTGACCGTGATAAAATTGAGGCTTTTTTGAACACGGTAAAAGCATAAATGAATCAAGGAGAGTGAAAGCCATGGCAATGAAACAACTTCAAACAATAGAAGATTTTCATCAATTTGTTCAACAACCGGGAAAACAGTTGCTTTTTAAGCACAGCACCACTTGTCCGATCAGTGCAAAAGCCTATGAGGAGTTTCAATCATTCCTGAAGGAAACGGACATTTCTGCTGCTGTAGTCCACGTAATTGAAGACCGCCCGGTTTCCAATAAAATTGCAGAGGAATTTGGAATTAAGCATGAATCTCCGCAAATTTTCCTTCTTGAAGATGGAAAAGTACGCTGGAATACTTCCCATTGGAAGATTACGAAGGAATCTATTAGTGAGGCGGTAAATCAATGAACAAACAAGTAATTGTCTATTCTGCACAGGGCTGCAATGAATGCAACATGGTCAAACAAATGCTCACTCAGGAAGGAATTCCATTTGAGGTTAGAGACGTGTTGGCCAACCCGGAATATCAAAAAGAAGTTGAAAAGTTTGGCTTTATGGGAATACCCGTAACTGTAGTTGCAGATCAAGCGGTAAAAGGCTTTAATCCTACTGAGCTGAAAAAGCTAATGGAAGCAGCGCGCAATTAGACTGATAGGCACCATCCGTGGACATTTGTCTTCTGATGGTGCCTGCCGCTTTTTTAAGCTCTTTGTTCAAATAGTTTGATGATCTCAATGATCACTTTTGTTGCTTTGATCATATTATCGACTGAAATATATTCATACTTGCCGTGATAGTTTTCTCCGCCTGTAAAAATATTCGGTGTCGGCAGTCCCATAAAAGATAGCTGCGAACCGTCTGTGCCGCCCCGAATTGGCTTAATGATTGGCTGAATACCCAAATTCTCCATTGCCTGATAAGCAATTTCGACAATTTCTTTTACCGGTTCAATTTTTTCTCTCATGTTGTAATATTGATCTTTCATTTCCAGGATGATGTTGTCTTTTCCGTATGTTTCTCTAAATTCATTTACAATCTTTTCGATCGTGGCTTTTCTTGCATTGAAGCTGTCCCTATCAAAATCCCTGATTATGTAGTGCAGTTTTGTTTGTTCCACGTCGCCATTGATAGAAATCAAATGATAGAACCCTTCATATCCTTCTGTATATTCAGGTGCCTCACTCGCCGGAAGCTTTCTGTGCAATTCCATGGCGATTTTAGCAGAGTTCACCATCTTCCCTTTGGCTGAACCAGGATGAATGTTTCTTCCTTTAATCGTAATTTTTGCAGCGGCAGCGTTGAAGCTCTCGTACTCTAGTTCTCCGAGCGGACCTCCGTCTACCGTATATGCAAACTTGGCGTTAAAAGCGGCCACATCAAATTTGTGAGGACCTCTGCCAATTTCTTCATCAGGCGTGAAAGCTACTCTTACTTTTCCGTGCTTAATTTCCGGATGGTTTATCAAATAAGCCATTGCTGTCATAATTTCAGCAATGCCGGCTTTGTTATCAGCGCCGAGAAGAGTCGTTCCGTCTGTTGTGATTAACGTGTGGCCCTTATATTGGAGAAGATTTGGGAAGTCTTTCGGAGACAGCACGATCTGTAATTCTTTATTTAATACAATATCGTTGCCATCATAGTCTTCTACAATTTGCGGTTTAACGCCCGCGCCGGTAAAATCGGTCGCTGTATCAACATGTGCCAAAAATCCGATTGTAGGCACTTGTTTTTCTGTATTGGAAGGGAGTGTTGCCATTACATATCCGTTTTCATCAATTGTCACTTCTTCCATCCCGATCGCTTTTAATTCTTCCACCAGCATGTTGGCAAGGGTCAGCTGTCCAGGCGTGGAAGGACATGTATTACTCTCATCATTGGACTGCGTGTCTACCTTCACATAAGTAGTAAACCTCTTAATGATTTCATCTTTCAATTTTCCTTCATCTCCCTTTGATTGTTATATTTTCATCTTACCAGACTCCTACTTTACTTATCAAAGCATGGGCAGCGTTTGGATATTCGCATATGCACGTAGAAAAGAGTATAGTAAAAGTAAACGATTTTATTGCGGTGGAGGATATTATGCAGCAGAGAACACAAATACCAACATATGAACGAATCGCGATCGATCTTGCAAATCGAATATACGATGGGAAATTTAAAGTCGGAGAAAAAATCCATGGGCGATCAACTTTAGCGAGCGAATATAATGTGTCTCCCGAAACGGTAAGGAGAGCCATTAAAATCTTAGAAGACGTAGGGATTGTTCAATCTGCCAAGGGAAGTGGAATTATCGTTTCATCCCGGGAAAATGCATTTAAATATATAAACAGGTTTTCAAGTTTGGAGACTATCAAGGATTTAGAAAAGCAAATGAAGTCGCTTTTTAGTAAGAGAGAGGAACTGGATCAACAGATTTTTGACACGGTGAATAAAATCATTGATTATTCAGGAAAGCTCCGTCATACAAATCCAATGGTGCCCATTGAGGTGGAGATCGTTCCGGGCTGCAGCCATATCGGAAAGACGATTTCGGAAGTGAAGTTTTGGCAAAATACCGGGGGAACCGTGGTTGGAATCAAGAGGAACGGAAAACTAATCATTTCTCCGGGACCTTACGCAAGCATACTCGAAGGAGATGTGCTTCTCATTATCGGTGACGAAAAAACATATGACCGGGTCATGCATTTTTTGGGAGAATAAGAAAAGCGGGTTAAACCAGCTTTTTTCGAAGATACAACAGGGCGTTTAATGCGTTTTGAGCATAAAATCGTATCTAAATTAGCCAAACGATTCTAGAGTTTTTCGGGTTATGAGCCGTCATTTCGATATATGAGTCTTCATTCAGATATATGAGCCGTCGTTCTGAAATATGAGCCCTTATGCCGATATATGAGCCGTCATTCTGAAAAATGAGCCCTTATCCAAATTTATGAGCCTTCATTTCAAAATATGAGCCATCGATCACATTTATGAGCCTTCACTCCATATAGTAACAAAAAAGGACCGGGACTGAGCCCGGTTTTAATGCTAAAAACGATCCTATTAATCAATCAAACCTTCTTCTTTTAAAAATTCTTTTGCTACCTTCTCCGGAGATTCTCTCAGACTGTCAACTTTGTAGTTTAGCTTTCTCATTTTCTCATCGGTAAGCTTGCCTGCTAAGGTATTGATGGCGCTTTTCAGCTCCGGATATTCTTTTAACGTATCCTCTCTAATAATGGGTACAGCATAATACGGAGGAAAGAAGTTTTTATCATCTTTTAACACCTTTAACTGGAATGCTTCCAGCAAGCCGTCGGTCGAAAAGGCATCGATGACATCACTTTCTTGATTTTTCAATGCCGTGTATCTCAAGCCGCCGTCAACAGCTTTCACATCTTTAAAGTTCATATGATAGGTTTTGGAAAGCCCGATTAAACCATCACTTCTATTAGGAAATTCGACTGTCGGACCAAGTATTAACTGGTCGCTTACCTTGGCCAAGTCGGAAAACGTCTCCAGTCCGAACTTTTCGGCCGTATCCTGCTTTACCGCCAAAGTATACGTATTATTGAACCCGAGAGGCTCTAATAGCTCAACCCCATACTTTTCATGAAATTTCTTTTTCACGACATGATAGACCTCATCAGGATTGTTCATTGCCGATTCTTTTAAAATATTCACTAAACCGGTGCCTGTATATTCGACATATAGATCAATATCGCCGCTATTGAGGGCATTGAAGGCGACCTGTGTTCCGCCGAGATTCAGTTGTCTTTCTACTTGAATATCAGTTTTGTCTTCAATTATATCTGCTAACATGTTCCCTAGTATCAATTGTTCACTGAAATTTTTTGAACCAATCACAATTTTATCTTTTGAATTTACGTTCGAATAGACCGTGATGATTCCTGCTGCAAAAAGTAAGATCACCAACGAAGGAATTGCGATTCTTTTCAATGGACTGGTGGATACTTTTGTTCCGGATTGTGAAGGACGCTGTTTATTTGTATACGAAAGTTTGGATTCCAGCTTGCCGACAACATAGTCGATGAGAAGGGCGAGAATACAAGCCGGAATGGCGCCGGCTAGAATCATGTAATTATCGACTGTTTGAACACCCGAAAATACGAGATAGCCGAGTCCACCGGCACCAACGAATGCTGCGATTGTCATTAATCCGACAGCTGTTACAGCCGAAATTCTGATTCCTGCCATAATCATCGGGAAGGCTAAAGGCAGCTGCACTTTTCTCATCGTTTGGCTCTTGGTTAATCCGATTCCTTTTGCAGCTTCAAGGATGTCTGAGTCTATATTTGTTAATCCTGTATACGTATTCTTCACAATTGGAAGCAGGGAATAAAGGACGACCATCACGATGGCAGGGGCGCTTCCGATTCCGATGAAAGGAATTAAGAAACCGAGCAGGGCCAAGCTCGGTACTGCTTGAATAACATTGGCTGCCCCGATAATAGGTTTTGCAAGCTTTTGTTCTTTCGAAATCATGATGCCGAGAGGAATTCCGATGATGATGGCGATTAAGACAGAAATCACACTTAAATAAATATGCTGGCCAAGTAAACTTAAGATTTGATCATATTTCGTCATTATAAAATTCCATAATCCGCCCATTAAAAGGTCACCTCCAAATCAATCAGCTGACTGCTTAATGCTGACAGGATGGAGCTTCTTGTAATGAGTCCGGTTAAATGTCCCGTACTGTTCACAACAGGGACATAGCCAATTTTATGCTCATTCATCGTCTTCAAAACAGATATTAAATTAGCATCTTCTGATACAGCCAGGACATTTTTCTCCATTACATCTTCTATCAAAGAATTTCTGTTCAATAGCTGAATCGCTTTTAACGTCACTAATCCTAAAAGGGTATTGTGCCTGTCTGTAACCATTAAGCTGTCCACTTTATTTTCTTTCATAATTTCGATCGCTTGAATCACATTTCGCTTAGGAGAAATTTTCACAGGATTAAAAATCATAATATCCTCTGCTTTTAATAATTCCGGGTTGTTCCAAACTCTTCTCTTGCCAATAAAACTTTCTACAAACTCAGAAGCTGGATTTTTTAATATGTTCTCCGGTGTGTCATATTGGAGAATATTCCCGTCTTTTAATAGACAAATTTTATCTGCTATTTTTATCGCTTCATCCATATCGTGTGTAACAAAAATAATCGTCTTATTTAATTCCTTTTGCATTTGGAATAGTTCTTCTTGAAGGGAGCTTCTTGTGACGGGATCTAAAGCACTGAAGGGTTCATCCATTAAAATAATATCGGAGTTTGTAGAGAAGGCTCTTGCTACCCCAATCCTTTGCTGCTGTCCACCGCTTAATTCCTTAGGAAACCGATGCAAATATTCCTTCGGGTCCAAACCGACTAATTCAAGCAATTCTTCCGTTTTCTTTTCGATTGCAGCCGGATCTTCTCCCTTGAGCTTCGGAATCAATTCTAAATTTTCTTTTATGGACATATGGGGAAACAGCCCGGTATTTTGAATGACATAACCGATGTTTCTTCTCAGTTCAATCGGATCTGCTCTCGAGATATCCGTACCGTTTACATAAATCTTCCCTGATGTCGGTTGAATCAGTTTATTAATCATTTTAAGCAAGGTCGTTTTTCCACAGCCGCTCGGTCCGATAAATACAACAAGCTGTCCTGCTTCAACATCCAAATTGAAATTGTTGATAATTGTTTTGTTGCCATACTTCTTAACGATGTTTTGAAACTGTATCATATTATTCCCCCTAACAAAGTAACAACTTTATTGTAGCAATAAAGTTGTTTGTTGTCGACTCGATTGAACTAGGGAAGAAGTCAGTTAAGGTTTTTATTGTTCAGAATATGCTTCAGCTGATTTTATGCAAATATAAATGAAAAAATTTTTCTAAACGAAAGTAAAAAGACCGGTCTGCAGTTTCGCTCAGAACTGCAATACCGGCCTATTCATAGAACATACATAAAGACGCTCAAAAAATGGGAGACGCTTCCGAGCAGAATGAAGATGTGAAAAATCTCATGAAAGCCCATGTATTTTGATTGTAAAAATTTCGGCTTTGTTGCGTAAATAATGCCGCCGACCGTATAGAAAATCCCTCCGAGCACTAAAAGGAACACGCCATTACGATCTAATGTTTCGGCAAGGGGCGAAAAAGCAAAAATAATAATCCATCCCATCAGAATGTAAAGCAAAGTTGACAGCCATCTCGGACATTTAAACCAGATCATTTTGAATAGCACGCCGCAAACAGCTATTGATGTGACAATGGCAAAAATCGTCCAGCCTGTTGTCCCGTTTAAGGTAATGAGGCAAAAAGGCGTATACGATCCTGCAATCATAACAAAGATCATCGAATGGTCGAGCCGTCTAAGGAAGGCAATAACCTTATCTTTCGCAATGACCATGTGATACGTCGCAGAAGCAGAATATAAAAGGATCATGCTGATGCCAAAAATGATCACAGATGTAATGGCAAGTGCCGATGATGTTGCCATCGAAGCTTTGATGACCATCGCAAGCAGTCCGGCAAATGATAAAATTGCACCGGCTAAATGTGTCAGTCCGTTAATTGGTTCGCGTATATAATTGTTCACTGAATCGTCCTCCTATGGCAATATGTAGTTTTCAATACTATATATAATAATATAATCATAATGATAAGTAGTCAATAATTTACTTTAAAAATTTATTAGGATAAAATGAAAGAAAAAACAGAGGTTGGAACAATGGAGAATGTAAATGAAATCATTGCAGATCTTGGGTTAGAAAATATCATTACATTGGAGGACCTTCCGAAAATTGACTTGTACATGGATCAAGTAATTCAATTATTTGAACAAAAATATGGTGCATCCAAACGTACGGAAGATGAAAAAGTTTTAACGAAAACGATGATCAATAACTATGCCAAAGGAAAACTGTTTTTTCCTATTAAGAATAAAAAATATTCAAAAGAACATTTACTTTTAATCAGCCTGATCTATCAGTTAAAAGGGGCGCTGTCGCTCAATGATATTAAAACGACTCTTGATGGTTTGAATGAAAAGATCATAGCAGGGGATTTCAATTTAGAGGCTTTTTACGAAAGCTATCTCTATCTTTTTAAGAAAAATGTCGAATCCTTTAAAGAAGATATTGAAGAAAAGGCGAAAGAAGTAAACGAAGAAATCAAAAAGCTGGAAGAACAAGATTCACAGTATTTGGAGAAGGTGTTATTAATCGCTGCATTTGTTGGCATTAGCAACTTATATAGAAGGGTAGCGGAAAAGCTAGTTGATGAATTAAAAGATGGTAAAAAAAGCTAATATTTACGGAAGCTGAAGCAGAAGTCTATCGTGGGCATAAAGACCACTGAAGACTTCTGCTTTTTTCTGTAAGTGACTTTATAGAACAGAACCATACGATCATTCCTTGTAAACAAAAATGTTTGCGTGTTTATGTTTTGTTTTCGTTTGTAAACAAATATGTTTACGTGTTTGCAAAAGTGTTTGCGATTGTAAACAAGTTTGTTTGCATGTTTACAAAACCGTTTACTTCCTTATAATTCGACATGTTTGCAGTTTTGTTTTTAAGTTTACATTTTCGTGTACATGTTTACGTTTTCATTAATATTTTCCAATATGATTGAATCGTCGGCCGCAGTCATTTACGCTTACTATAAGCTGACGAAAGAAAGGAAGGATTTTTTATGAGCAATAGCAGAATTGCTGCGGTAGACGTTGGAAATGATTCGTTAAAAGCAATTTTTGGAAAATTAGAATATGAATTAAATATTCCGAACGTGATTGCCAGAGACATCGAGGACAGACCTGTTATCGGTATAGAAGAATTAGATAATCAAGATCCTTTGGACGGTATACATATAAAAGTACACTCCCCTGCTCTAAAAGAAAATAACGTGATTTACCGCGTCGGCCATTTAGCGACGAAAAGCGACAATGCTTCTGAATTAGACCCCGGCAGCAGCAAGTCGGCAGAGGATCAAACATTGATCTTGCTGTTTGCTTCCCTTGCTTTAGATGCAGCGAGGCCGGAAAATGCCAAAGTGTTTCCAAAGTCGAAAAATGTCATCGATGCGAATTATACTTTGGGCACGGGCTTGCCTCTTCGCGAAGTAAAAGAAGGAAGAGATACCGGTTACCGCTCGAAATTATTAGGTTCCGTTCACCAAGTTGAATTTTTGATTACCCCTAAATATCAAGGATTGAAAGTAAATATCAAATTTGATGAAGTGAAGGTGTATCCTGAAGGGTTTGCTGCTTTTATAAACCTTGTCATGGATAATGAGTTGAACATTATTAATAAAGATTTAATTAATAAAAGAATCCTTATCCAAGATATTGGCGGGTTATCGACGGATATCGCCGTCATTAAAGACCGAAAAGTGGATGATGATAAAGCGCAAGGATTTAATCTTGGCGTTTCTGAGGCTTTAGAGGCGATCAGGGAAGAGATTCGCTCCCGGCACGGAGTGGAATTGGACAGTCGCCGCGATGTTGTGGAGATTATTACAAAGAAGAACGATCGGAATCATATTATGGTAAGGGGCAGCCGTACAAGTGTCCATGATATCACCGACCGGATCCTCCTTGATTTGGCGAAGAAGCAGTATCGCCTTTTACGAAATATGTGGCTAAAGAATTCCCAAACAGAGATTTGTTACTTTGTAGGTGGAGGTTCCATTATTTTAAAAGATTATATAAAAACGCTAAATAATAATTTAGACGGCTATAATATTGATTTTTTTGAAGATGAAAAAGAAAGCATCTGGATGATGGCGAATGCTTATTATAAATTAATTTCTGACTATGTTCGCAGAACGGCTAAAGAGAAAAAGGGAGAGGAACAAAAACCTGTGAAGGCTTAAATAAGGTGATATTATGAGCAAATCATCATCAAACGGGATTAAAAGAGGCCAAACCATTGCCTTTCGTATACCTTCGGATACTCCCGACCACATAGTCAAACAGCTCCAGAAACTGAAAGAAACAGAGAAGAGGAATTTTTCGAGTAAAATTGCTGAATTCGTAATTCAAGGTGTCAGCCAGTCACTTTCGAAAGAACGGGAAATGATTAGCATTCCTCTTCCGCAGAAGCTGAGCAAAGTTCAGCGGGACTGGCTTAAACATGAGCATTCAGAGGCTCTGTTAGGGAGTATTCTTTATCACCTGATAAATGATCCGGTTCGTTCCACATCTCTTCTTGCAGCGTTAAACAGCAAAGCGACTGATATTGATCAAGCCCTGTATTTGCAGGAAGAAGAACCAATAGTTGATTTTGAACTTGACGAACGTTCGGATGAACCTGTGAATCAATCACTTGATGAATCGAATGAAAATTTCAATGAAATGGAAGATGACCTAGCTAACTTTAGTTGGGACAGTGCAAAACAACAGTCGAGTTTTGAGGATGAAAAAGAAGAAGAGGAAGACGACCTAGATACCCTGCTTGGAGGATTTCTTGAACAGATGAATAAGTGAAAGTACATCTTTAAGCCAAAGATCCAACAATGGTCTTTGGTTTTTTTATTTTTTAAGGAACCATTATAAATTTGAATTGAATTTTTTCTTAATCAGGCTTCAAATGGAATGCTTCGAGCCGGAGGCCCGGGAGAAATAGGTGTTTTTTTTGATGTGTTGCAGGCCGGAAAAGAGGACACGATAGTAAGGAGAATCATTTCATGATAGGAGAGGAAAGGTACATATGATTTACGATTGTTTAATCATCGGCGGGGGAATTGCCGGTCTGCAAAGCTCTATCCAGCTTGGAAGATATGATCACAATGTGCTTGTCATTGACTCCGGCGACGGCCGCTCCAACTTATGCAAGGGCTATAACAATATATTAGGTTGGCCGGACCGTATTAGCGGCCCGAAGCTAAGGGAGATTGGCAAAAAACAGGCCGAAAACTTTGGAGTGCATTTTGCTGATGATAAAATTGAAAAAGCTGAATTAATTGAAGGGAATTTTGTTTTGACCGGCAAGGATGGAAGAAAATACACCGGAAAAAGGCTTTTGATTACAACAGGAGTGAAAGACCGAATTCCAAACTTCCCTCCGCTTTTCCCATGTCTTGGGGTAAGTGTGTTTGTTTGTCCGGACTGTGATGGCTATGAGGTCAAAAATAGACGAACAATTGTATTGGGTTCGGGAAATACGGGCGCTAATATGGCAATGACGCTTAAGTATTGGACAAAGGAAATTATTTATATTAATCATGAACAAGCCGAAGTGGATGAAGAGATTTTAGAAAAGCTAAAAGCAAAAAATATTGAGTATATGAGTGTTCCTATTAAAGAAGTGATGGCAGATGGGGAGAATTTTCTGGGAGTCGTGCTTGCAGACGGGAATAATGTCATGAGCAGCCGAGCTTTTCTCGCTTTTGGAGGCAATGAGGTCCGCTCCGATCTTGCAAGACAACTTGGGGTGGAAGTCCTCGAAAACAACCATATACTTGTCAATCCAAGAACGAAAATGACGAATATCCAAAATGTTTGGGCGGCTGGAGATGTTGTTGCTCATTCAGAGCTTGTCACCCTTGCCATGGGAGAAGGTTCTCAGGCAGCCATATGGATCCATAAAAGTTTATTAAAAACAACACACTAACACTTTAAAACGTTAATGGAGTGCGGGCCAGGCCCGCGCTGCTTTAAAGCGTTAATGTATTGAGGGCCAGACCCGCGCTGCTTTAAAGTGTAAAAGTGCAGAGGGGTCGATCTCTGCACTTTTTTAATCTACTACGCGTGTCATTATCAATGCTATTGATTTTCGATTTGTTTTAAAGGAACTTCCGCAGGGCCTTCGACTATTTCTCCTTTATAAGTAAAACGCGAGCCGTGGCACGGGCAGTCCCATGTTCGTTCCCCATTATTCCATTCTAATTCGCAGCCCATGTGCGTACATGTTGTATCTACAACATACAGCTTGCCGTCTTCGTCTTTGTAAGCTCCGGCTCTTTTGCCATTGACAGTCACAGCCGCTCCCTCGTCAGCACCTAAATCATCGGGGTGTTTTGCAGGGAGTTCAAGCTTTCCTTCAATGAGATCTTTTGCAACCTGTACATTTTGCGATATAAGTTTCTTTAAGCTTGGATCAGCATTAAATCTGGAAGGTGTAAACAATTCTTCATAACGGTTTTCTTTTTTCAAAATGAGATCTGTAATCAACATGGCAGCTGCCGTTCCGTTTGTCATTCCCCATTTCCGGTAACCGGTTGCGACATAAATATTTGGATTGTTTGATGTAATCGGTCCGATATATGGAACTTTGTCCAATGTAGTTAGATCCTGTGCAGACCATCTGTACGCGATTTCCTTTATGCCGAATGTTTCTTCGGCAAATGCTTCAAGAGCTTCATAATGTTTAATGGTATTAATGGCATGTCCGGTTTTATGGCCTTCGCCGCCGAATAAGATGAGTTTTTCCCCGTCTAAATCTGCATAACGGATAGAGCGGGTCGGCTGTTCAGCATTAATATACATTCCGCCTGGATATGCTTTCTCTGTTTTTACCCCGAGAACATACGAGCGTTCTGCATACATCCTCGCAAAATATCCGCCGGTTTTTTCAAAGAATGGGAAATGGGAAGCGATGATGACATTCCGGCAAGTGATCTTATGGCCATCTCTTGTTATGACAACGGGCTGTTCGCCTTTCTCGATATTAACGGCTGTTGTATTTTCGTATATGCTGCAGTTGTTTTGAGATAGATATTCGACAAATCTCGATAAATATTTTAAAGGATGGAATTGTGCTTGTTTTTTCATGACAATTGCAGCCTTCATTTTTACCGGAATGGGAATTTCAGATAGGAATTCGCCGTCAATCCCCAATTTTTCATAAGCTTTGAATTCATTGATGATTTTTTGCGTGTAGTTACTCGAGTTTGTATAAATATAGGCATCCTCTTCGTTTAAATCACAATCAATTTGCTGATCTTTTACTGTATTCTTTATAAATGTCAGTGCATCCATGCTTGCTTGATAGTAAAGCTTCGCTTTCTCTTCCCCGAAGTGGCTGATCAATTCACCATAAATCAAGCCGTGCTGGGCAGTAATTTTAGCAGTTGTATGGCCGGTCGTTCCGTTTAAAATATTCCCGGCTTCTATAAGGGCAACTTGAAGCCCCTCTTTTACAAGCAAATAAGCGGCAGTGATCCCGGTAATTCCGCCTCCGACAATGACCACATCTGCTTCTCTGTCACTGTTCAGTTTTTCAAATGACGGAAAATTGGCAGATTTCCTCCAATACGGTTCGGGAAACTGAGGCATTCTTTTGCTAACATCATAGTTTTCAGCCATTCTTCTACCTCCTCAAAAATCAGCATTCCTGTATCTTCCTCCTCGCAATAAGGCCAAAATGCACAAATTCCCCACTCTATTACCATTATTTCCCTTACCTAAGAAAGTTATTCATTCAACATCGTGCTTTATTGCTTTAAAGCATAGCGGGCCAGACCCTCACCACATTAACGCTTTAAAGTATTGTAGGGGCTAGACCCTTCTTTTTGAAATCGTTCATTCAAGTGCTAAAATAAATAAAAGATAACAAGCAAGGGAGCAACGAAAGAATGGCACAGACAAAAACGAACGCGATGCGAATTCTTGACGCTAAGAAAATCGATTACCAAACTACTGCATACGACAATAAGGATGGAAAAATTGACGGGGTTTCCGTCGCGGAAAAAATTAATAAAGACCCGCGGCAAGTTTTTAAAACGCTGGTAGCGCAAGGAACAAGCAAGGAAGTATATGTATTCATTATCCCTGTAGCCGAAGAACTGGATTTGAAAAAAGCAGCTAAAGCCGCCGGGGAAAAGAAAGTGGACCTTGTTCCTGTAAAAGATATTCAAAAATTAACAGGTTATATCAGAGGCGGCTGTTCACCTATCGGCATGAAGAAGCAGTACAAAACATTCCTTGAAATATCAGCCTCTGAATGGGAAACCATTGTTGTCAGCGCCGGGAAAATCGGTGTGCAAATGGAACTAGCTGTTGAAGATCTTTTATCAGTGACTGAAGGGACATTGGCTAATTTAAAAAAATAAATTTAGCTCATACCTGTAAAAGGTGTTGGCTTTTTCTACTATAATCTATATATCAGAACAAATTGAGTGCTGTTAATACAAAAAACGAAAACAAATGTCAATTTCTGAAATATATTGCGATAAATGATATAATAAAAGTTACAATATACGACTGACTTCTTTTTATTGACTTGCAATAATTAATGGGAGTGTTTTTTATGTCATTATATGGACAAGGAATAAAATTTGCTAAATCGTCTGTTCCATCTAGGGTAAAAAAAGGCAAATTTAAAAATAGAACGTTCTCTCGTGCATTTAGAAAAGAAATAGAATTACAAGTCATTTTATGAGGGGAGGTTTAACTCCTTTGTCAGAAAGTCCTGTTTTTGATATGAATGAAGGAATGAAACAGGTAAAAGCAACATTGGCAATTGAAGGATTTTATTTACGAGATAAAGAAGAGGAGATAATAAAATCAAAAACATTGGGTTTGATTTCTGAAGAGGAATTTCTAAGAAAGGTTCTAGAACTATCGTATGAGTGATCCATATGTATATCCTGGAACCAATGTTTTAAGCTCTATTAAAGCTCTCTAAAAGATTTAAATCTTGAGAATCTTGAGAAATTAATTTTCAAATGTATTCAAAATGAAACACCTGATGTTTACTTAAATTAAGACATATAATGCTTTAAAAGAAAAAGACTGATATTACAGGGTTAAAACCCAATATCAGTCTTTTTCATTTTTGTAAAACGAATGATCGCATAGGCATTCACCTAATTGTAAACCTATGCATATTTTAATGGATGAAAGTTAAGTCCAGGAAACGAAAAGAGGGAGTGTTGATAGTGGCGGGGAAAGTCTTGAATTACTATGCCGGCGGAAATACAGCCCGTGGTTTTCACAGCTTATTCGAATCAAATCTGCAAAATTTAAATCGTTTGTTTATTTTAAAAGGCGGACCGGGAACCGGTAAATCGACGCTAATGAAAAAAGTGGGCGAAGAATGGCTTCAAAAAGGATTTACAATTGAATACATTCATTGTTCTTCTGATAATGATTCCATTGATGGTGTGATCATTCCGGCGTTAAAAGCAGGGATCGTTGACGGAACGGCTCCACATGTGATTGAGCCGAAAGTGCCGGGAGCGATCGAGAATTATATTAATTTAGGGGAAGCATGGGATGCAGATGTTCTTTCCGGCCAAAAAGAGGAAATCAAGAAACTTACAAATGACATCAGCAAGGCGTTTAAATCAGCATATGCCGTATTTAAAGAGGCATTAAAAATTCACGATGAATGGGAAAAAATTTATATCGAGAATATGGATTTTGAAAAAGCAAACAAACTGACCAGTACCCTTCTAGAAGATTTCTTTGGAAACATTATTCTTAATAAGAAATCAATCGTAAAGCATCGTTTCCTCGGGGCCGCGACGCCGAAAGGAGCGGTTAATTTTGTTCAAAATTTAACCGAAGATGTTCCGAAAAGGTATTTTATTAAAGGCCGGCCCGGCTCAGGGAAATCAACACTTTTGAAAAAAATAGCTGCGAAAGCAGAAGAAACCGGTTTTGATGCGGAAGTGTATCATTGTGGATTTGATCCGAACAGTCTTGATATGGTCATTATCCGGGAGCTTGGCATTTGCATTTTTGACAGCACTGCTCCACATGAATACTTCCCAAGCAGGGAAGGTGACGAGATTATCGATATGTATAAAAGCATTATTGAACCAAATACCGATGAAATATTTGCCGACAAAATTGAAATGCTGTCAAAGCAGTACAGGTTCAAAATGAAAGAGGCCACTTCGTATTTAAAATTGGCAAAGTCTTTACATGATGAGCTTGAGAAAATATATGTTCAAGCTATGAATTTTTCGGTTGTTGACCGGCTCACGGACAACATCACAAATGAGTTTAAGAGACTGGCAGAAATTACGGTTTAATTCTTTTTTCACCATAATAGGCGTTTTGCATACATTACAAAGTAAGACATTTGAAAGGGGATTAAAAATTGAATTTTTATCCGTATTTCCCGACAGTTTTCCCAAATTTCTCACCTCAAGACGGGTTTCGCCAATTTAATATTCTGCCAGTGTCCGGCGGTCATCAAGGGTATTCATCAGTCCCTCCTTTCGGTAGTGCCGTATATCCTTCCGGTGATTTCAGAAGTTATCCGTACCCCGGAGGCCAGCAAGGATATCCGACATCCCCGCCGTTTGGCACTCCCGGATCTCCTTCCGGCGATATCGGAAGTTATCCGTACCCCGGAGGCCAGCAAGGATATCCGACATCCCCGCCGTTTGGCACTCCCGGATCTCCTTCCGGCGATATCGGAAGTTATCCGTACCCCGGGGGCCAGCAAGGATATCCGACGTTCCCGCCGTTCGGTACTCCCGGATCTCCTTCCGGCGATATCGGAAGTTCACCGTACCAGGGAAGTCAGCAGGGATATCCGACATCCCCGCCGTTCGGCGCCCCCGGAAATCCTTCCGATGAATTTGGAGGATCTCCATCCCCGGGCGGCCAGCAAACAGGAGGATCTCCATTCCCAGGAGGCCAGCAAACAGGAGGAGCGCCGACATCGCCTCCGCCTTCGTTTACACCACAGCAGACTGTTTCCCTTCAGGCGGTCGACCCAGGAGCGATAAGGGGCTGTTTATACCGATATACTTATATTTGGTTAGAAAACGGCCGCAGCTTCTGGTTTTATCCAACCTATGTCGGCAGAACATCTGTATCAGGTTTTCGCTGGAGAGGAAACAGATGGGAATACTACGGAACAGACTTGCAAAGAATCCGTTCGTTCCAATGTTTTTAGAAGAGAAAAGAAGAAAAGTACCTGTCAAAGGGCCAGACCACTTATAGGGGTCTGGCCCTCATCAAATTAAAGCATTAACGCATTAATTCGGTGCAGGACTGATCCTCAATAGTTTAACGCATTAACGTGATGAATCGACATCCCCCGAAGTTTGCAGCTGTTGTTCGGCAAGTTCTCGATAGAGCGGGTGGTTTTCGAGCAGTTGATGGTGGGGTCCGACTCCGGTGATGGTTCCGTTCTCTAACACGGCAATTTGGTCCGCATCGACAACGGTCGAAAGTCTGTGTGCGATGACAAGCGTGGTCCTTCCCTCCATAAGCCGTTGCAGCGCCTTTTGGACAAGAACTTCTGATGAGCTGTCGAGGTTTGAGGTTGCTTCATCAAGAAGGAGAATTTTCGGGTTGCGTATAAGAGCACGGGCAATTGCAATCCTTTGCCGCTGCCCTCCGGATAATTTAATGCCCCGTTCTCCAACTTGAGTCGAATACCCCTCCGGAAGCCTGTTAATAAACTCTGCCGCATTTGCGAGTTCTGCGACCCGTTCAATTTCCTCGTCTGAAACGTCTCGGTCCAGTCCGTAACAAATATTATCCCGAATGGACCCTGACATAATCGGACTTTCTTGGGAAACGTATCCAATCTGACTGCGCCACGAATGTAGGTGAAAATTTTCAATATTCGTTTCTCCGAGCAATATATCTCCTTCCTCAGGGGTGTAAAAACGCTCCAGCAACGCAAACAAAGTCGTTTTGCCGCTCCCGCTCGGACCGACAAAAGCAGTTGTCTTGCCCGAAGGAATTGTAAGCGTCACATTTTTTAAAACAGGCTCACCCTCTTTATAGGAAAAAGAAACATTTCGAAAACATAAGTCTTGCGCAGGGTTATCAACCGGCAGCAAGCTTTCGACAGGTTCCTTCTCTAAAGATAAAATGCTTTGAATTCGCTCCGTTGCACCCATTGCTTTCTGAAATGAGGTGAAAAATACAGCCATCTGGCTAAAAGGAACAACAATTTGAAACATATAGATAATAATCGCGACAAGAGAACCTGCTGAAAGAGTGCCTGAAGCGACACGGACCCCGCCGTAGCCGATTAAGATGACTAAAACGAGCATCATCACAAATGTCATAAATGGGGAGATGATTGCCTGAATCCGCGCTTCTTTTAGACCAAATTGAAATAAATGGCGAATCCCCTTCTCACCGTTTTCCTGTTCCGCTTTCTCAGCATGGTATGCTTTCACAAGCCTGATATCCGAAAGCACTCTTCCAAGATTCGCTGAAAAATTGGCCATTTCATCCTGGGTAGCTTTCGAAATTTTGTACATCTTTTGGCCAAGAGGCCAGAGAAGCAAGATCGAAACCGGAACAGCGGTGATCATGATAAGAGTCATTTTCCAGTCGATAATGAGCAGGATGGAAATCGCTCCAATGATCGAAATCAACCCGGTCAGAAAAGATATTAAATGCTGGGTGATCAGCATTTTTACTGTGTTCGTATCTTGAGTGATTCTGCTCATTGTCTCGCCGGATTGATGCTGGTCAAAAAATGGAATCGGCAATAATAAAATGTGATTCCAGAGCATTTTCCGGATTGACGCAACAACAGACTCACCGATATAGGTCATGAAATAGTAGGAAAAACCGGAGGATATAGTCTGTACAATGAATGATACAGCAAGCAGAATAATAACAGACATTTCAAGTGCAGACCGGGAAATCTGGTCGACAAGCGACTTAGTAAACCAGGGAACGACAAGCCCGGCGCCAGTCTCTATTAAACTAAGAATGATTGCAGCTGCAAAAATCCATTTTGGCGGTCTGGCGCTATTGATCAGCCCCCAGAAAGCTTTCCAATTTTCTTTACCAGGCATTTCACGATTCTTTTCCATTCAGCACAATCCCTTCTTTCGCTATGAAAATGTCAAAAGCTTATGCAGCCTATTATTCTTCCTCTTTGGAAAAAGGGAAAAGTATAGAAATCTTTTCTTTCTCTATCATAAACCCTAACGCAACTTGAAAATCAATAAAACAAAAAAAACGAGCACAAGTTTAATCTCCCAACCTAACATGGAAATAGGTTTCATTCTAAGAGATAACCAATATAATAAGGCGGTGTGAGCGAAGCAAAGCTCTAAATATTTACAAAGCTAAACAAGTATTTTGCTAAAGATAAGTTGGTATTTCTATTTTTGTTAGCGTAGCTTCGCCCCTTTTCCACAAAAAAGGGATGTAAACACACCCCCAATTTCTATAAAACGGCATTTTTAAATCGAATGAATAAAATCCATATAGAAAATAAATGGGCACATAAAGAAACCCCTATAAATATCAACCACTTATCCACTTCTGAATGCAGTGCAGAAAAGAAAGCAGCAACAAGCCAAAATGGCGGTAACATCCCTGCGATATACTTCCACGGTCCTTCGATAAAATCGAACATAAGCGGCACAAGCAGCAAAATGCTTGCTACTTTGGCGACTGCAAGGCCTTCAACTTTATTTTTTGCTGTTCCGGCCACGAACAAAGCAACGAGCGGTGCCTCGAGAGATAGCAGCAATATAACCGGGATCGTCCGCCATGAAATAATATCCGCGTATCCTGCTATAAAGAGAGCCGCAAAAGATAGCAGCGTGCTGATGAAAACAGGAGTCCCTAACCGATATGCCAAATACTCTTTTTTCGAAAGAGGGGTAACGGCTAAAAAAGTTAGTACGTTTTCATCCCGTTCATCTAAAATGATGAACGCTGCAAACATCCCAAGTAAGACTGGCACTGTGATCATAAGGATGATGGCTTGTAATTCGGAATAGTCTTTTAATGTAATCGAAAACCGGCCCTCTAAATAAGAAAAGATGAACGGGATTCCGAAACGGAATATGAGAGCAAGCAACAGAGGGGCTAGAATCGAAACCATGAGCATAAAATCCCGATATGCGTATTTCAGATCAAAAAGAGAGAGAGCCAATATTTTTTTCATGGCTGGTCAGCCTCCGATATTCAAAATTATATGTTGATAGAAAGCTCTGTAGGCAAGCCGGTATGCCAGATAAATATAGACACAAAACATACATAGCGCATAGAGCCAATCCGCAGAAGATAACGGATGAAAGGCCCCTTCCATCAATAAAAGCCCTGCCTTTCCCGGAATAAGTAAAAACAAAGGAGATTCATAGAAATGCATCACTTCCAAAACGGGAAGGAAGAAGACTGTTGCGAATAAAGGGGAAATCATTAAATACTGATTGATCGATTTGACTCTGACAGCAAAAATCAATCCTAATAAACTTGCAAATACGGAATTAAGGGCTATTCCAATTGCCAGAGAAAATATTTGCAAGGAAAACCCGAAAGAAAGCAAAAAGATAAACAAACCTGACACAACCGATAAAATACCAAGAGAAATAACTTTCGACCATATAACTTCGGAAATTTTCAATGGTGTGACAAAAAGGTGGTCGTAGATCCCTTGTTCTTTTTCTAAAAGGACAATTCCTCCGATAAAGAAAGATCCAAGGAAGGAACAGTCTGTAAACAACAGAAACATGGCTGTTTGCTCTTTCCAGTGAAAAGGAATCCAGTATAAAAGCGCCACATAAAGCATGCAGACAATAAAGTATGCATAGTAAAGATAGTTCCGGAATTGAAACTTAATATCAGTATGAATGGCTGCCAATAGTCTCATAACAGGCTCCTTCCAGTAGCCTCGATAAAAATATCTTCAAGTGAGGCTTCCTGTGTATGAATCGTTAAAATCTGACCGGACTGGATTAACGATAGAAATTCGCTGTTGTCCTTTAATGTTGATAACGGAAAATCTTTTTCTTTCGTTTCGTTTCCTTCCATATACTCAATTCTTACTGTCTTTTTTCCTTTTTGGAGTTTTAAATTTTTAGGGGAATCAATCAAATGGATCTCGCCGTCTACGATAAAGGCAACCCGGTCGCACAATTCTTCCGCTAAACGCATGTTATGGGTCGTAATCACAATGGTTTTTCCGGCTGCTTTTAATTCTAAAATTTTGTTGCGCATCATCTTTGCGTTTACCGGGTCCAATCCGGAAGTTGGTTCATCCAGAAAGATGATTTCAGGATTGTTTAATAATGCACGGCAAAAATTCAGCCGCATTTTCATCCCTTTTGAAAAGGCTGATACTTTTGTATCCTTGTCTTTCCACAGACCCATCATTGAAAGGAGCTCATCCGGATCAGCAGTTTCAACAGAATACAGCCTGCTGAAATGGCGCAAGTTTTCAATGGCGCTGAATTTACTGTAAAAGTTAGGAAATTCAAAAGCAACGCCGATTTTTTCATAATAATCGGATTGAAGGTCGCGGACTTCTTTTCCAAAAACACGGACGGAACCGCTGTAGCCTTTCAGAAGTCCGATTAATATTTTTTGCGTCGTGCTTTTTCCCGCACCCGATGGGCCGAGAAGACCGAATATTTCTCCTTTATGAATCGACATATGAATTCCTTTTACGGAAGGGCTATTTTTCCCGGGATATGTATAAGTTAAGTTTTTTACTTCAATCATGTGAATTCACGCCTTTAAAAATCTGATTTGAAATGGCCTCGGCAAGGAAACGTATTGTTTTTTCGTAATGGTCTTTACCAATTTCTTTCCGGTGCAGCGTCATTAAAAAGAATGCACGAACCGCCCCGCTTATTGTCTGTTCATCAAATCCGGAAAAACCCCATGAATATAAAAGCGGCATTAACAAGTTATCGTCTTTTTGAATATGGGAAGCGACCGTTTCAACGGGAAGTTTCCTGACGAGCAGCTCCATGTCCCCTTCAAAATATAAACGCCGTATAAAAGAGTTGCCTTGAATCAGATCCATTCCTTTCAGAAGGAAGGAAGCGAAATCTTCTGGAGTTTTCGGCTTGCTAAGATGATGCAACAGGCTTTCTTTAATTTGTTCTTCTTCTTTTTCAAGAATCCGAAAATATAATTCTTCCTTTGATTGAAAAAATAAATAAAAGGATCCCTGGGCAATTCCGACTGATTCAGTTAGATCTTTAATGCTTGTTTTTCTTAATCCGTGAACAGAGAAAAGCTCTTTCCCTTTTTCAAGCAATTGTTGGCGAATATAATCGCGTTCCTGTTCTGTAAAACCTCGCATCGGTCTCCCACCTTATGAATATATGAATAATTTATTTTTCTATTCATATAAAGAATACCAAAAACCATAAAATAGTAAAATTAAATTTTTCGACAAATTATTCCTAAAATCATAAATCCTCTTCCATTGGAAATGTCAGGTGAAACATCTTAAAATGGAAATATATAGCGGAGGGGGGGCAATCCCTCTTTGGTTTAACGCGTTAACGTAGCGCGGGCCAGACCCTCATCGCTTTAACGCATTAACGTAATGGGGCCGGGCCCCGGTTTAAGGAGAATCGAATATGATCAAAATGGTAAATGAGTTAAAAGAAATGATGGAATTGAGCCGCAATAGTGAAAACGCTGCAGCAATGGAGAAATATATGAAAGGGCATTTTCCTTTTTTGGGGATCAAAAAGCCGGAAAGAGTACAGATAGAAAAAGAATTTTTTAAGAAAACAGGCATTTTAAAGGAACCTTTTTATCCTGAATTTGTCAAAGAGCTATGGAATTTGCTGGAACGAGAGTATCAATACACAGCTCTAACATATATCGAGAAATCGCTGAAAAAACTTGGCAAAGAGCACGTAAAGCTGTTGGAATTTTTGATTACGGAAAAATCTTGGTGGGATACTGTTGATATGCTTGCACAAAAAGCGGTTGGCAAGATTGCAGCTGATGACCCTGAGATCATCCCGGTAACAATCGAAGAATGGGCCGGCAGCAATCATTTGTGGCTGAGAAGAACGGCTATTTTGTTTCAGCTGAAATATAAGAAAAAAACAAATGAAGAGTTGCTTTATCGATATATAAAAATGAACGCTGAAAGTAAGGAATTTTTTATTCAAAAGGCGATCGGCTTGGCGCTCCGGGAATATTCGAAGACGAATCCCGACTCCGTCAGACACTTTATAGAAAACAATCGCCTCGCTCCTTTAAGTGTACGAGAGGGGAGCAAATATCTATAAAAGTCGGAGGGCAGACCCCTGTTGTATTAACGCGATACCGCATTACCGCATTACCGCGTTGGGGGCCAGACCCCCGTTATATTAACGCGTCACCGCATTATCGCGTTACTGGATCAGGGGACAGACCCCTTTAAAATTTTCAAACAGAAGGTGAGAACATGATTAAATGCATTGCAATCGATATGGACGGAACATTGCTGACTGCTGGACAGACTGTTACTGAAGAAAATGTAGCAGCCATTAAAAAAGCGCAAGAGAAAGGCATTGAAGTTGTCATTGCAACGGGCCGATCCTATCAGGAAGCGAGTTTCGTTTTGAATCAATATGGGTTAAAATGCCCTGTTATTTGCGTAAACGGAGCTGAGATCCGATCGAATGAAGGAAAAATTATCGATTCAAACCCTTTAAGCAAATCAGCGGCACAAAAGGCTGCTGCAGCACTTGATGAAAACAATGTTTATTTTGAGGTTTATACAAATAAGGGCATGTATACGAAAGATACCGATAAGGCCATATCGACCATCGCAGATATTTTTCAAACAGCCAATCCGGATACACCTATCGAAAAGATTCATAAAGCTGCAGAAGATCGGCTTGATCAAGGGTTTGTAAAAAAAATAGATGATTATGAAAAACTGTTTACCAACGATGAGCATGACCTATATAAGCTGTTGGCTTTCAGTACAGACCCAATCAGACTGGAAGCTGCAATGCAATCGCTGGAGAAGATCGAAGGGCTTGCAGTTAGCTCTTCAGGTTATGAAAACCTGGAAATAACCGATAAAAATGCCCAGAAAGGAATTGCCTTAAAAAAATTTGTTGAGGAGAGAGGCATTTCCCTGCAAGAAACAATGGCCATCGGGGACAATTACAACGATCTTTCCATGTTTCAACTTGTGGGCCGATCGGTAGCAATGGGAAATGCCGATGAAAATATCAAAGCACAATGCCATTTTGTAACGGCAACGAATGAAGAAAGCGGCGTCGGCAAAGCCATTTTTGATGTTCTTAAGGAGGCAGCGTACAAAAAATAAATGAAAGGAACGAGCAAATGAAAAAAATTTTATTATCGTTGAGTCTTTTACTGCTGCTGTTTGGATGTTCGAATGAACCGGAGAAAGAAGAAGGTCAGCTTCACACTGATTCCGGCGAGCAAGAAACTGTAAGGCAGCTGACCCAACCGGAAATCATTGCTGGTCGCCTTGAAATTCCTTGGTCCATTAACAAAACCGGGAACACTTTTTACATAAGCGAGAGAACAGGAAGTATCGTAAAAATTGAAAATGGCAAAACAGAGAGACAGAATGTCAAATTAAGAAAACGGCTGGCCGGTGCAGAGGAAGCAGGATTTCTTGGCTTTGTGCTCGCTCCTGATTTTTCAAAGACAAATAAAGCTTTTGCCTATTACACATACGAAGATCAAACAGGCCAGTTCAATCAGATTGTTGAACTTGTTTTTCAAGACGGGGAATGGAATGAACAGCGTGTTTTGCTTGATAAAATCCCAAGCGGCCAATTTCATCACGGCGGAAGGCTGGAAATTGGCCCTGACGGCAAGCTGTACGCAACTGCAGGAGACGGTGCCACCAATCCGGAAACTGCCCAGGATCCTAAATCTCTCGGAGGAAAAATATTGCGGCTGAATCTCGATGGATCCGTACCTGATGATAATCCGATTTCCGGTTTTTATACGTACAGTTACGGGCACAGGAATCCTCAAGGGCTTGCCTGGAGCCCTGATGGTACGCTGTATGAAAGTGAGCACGGACCGTCCGGCCACGATGAAATTAACTTAATAAAAGCCGGCGGAAATTACGGCTGGCCTGTCATTATGGGCGAAGAAAAGCAAAAAGGGATGATCCCGCCCCTCTTCCAATCCGGAGAAGACACATGGGCGCCATCCGGCATGGTTTATCATAATGGCAAACTGTACGTTGCAACACTGAGGGGAATCGCGGTAAAGGAGTTTGACTTAGAAAAAGGGACGACAAGGGAAGTTGTCAACGGGCTTGGCCGAATCCGCGACGTTTTTATTGAAGGAAACGATCTTTACTTTATCAGCAATAACACAGACGGCCGCGGAACCCCTGACGAAAACGATGATAAACTATATAAAATATCACTACCCGATTTATAAGAAGCAAGGCCTGGCTGATTGAGTTCAGCCAGGCCTTTAACACTTTAAAGCACAGCGGGCCAGACCCTCAACGGATTAACGCTTTAGTGTGTTGGAGTGTTATTCGTTTTTCGGTTCCAGTCCATGCATAATGAAATGGATGGTTCGTTCAATTTCTGCTTCGTCATCCCAATCTGCTTCCGGGAATAACAGATAGCGGCCAAATAAATAGCCGAAAATGGACGAAACAACAAGCCTGACAACGCTATAAGCAGGCATTTCAATAATCTGTCCTTTCTCCTGATAATGTTTAACAAGCTCCGAGAACCGTTCATAGACCTTATTTGCGATATGTTCTCTAAACAATGCTTTCAGTTCAGGATGAAAAGGAATCTCTTGGATGAAAATTTTAAACATCGGCAAGTTGTTCTTTAAAAGCTCTGCCCGGTTTTCGATCATTGCTTGTAAGAAATCTTCAAATCGCTCAAACCGCTGGTCAAGGACTTTATATAAATCTTTAATGACGAATGGCGCTATAAATTTCGCCATCATCGGGGCGACAATCGAAACAAGCAAATCCTTTTTCGTTTTATAATGCCTGAAAATGGTGCCTTCGGCGACTCCTGCTTTTTTGGCTATTTCACTTGTTGAAGTTGCGGCATAGCCTTTTTCAGAAAAGGACTCAATCGCTGCAATGATGATTTTTTTCTGCTTTTCTGTCAGTCCTTCTTCATTCTCAAAAAATTCTTCCATCATAAAATCTTCGTTGTACATCATGTGCTCCTTCAAATAAAATAAATCTTTTTGTTAAAGTACTGCCAAAGTGTAAGGCTGTATCGTAAGGGTCTGACCTCATTTGCATTTATCAACATATAGCACATTTATCCAACATTATGTCCTATATATTGTGTTATGGGGTCTGACCCTTAGGCTTTTGAGACAGCCTTCATACCGAAAAAAGCCATCATCGTTCTTAAATCTTCCTGTGCTTCTTTAACGCAAAAATATTTAGTGTGATAAATATAGCTGAAAAACCTGCAAGGACGAGCAAATCAACATAAATATCATTCCAGCCGTATCCTCTTACCATAACATCCCGGAGTGCGTCCGCAGCATAGTAGAGCGGAGTGAACGGTCCAATCCAGCTTAACCATTCGGAAATGGTTTCTAGGTTAAACAACCCGGAGAAGAAAATTTGCGGCACTACGACGATCGGAATGAATTGAATCATTTGAAGCTCATTATTTGCAAAAGCCGACAGAAAGATTCCAAGTGTTAAAGCTGTCAAGGACAAAAGCAAGATGATCAGCAGGACATAGCCAAACGACCCTTCCATTAACATACCTAGGACATAAATGGCGTACCATGCAATAATCCCTGCTTGCAGCATTGTAAAAATTCCAAAACCGAGGATATAACCTGCGACTATCTCCCAGCGGCGAAGCGGGCTCGAAAGCAGTCTTTCCAATGTTCCGGTCGTTCTTTCCCTTAAAAATGAAACGCCGGCAATCAAGAATACGAAGAAAAAGACAAAAAATCCGAGCAGCACCGGCCCAAAGTAATCAAACTGCCCCATATCTTTGGATCCGTGTAAATAGCTGATGTCCGGTTCCAAGGTTGTTCCAGTTTGCTGCAGCGGCTTGAACGCTTCCTGGAACCATTTTATAACAGCCCCATTGACGCTAGGGTCGCTTCCTTCAAGCGTGATGGACGGGATTTGCTCATTAATCGCGATATAGGCGTCCAGCTTTTTTTCCTTAAGATCTTTTTTTGCCAGTTTGGTATTTTCATAGTCTGAAAGATTCGCATTTTTTAAGTTTAATTGATCTTGAACAGCCTGGGGAACATCGACAAGCCCGATTTTCGGTTCGTAGTCATCGCCGTTAAAAACGAGATGAAGCATTGTCAGAACTAAAATCGGGGCAAATATCATTAAAGCCATCGTCCGTTTGTCGCGGATAAATTGCCGTAAAATCCGTATGATCAAGGCTGTCACTCTCATGACTCCGCACCTCCGAATACAAGAAAGGCTTCTTCAATCGTTGCAGTGTTTGTGTTTCTTCTTAACTCTTCCGGAGTTCCGACTGCAATCAATTCCCCGCTGCGAATCATTCCGAGCCGGTCGCATTTTTCCGCTTCATCCATCACATGCGTTGTAACAATGATGGTAGTGCCATTTTTCTTTAGGTCGTAAAAAGAGTTCCAAATGTTTTTTCTCAGGACCGGGTCAATCCCGACAGTCGGCTCGTCAAGGATCAGAAGCTCGGGCTCATGCAGCAAGGCAATCGCCAATGATAAGCGCCGCTTCATTCCGCCTGAATAATTGGACACGAGTTTGTTGAGATGCTCCGATAACTCGACAATTTCCATCACTTCTTTTATTCTTTTTTGGCGCCGCTCTCCTTTTAATCCATATAGAGCCGCAAAGAATTCAAGGTTTTCTTTTGCCGAAAGTTCCCCGTATAACGCATCGGATTGCGCCATATAACCGATTTTTTCAATAAGAGATAAAGAAGGCATCCGTTTTTGAAAAACAAAATTTTCGCCGCTTGTTGGCAAATCAAGCCCCACCAGCTGCTTGACGAGCGTTGTTTTGCCTGCACCGGACGGGCCAAGAAGGCCGAAAATTTCTCCGCGAAAAATTTCCAGGTTAATATCCTTTAAGACTTCCTGTTTGCCGAAAGACTTTGAAACATTCCTTGTGGATATAATGGCTTCCACATTATTCATAGTTTCACCTCATTTTTTAAAGTGAGTAATCACTTACTTATAGAGTAAATCGAAACAGATGATTTGTAAAGTGAGTAATCACTCATTATTGTAAAAATTTTTAACAGGAAGCGAAATTTCTTTAATCATCTTATATTCCAATGGAACAAATTTACTGCCAAAACAACGCTTTTCACTGCTTTTCTATCGGTCAAAACGGAAACTCCCACTGACCAACTCGACTTTTTAATCGTTTGATTTCCGGATTCAAATAGACACCATGAGGAAACATAATGAATGGACAACGTGATGAGTATCACATCATTTCTTAGAAATCATTTGTACAATAAAAGCATAGAGATTTTAGGAGGTGCTCGCGATGGAATTTTCTCCTTGCCATATGTTACAAAATGGTTCGGTGACTTTATGTCCTGCTCTCCAGCAATTATTAGCTGAGCATGGACCATTAAATGAAGAAAAACAGGCTTTATTTGAAACTGCGAAGCAAATTGGAAACAATGCAGAACAGGCGGATTGGAAAGAAGAGCTGTTGCAGTTGCGCGAGAAAGTAAAACTATTTCTTTCTCATCTTGACCCACATTCGGAACGTGAAGAAGGCGTACTATTTCCAATGATGGCGAAGTACATCGGCAGTACGACTGGCCCTATTGCAGTAATGGAATATGAACACGACCAAGCAAAACGAAATATTGCAGCATTTCTTGAAAAAACAACCATGTTAGATAAAGAAGTGAACATGGAGGCGGCAAAAGAATTAGCTTCCTATGTCATCAATGCATATATGATTTTAACAGAACATTTTATGAAAGAAGAAAATGTCCTCTTCCCTATGGCTGAAAGAATGCTATCTGATGAGGAAAAAGAGGAACTCGCAAAACATATACTTTAACGCAAAGAAGCTGACCAATCCATGTTTAACCTCACATACAGAGGCTGACACTTGTTTTCGGTCAGCTTTTCTTTTTAACCGCACGTAAAACGCTATCTTGTTCCTCTTCTAGCCTTGATATGAAAAATATCCACATCATGTAAAATGGTGAGTAAAGCATCTGCCTATCATGTATAATGGGGATTTCCAGATGAAAAGACTATCAGAGGTTTGCTGACTCATTGAAAGAAGTAATCGAAAAAACAAACCGAGCAGGGGGCTAGTCACCCCCTCCATTCGATTTTACAATGGCGGATGAAAAGTATTCGTTGGAGCAGAAAATTTATACGTCCAAAATCTTTCGTACTGCAGCCAGGCGAGAACCTGAGGATCATTCTTTTTCAGTTTTTCCTCCATTTCTGCTGTCATAAGCTGTGTTTGCGACTTATGGGCTTTCATAGCTTTCATTTTCACTTCTTTTACTGCACTGACATCGTTGACGATATCCGGTGGTCCCAGTTCTTCCTCGCAATTGTTGGAGAAAGCAACGCAATGGAGTTTCGGCCGCTCTTGTTCCGGAATCCGCTCAACCGCTCTGACAACTGCGGCGCCTGTTGCTTCATGATCGGGATGAACAGAATAGCCGGGATAAAATGTGATAATTAACGAAGGATTTACTTCTTCAATGAGGGAAGAAACCATGTTCGTCAGTTTCTCTTCATCTTCAAACTCAATTGTTTTATCTCTTAAACCCATCATTCTCAAGTCTTGAATGCCGAGAATTTTTGCAGCTTCCTGAAGCTCCTGCTTTCGGATTTTCGGAAGGCTCTCCCTGTTAGCAAACGGGGGATTTCCCATATTCCGCCCCATTTCTCCAAGTGTCAGGCATGCATATGTTACTGGTGTGCCATTTCGGGTATAAGAGGCAATTGTGCCGGAAACGCCAAATGCTTCATCATCAGGGTGGGGGAAAACAATTAATATTTGCCGTTCTTTCTCCACGTTTATGCTCCTTTCAAATGTTCTGATTATTCAAATGGGGTCAGGCTTATTTGCAGCGCTACTGCGAGTTTGCCGTTAAAATCATGGCCGGCGAGCAAAAGCCGTCCGTTTTCGTCGATTTCAAAATGGGTAATCCCTTCCGCATAAACCCAGCCAAATTCCATTTTAAGTCCAACACGGTAAGGGCCATTTCCGGTAATTTTTCCGTGTTCGTACTGAATTTGAGCATTTCGGATAAAAGCTCCTGCGGAAAAAAAAGATTGATTATAGTGGGAAGCATAAGCTCCATTCGTCGTTTCTAAATGCAAATAAACCTTTTTATTGGCAAATGAATCGATTTCATTTTGAACTTTTTCAGGAATCACAGGTTCCATCGGAGAGTTCTCCTTTCAACACAAAAATATCTATCAGAATGGGATAGCTGCTTTTAGAAAAGTGATCTCAGGAACAAATTCGCTTGTTCCGAAAACGTTTGCGCTTTTTATTATCATACTAAAAATCACTCACAAATGCGAAACAGACGCTTGTCACAGCTGCAACAAAAATCTAAATGCTTTAACGCGTTAATCCAACGAGGGCCAGGCCCGCACCACTTTAAAGCGTTAATGCAATGAGGGCCAGACCCGCACTGCGGTAATGCGTTAATGCGGTATAGAGGGGTAGGTCATTTGTATCATTATGCATAAAAAGAGCCGGGTTTCTCCCGGCTTTGTTTTTGGTGAAAATTGTTGTCGAATTCCCATTCCAAATCATCGACGTTGCAGGGGTAGTAACCAGAAACCGTGGTTTAACATGCAGTCATTACTTAATTTGCAGCATGTTCAAGACGGCGGCCTGCGCCAAAATAGCGGTATGCGCCATGCATAGTCGGTCCGACATATTGGTTTAATTTAAAGCCGTGGCGAATCGCTTCCGTAATAAAATCTTTTGCCACTTCCACAGCTTCAAGAACAGTTTTTCCTTTTGCCAATTCTGCGGTAATAGCGGAAGAATACGTACAGCCGGCTCCGTGAGTATAGGTTGTATCGATTTTTTCAGACTCTAAAAATTGATACTCTTTTCCGTCAAATAGAAGGTCAACTGCTTTTTCATGCTGAAGTTTGCTTCCGCCTTTAATGAGCACAAATTTTGCACCAAGTTCATGAATTTTTGCCGCAGCTTCTTTCATATCATCAATGGTTTTGATCGGACCTGTTTTTGCAAGCTGCCATGCTTCAAACAGATTTGGCGTAACGACGGTTGCCCTTGGAACAAGCACTTCTCTTAAAGCTTCCGCGGTTTCCGGATGAAGCACTTCATCTTCCCCTTTACATACCATAACAGGGTCGATGACGACTTTGTCCAATTTATTTTCATCAATTACTTTGGCTGCTAATTCAATGATTTCAACTGATCCGAGCATGCCTGTCTTCATCGCGTCAATACCGACCGAAAGGATTGTTTCTAACTGTGCTTTCAATGTTTCGATTGCAATCGGAAACACATGATGATGCCAGTGGTTTTTAGGATCCATTGTCACAATCGTCGTCAACGCCGTCATTCCATAGACGCCGAGTTCCTGGAATGTTTTTAAATCTGCCTGAATCCCGGCGCCTCCGCTGGAATCAGATCCGGCAATCGTTAAAACTTTTTTCATTGTCATTCGTTGCTTCCCCCTTGCAGTCCAAAAGTCCAAATATTCGTTTATTTTAAAATTATATCACTACAAAAAGAGAGTACAAAATACTAAAAACTACAAAAAGAAGGCCATTGAACGAATAAACCGAAATTGTATGAAAGTATGCTAGAATATCAAGAAAAAGGAATCGGAATTATCGAACAAAAAACGAGCATGAGTTTTAACCTCCCAACCCTCAATATAAAACAGAACCGACATAATAAGGCGGTGTGAGCGAAGCCAACCTCTAAATATTTAGAAAGCTAAATAAAGATAAGTTGGCAATTCTATCTTTGTTAGCGTAGCTCCGCCCCTTTTCCACAAAAAACGACCAGCTAAAAAGAGGTGATAAAAGTGCAAGCAACGGGAATTATTCTGGCCGGCGGAAAATCAAGGAGAATGGGAACAAATAAGGCGCTGCTAAAAGTGGATGGATTGACAATCATTGAACGAATTGCTAAAGAACTTGGAAAAATAACCACTGAAATCATCATCGCAACCAATAATTTTGAAGATTATCAATTTCTGAATCTTCCTATGGTTGAGGATAAAATTAAAGGAAAAGGTCCTTTGGCCGGAATACAGGCCGGTCTGGCCGAAAGCAAAAATGAAAAGAATTTAATTGTCGCTTGCGATATGCCTTTTATCTCCGCTGAACTTGGGGCATTTCTTTTACAAACACTCGACGAATACGAGGCAGCCGTCCCTGAAGTTTCCGGAAGGCTGCATCCTTTATACGCCGCCTATCGAAAAGAAACACTTGGAACGGTGAATCGGGCCATAGCTGATGAAAATTTAAAAATCCGTCATTTTCTCAAGATGGTGAATGCAAAAACCGTAAAGGAAAACGACTTTCCCTTTACTCTGAACGAAAAATTTTTATTTAACATGAACCATCCCGAAGAATACGAACAGGCATTGAGAATACAGTCCGAAAATAGAAGGGGTTAACGGCAGTTGAGATAGGGGGGTACATCCATCTTCCTGGTCTCAAAATACTTCAAGCAAGAACTATACTAAAGGAAATCTGTTAAATATACAGAATATAAATATAGTAAGGGAAAAATCATTGGATTTCGGACTGTTGCTGTGCTGGAAATGGCCCCGGTCATGATTTAAAAATAGAGGTGAGCACGATGAACTATGAAGTTTCCAAAGAACCAATTAATATCCAATCGGTCATTGATAAAGTTGTTCAGCGTGAGGCCGGCGCCATCACGGTTTTTATCGGGACAGTGCGCGAGCTGACGAATGGAAAAAAAACGCTGTTCCTCATTTATGAAGCATATGAGGCAATGGCTGTGAAAAAGCTGGAGCAGATTGGAAATGAAATTCAGGAGCGGTGGAAAGGTGCAAAAGTTGCGATCACTCATAGAGTCGGGAAATTGGATATTACGGATGTCGCTGTCGTAATTGCAGTTTCCACTCCCCACCGTGCGGACGCCTATGAAGCGAATCGCTATGCTATTGAGAGAATAAAAGAAATTGTGCCGATTTGGAAAAAGGAACATTGGGAAGACGGGGAAGAATGGGTCGGCAACCAGTTGGAAACCGTTGCTTACCCGACTGGAAAACCGGAGGTGGAAGATTTAAATGAATAATATTTTATTTTTTGCTCATTTGCGGGAATTGGTCGGTGAAGAATTCGTTCAGCTGGATGCAAGCGGAAAGACAATTGCAGAACTAAAAGATTTAATTGCTGAAAAGTACGGGATTGAAGTACCGAAAACCGTTATGACAGCCATTAATGAAGAATTTGCAAGAAATGAAGAAGTCATCAAGGATGGAGATACAATCGCTTTTATTCCTCCGGTAAGCGGGGGGTAATAAAATGAAAAGGGTCTGAAGCGGCAAACCGGCTGCCATTCCTTTATAATGAACACGGGTAATAAATTCGATTGAAAAGGGTCTGACTCCATTCAGCAAGACAAAATATAGCATGGCTTTTTCAAAGTTTGTCTATAAGTTGTATTTGAGGGGTCTGACCATTGCTTATAGTCAGCCCCTTTAGTTTGAAACCCATTTATGTGGGGAAAACGAATGACCAGCAGGTGAGTGATTTGGAATTTACCGAAAAAATTTTCCGGAATGACTGGGACCGGCTTTTGGCAGGCGAATTTACGAAATCATATTTTATGAAGCTGCAATATTTTCTTGAAGAAGAATATAAAACAAGAACGATTTATCCTCCTAAAACCGAAATTTTCAATGCTTTGCACTATACCCCGTATAAAGATGTCAAAGCAGTAATATTGGGACAAGATCCTTATCATGGCCCAAACCAGGCGCATGGCCTTAGTTTTTCTGTAAAGCCTGAGGTGGACATTCCGCCGTCTTTGAAAAACATTTTTAAAGAGTTAAACGATGATCTTGGTTGCTTTATTCCGAATAATGGATATTTAGTAAAGTGGGCTGAGGAAGGCGTCTTGCTACTAAATACTGTTTTAACAGTAAGAAAAGGACAAGCTCATTCCCATAAGGGGAAAGGCTGGGAATTTTTCACGGATCGCATTATCACCCTACTAAATGAACGGGAAAAGCCGGTTATTTTTGTATTTTGGGGCCGTCCGGCACAGATGAAGCAAAAATTAATAACCAACGATAAACACTTTGTTATTACATCCCCTCATCCGAGCCCTTTGTCTGCTTCCAAAGGCTTTTTTGGCAGCCGCCCTTTTTCAAGAATCAATAAGATTCTACAAGAATTGGGTGAAAAAGAAATTGACTGGCAGATTGAGAATATTTGACGAAAAACGAGCATGAGTTTTAAACTCCCAACTCTAACATGGAAATAGTTTCCATTATAAAACAGAACCAAAATAATAAGGAGGTGTGAGCGAAGCTAAGCTCTTAATATTTACAAAGCCAAACAAGTATCTTGCTAAAGATAAGTTGGCATTTTTATTTTTGTTAGCGTAGCTCCGCCCCTTTTCCACAGAAAATGACATGTTTCACGTGAAACAGACAAAGGGGTCTGGCCCCCTCCGGCAATGAAAATAAATAGAATGGCTTTTTCAGAGTTTGTGTATAAGTTGTATTGGAGGGGGCTGACCCTTTGCTTATGAGTCAGCCCCGTTCTTTCTTGTTGATAGTGGAAGCAAAACAGAAAGAGTTGGTATGGTGTCACCGAAAGAAAAATATTGTATGATAAATAAGAGTTCGCGATGAAAAGGAAGAGGCGAAATTGGAGAAAAGAAAAATTAACTGTGTAAAATGCAGCCACTTTTATGTTACATGGGATCCGAATTTTCCAAGAGGCTGCAAAGCATTTCAATTTAAAACAAGAAACCTTCCTTCTGTTGAAGTTTTTCGCGCTTCCGGCCGGGCTTGCCTGAAATATGAACGAAAAGAATAGTATTGTTTGATGAAAACTCAATTTTTGGAACCGTTTAATGAGGTGGAAATATGAATATTTCTATACAGAAAATGCTTGGTAAGATAGAAAAGGAATTACAGGCGGCAAAAAATGTTTCATCCGTTTCATTGGTTAGGGAAAAAATTTATGCGATTAAAACGATGTGTGACTTGATTTTAGAAGAGTCAGAAACCGAATGGCCGACAGAGGTGGAAGCTGCCAAGTTTGTTTCTGCCTCTCCGTCAGGAAAAATAAACGTACAGCAGCCTCGGCGAATGGAAATGGAAGATGACGCAAATGGTGAGTCAATTTTCGATTTTTAAAATCTGTATGCAGTGAAAAAAGTTCAATGAAAATTCAATATGGAAAAGAAGGGAAGAAAAATGAAGCTTTTTATATTACTAGGAGCGATTAATGCTTTTTTATCCGTAGCTTTAGGAGCTTTTGGGGCTCATGGACTGGAAGGGAAAATTGAGCCGAAATATCTGGAAATATGGAAGACCGGTGTTACATATCAAATGTTTCATGCTGCCGGATTATTGGTAATCGGAATTCTTTTGGGTAAGGTTCCGGCTAGTTCGCTGTTGTCCTCGTCAGGCTGGCTCATGTTCATTGGAATTGTATTATTCTCAGGAAGCCTTTATGTTTTAAGTGTAACCCGAATCAGTATTCTCGGAGCAATTACCCCATTCGGTGGAATTTCATTTCTCGCTGCTTGGGCGCTGCTCGTGATTGCCGCTGTGAAATATTTATAAGAAAAGCTTTGGCTGGGTTATGAGCATTTTTTTGATAAATGAGCCTTTATTTTGATAAATGAGCCGTCATTTAGATATATAAGCCTTCATTTCGATTTATGAGTCCTCATTTTGAAATATAAGCCTTTATTGATTAAGTCCGTATAATTGTGTAAAAAGAAAAAGGGTCAAATTAATCCCTTTTGGTTACAATGTTTTAATGCCTACATAAAACATTGAAAAGGAGATTTAATTATGACCCAATTACAGTTTACCCTAAATATGGACCTTTTAAAAGATTCGGTCATGAATTCAAATATTGATGCGGTAGTTAAATCAACCATTGTTTTAGTCTTGAATGAGTACATGGAAAAAGAGCGTGATGAGTATTTACAGGCTAAGGCTTATGAGCGCACCTCCGAACGCCAAGACTACCGAAATGGCTACTATGACCGTGACTTTATTGTAAGTATTGGAAAGATTAAATTAAGAGTTCCCCGTACACGTAATGGTGACTTTTCACCATCTGTTTTTGAACGCTATGCGCGTGTGGACCAAACCTTTGTCTTATCCATGCTCGAGATGGTTGTAAATGGAGTGTCTACACGCAAAGTGACGAATGTTGTAGAACAATTATGCGGGGAAAAAGTTTCGAAATCCTTTGTTTCATCCTTGACAGAAAAGCTTGATCCAGTTGTCAAACAATGGGCAAACCGACCGTTAAATGTCCAATATTACTCTTATATTTTTGTAGATGCCATGTATATCAAAGTGCGTGAACACCATAAAGTCGTCTCTAAAGCGGTGTATATTGCGACCGGCATTAACCAGGACCAAAAAAGGGAAGTGATCGGTTTTAAAATCGATCATAAAGAAAGCTATGAAGCATGGCGGGAATTTTTGAGTGAGTTAAAGTCAAGGGGGTTGCAATCCCCCAAGCTGGTGATTTCAGATGCCCATAAAGGATTAAAGAAAGCGATAGAAAAGGAATTTATCGGAACATCATGGCAGCGTTGTACCGTTCATTTCAAACGAAATATCATCGAAGCATTGCCTAAAAAAGGCATGGGAGAGGTCATTGTCGATTTAAAAAGGATATTCGAAGCCGTTACGGTAGAAGATGCCCGTTTCTTTCGCAATGTGTTCTTTAAGAGCTATGAAGAGAATCCGAAACTTGAAAAGGCACTGGAGATATTAGATGAGGGCTTTGAAGACGCCATCCAATATTTAAGTCATCCCGCAAAATGGCATCGCTTAATCCGTAGCACCAACTCTCTGGAACGATTAAATCAGGAAGTTCGCCGTCGTGAAAGGGTGATCCGCATATTTCCAAATACGCAGTCTGCCTATCGGCTGATTGGAGCTGTCTTAATGGATTATGATGAGGAACAAGCCAAGAAAAAAAGCATTTTTGCGAAAAACGAGAATGTCCCGCGCGAGCGCGAAATTTAATTTGATTGGAAGGGGGTACCCCCTTCCAATCAAATTAAATAAATAGGCTAAAACCTTGTAATTAGTATTTTACACAATATTAAGGACTTGACTCCTTTATTTCGAATTATGAGCCTTCATTTTGAAATATAAGCCTTTATTTCGAATTATGAGCCTTCATTCCGAAATATGAGCCTATAATTTTCGTTTATGAGCTGTCGATCAATTTTATGAGCCTCCATTCCAATATTCTAAAAAAGAAAAAAACCGGGCAAGCTTGCCCGGTCCTTTTCTTAAAAATTTTTAACGTCTTTCTCCTGTTAGTTATCCAATGTTTCTGAAAACATATGTTACCTCGGAGGATAAGAAGCTAATCCGGGTCCGCCGCCTAATGGATATTCATATTCAATTTCTTCATCAAAAGTAACATAGTTTAAGTAAACCATTGGCAGCAAATAGCGTGTTCCGGTTTGTGGATCACTGATAATAATATGGTCTCTTCCGGCTGCTTCAATAATCCCCTTGAAAGCTCTCGGTTCTTTGTCTTCAAATGCCATATAAATAGTCGCAAGCTTTCCTCTATTCAAACGAAGAATATTCTCAATGTATGATTCTTCTATGGGAAGCATTCCCGGTACTTGAGGCCCTGTCGTAGGAGTGCTTTGCGGCATAGGAACACTATACATAGGTCCTCCGGCTTGCGGATACGGATAGCCTTGTTGTGAACCTGCTTGCTGGCGCTGGCCTTGAACGCCATAATTATAAAAGCCATAGCCATATGGATAGGTACCATAACTTGCATAAGGATTCGTTTGATTCATGCAGTTCCCTCCTAAATATCCGAATCAAAATGAATTTTCTTAATCAACACTTGGATGATCTAATGCCATTGATGAAAAAAGCGGTGAAATTTTTAACGTCATACATTGTTTTTATGAACATTCTTTTCTGCCTTTCACCTCTCTTTACATCATGGCAGATTTCGCTGGTGAAATGACATTCAGCACTGAATGATAACTTTGATAAATACCCACTGATTCATACATATGTTTTGCTTTGAAGTTTATGCATAAAAAGAAAGGTGTAGTTCGCTTCCTTATGCCTTTATGCCTATATCACGGATTGTAACCTATTCAGTGATGTTGATTTTGCGTAAGAAGATAGATAAAAAAACTCCCGGCATTTCATTACCGGGAGTTTGATAATATTAAATTAATTTACATGTAAAAACTTGCTGATACGGTCTTCTTCCAAAAGGTTTCCTACAAAGAAGGAACCAAATTCGCCGTAACGTGCGCTCACTTCATCAAAGCGCATTTCGTAAACAAGCTTCTTAAATTGAAGGACATCATCTGAAAACAGTGTAACGCCCCACTCATAGTCATCAAATCCGACAGAACCTGTAATAATTTGTTTTACAAGGCCTGCGTATTTGCGGCCAATCATGCTGTGGCTTCTCATTAAGTTGCGGCGCTCTTCCATCGGAAGCATGTACCAGTTGTCATTTCCTTGACGGCGCTTGTCCATTGGATAAAAACAAATATATTTTGATTTCGGTAGAATAGGATAAAGACGTGCTTGAACATGAGGATTTTGATATGGATCCTCTTCAGATGGCAAGTAGTTGCTAAGTTCAACCACTGAAACATAAGAATAGGTTGGAATTGTATATTCAGCTAATTTCGTTTTGTTAAATTCCGTTTCAATTTCATTTAATTCTTCCATTGTAGGACGTAAGATCATCATCATGAAATCCGCTTTTTGTCCGACAACTGTGGATAGAGCGTGGCTTCCTTCTTTGCGATCTTGAGTTGCATTCCATTTCTCAAGAAGGCCTAAAAACTCGTGGATGGCTGCTTGGCGTTCGTCACTGGAAAGCATTTTCCATGCGGTCCAATCAATTGAGCGGAAATCATGCAAACTATACCAGCCATCGAGAGTTTGTGTTGCTTCACTCATTCACTATCACTCCTAAAAACTTATGATAACAATACTATAACATAGTTTCGCCAAAACAGATGTGAATAAACACTGAATATTGGCAGTTCACGGTTATAGTTACATAAAACAAGGATATTTTACAAATAGAAGGCAGATATTAATGATGTTCTAGCAAAAACAGTCGTTTCAAAATTATTATGAAAGTTTTCAAAACAAACACATTTTGTTTGAAAACGCTTACATCACTCTAAATGATTGAATTTTAAAATGGGTGAAGTATGCTAAACATGTAGATGTAAGGAGGATTTAGAAATGAGCGATTTATTTGCAGGATTAAAACAAAAAATTACAGGGCAAAATCTAAAAATTGTTTTTCCGGAAGGGCTTGATGAACGCATTTTAAAAGCAGCGGGAAGACTTGCAGAAGAGAAAGTTTTAACACCGATCCTTATCGGAAATATTGAAGAAATCCAGTCAAAAGCTCGTGACCTTAACGTATCATTGGACGCAATGGAAATCTATGATCCGGCCAACTATGCGATGATGGATGAACTCGTTCAATCATTTGTTGAAAGACGGAAAGGGAAAGCAACAGAAGAAGATGCACGCAAAATTTTGCTTGACGAAAACTATTTTGGAACAATGCTCGTCTATACAAACAAAGCTGACGGCTTAGTAAGCGGTGCGGCCCATTCGACAGCAGATACGGTTCGCCCTGCTTTGCAAATTATTAAAACAAAAGAAGGAGTAAGCAAAACATCCGGCGTATTCATCATGGTACGCGGAGATGAAAAATATGTATTTGCAGACTGTGCCATTAATATCGCTCCTGACAGCAAGGATCTTGCAGAAATTGCAATTGAAAGTGCTAGAACTGCAAGAATGTTTGATATTGAACCACGCGTTGCAATGTTAAGTTTTTCAACGAAAGGTTCTGCAAAATCACCGGAAACAGAAAAGGTTGTTGCAGCCGTTCAAGAGGCAAAATCACGCGATCCACAACTTGTTTTAGATGGAGAATTCCAATTTGATGCTGCGTTTGTTCCATCTGTAGCGAAAAAGAAAGCTCCGGATTCACCAATCCAAGGGGATGCCAATGTATTTGTATTCCCAAGCCTTGAGGCAGGAAATATCGGATACAAAATTGCTCAGCGATTAGGAAACTTTGAAGCAGTCGGCCCAATTCTTCAAGGATTAAACCGCCCTGTAAACGACCTTTCCCGCGGATGCAATGAAGAGGACGTCTACAAACTAGCTTTAATTACAGCTGCCCAGGCGCTGCAGCAGTAATTTTTAGGGACATAGAGTATAGAGGAAGCAGGGGATTTCTCCTGCTTCCTCTTTTTTACCATAGCCGAGTTACTTACTTTGGTTTACCCGGCCGAGGCAGATGTGCCCATTGGAATGTATTTCTGAATAATATAAGACAACAACCTGCCTCTCATCTCGATCATTTCCTTATTCTATTACATGCCATTATCTAAATAGCGGATATCTGCATAACCTTTTTTTCGGCGGTACCAGATGATCAGCGTAGCCACAAAGATTAAAACGACGGAAACGACTTGCGCCATCCGGAAATTTTCCGTAAGCATTAAGCTATCTGTTCTCATTCCTTCGATAAAGAAACGGCCGGACGAGTAATAGATAATATAAATCAAAAACAACTCGCCGCGCCTTAAATTTACCCGTCGGAGGAACATTAGAACGATAAAACCTGCAAAATTCCAAAGTGACTCATATAAAAACGTCGGATGATAATACGTCTCGTCTATGTACATCTGGTTAATGATAAAGTCGGGCAAATACAGATTTTCGAGAAATTCCCTCGATACAGGTCCACCGTGGGCTTCCTGGTTGATAAAATTTCCCCAGCGTCCAATTGCCTGGCCCAAAATCAGGCTTGGTGCCAAAATGTCGGCAAGTTTCCAAAACGATATTTTGTCGTACCTTTGCAAACACGATAATCGACAATACCGCCCCGAATAGTACACCGTGCATGGCCAGTCCGCCTTCCCTGATGGCAAAAATTTTAATGGGATGTTCGGCATAATATTCCCATTTAAAAATGACGTAATAAATGCGTGCGAATATGATTGAAACTGGAAATGCATAAATGACGAGATCGGCAAAGGTTTCTTTTGGCAGATCACGTCGCTCGCTTTCACGCATGGCGAGCCATAGGCCGAGAAGGGCGCCGGCAATGATAATAACACCGTACCAGTATAGTTGGATCGGACCGAGATCGATCGCAACCCTGTCGATCGGTTCAATCATATTTTCCATATGATAACTCCTAATCCATCAATCATCCATCATACGAAAATAAAAACCGGAAGCTTTACGATTCCAGATTCCGTCTCTCTCAATCTTGACGGAGAAAAAGCATATGTGAAAAATTTAAATTTTAAGGTGCTGCCTCAACATCTTCATGTCTTTAGTTCAACTTCAAAATAGAAACGACTTTATTTCTTGAATATTCACATGTAAAATAGGCTATAATTTTGTTAAAATTTTTTGAATAGGTGAGACTTTTGTATTGTTTTATTGTAAATAAGGTTTCGGGTAATGGAAGAGCTCTCAAAATTTGGCATCAAATAGAAAAAAGCTCCAAGAAAAAAACGTCAATTACTGTGTTCGTTTTACAGAGAAGCAAAAAATTAGGTCAAAGCGTACAGATCGTTTTTCACCGTTTGATTTGCTGATGATAGTCATTTCAAATAAAATTCGTTATGTGTTTATTTTCGTTTTGATTTTCATGTGGTTTAGAAACAATTCTTATAAAAAAGCGGCTTTTCATGCGGTGACATCAGCGGCGGCTACTTTGTTTATTAACATGTTGATTAAGTTGTTTTATTATAAGCCCCGTCCGTTTGTGAAACGTCGTGTTGGCATACTCATTCCTTCAAAGATGGATTCTTCATTTCCAAGCAAACATACTTTGCTTGCGTTTGCTGTGTCTGCTTCTATTTTTCTTCATAAACGTGTCCTTGGGTCAATGATGTGGGGATTATCTGTGTTAACAGGCTTCTCGCGCATTTGGGTAGGACATCATTACTCATCAGATATTATCGGAAGTGCGCTTATTGGCACATTAACCAGCATTATATTAGATAAAACTGCACGGTTCTATCATTATTTTGACCGTCTAAAACAGCAAAATCTTCATTGAAATCAATTTAAAGGTCTGAGATTGCTGCAATTTCCCCCCAAAGTGCTTCCTTCTAAATATGTTATAATGGTCACGAAACTTACTTGCGCATAAAAGGAGTAACAACTATGGACGAGGCGCTTTCGTTATTGCGTCAGGAAGAGTGGCGGGTTATCGATCAATCAGCTTTAGGCGTTCACTTTAGTGCGCTCCAGTCTTTTGGCATGGATGATGCCCTTTGCGCTTCGGTCGGTGCCGGGCTGGCTCCGGCAACGGCGAGATCTTGGGTCCATCATCATACCATTGTATTAGGCATTCAAGATTCAAAGCTGCCATTCTTAGAGGACGGGCTGAAATTCCTTGAATCAAAAGGTTATCAATATATTGTCCGAAATTCCGGAGGGCTTGCGGTCGTACTTGATGAAGGAGTATTGAACCTCTCTCTTATTCTTCCTGAAAAAGATAAAGGAATCGATATAAATCGCGGATATGATACAATGTGGCTTCTTGTCAAAGAAATGTTCGCTGATTTTCAAAAGGAAATTGAAGCAAGAGAAATTTACGGCTCTTACTGTCCGGGGAGCTACGATTTAAGCATCGGGGGAAAGAAATTTGCGGGAATTTCACAGCGGCGTCTTAAGAGCGGGATAGCTGTACAAATCTACTTGTGCGTGAATGGAAGCGGGGGCGAAAGGGCTCAGCTGCTGAAAGAGTTTTATTCGATTTCAAAAAAACAAGTACAAACGAAATTCAAGTATCCGGAAATTATTCCTGATGTCATGGCTTCATTATCCGAGTTGCTTGGGATAAATCTTACCATTCAAGATGTGATGCTCCGCTTTTTAAAAGTTATAAAACAGTACAGTGCGAATTTTTATGCCGGACAACTGACAGAAGAGGAAATTCCTCTTTTTGATAGTTATTACGACCGTGTCATCGAACGAAACGAAAAAATGCTCGGATTGATTGCAGATTAAGAAATCGCAAGCTTTTAGGTTAATCCGGACAAGCGCCGAAGCTGTACAAATAGAAAAAACCGCCATTGCAGCGGTTTTTTCCTATGGAATTCGAGGGTTTGTTGCCTTCTCCTTCACTATTTTTTATTCGTCGCAAAAAATTACTCTGCAACCATTTCTAAGTTTCCGTTCCGGTCCATTTTAAATTTTGTTGCCGGACGGTCCTCTTCTTCAAATAAAACAAGCTTTCTTGCCCGGTTCATGATCTTCATCAACGTCTCGTAATCTTCCTGCATCGTGACTGTATTTTGCTCAAGCTCGCTGATCTTGCTTTCAAGCTCTTCGTTTTGCTTTTTCAAATCAGAGTTTTCCCGCGTTAATCTTTCATTCTCAATTTTCAAAATATCAGCTTGAAGATTAGAACTATTTAAGTTTTGTAAATAAGAAATCACCATGCTCATTGTTAGTCCATTTTGGGAAACTGCTGCATGCTCATGATCTGAACTGGTTTCCGGAGCGGAAACAGGAACTTGTACGTCCATTGTCTCAGCTGCTTCAATAGGTGTTATATCTTCGATAGTTGGAGCCGGCGGGTTATAAAGAAGCTTTTTCTTGCCGCTTTGATCTTTTCCAAGAATTCTTTGTCTTTGTTTGCGCTGCTTTTTCGCCAGCTGCAATGCTTTTTCATAGCGGTGGCGGACAACTGCATTCCAGCGAAAACCGCATGCTGCAGATGTTCGGTTAAGCTTATCGCCTACCTCCTCGAACGCGTTTAATTGTGTGCTTCCTTCTCTTACATGGCGTAAAACAGTTTCTGCTAGTAATAAATCATTTTCATCTGTCCATGCATCTTGACGAACTTTCATTTCCTCAACTCCCTTGTTTGTTAAAAATTTGCGATTATTTAAAAGTTCTAGTCTCATCTTGTCCCATTATTTCGAGTTTTATACAACAGGAATGAAAGGATAGTAGATTTTTTAGGAAAATATTTCGTTCGGGGAGCTTTTACTCACGTTCAAGGTGCGTTTACTCTCGTTCGGGGAGCTTTTACTCTCGTTCAGGGTGCGTTTACTCTCGTTCAGGGAGCTTTTACTCTCGTTCAGGGTGCCTTTACTCCCGTTCAGCAGTGTTTTCAACTTGCATTAGCTGGTTGGAAACTGTAAAATACCCTTTAGCATCATTTAAGAGATTAGACCGCAGAAAGGGTTGTAATATAAATGGCAAACGAATTTCGTGTTTGCGACGATTGTCAAGCAGTAAACTTAAAAACGTTAATTCCCCGACTAAAAAAGCTTGATCCGGAAGCGAAAATAGTCATAGGATGCCAGTCCTACTGCGGACCCGGACGGAAAAAAACATTCACATTCGTTAACAACCGTCCAGTCGCTGCGTTGACAGAAGAGGAATTAATGGAAAAAATCGAGAAAAAACTTAAAAAATAGAGGGCATATCTCATAAGGGTCTGACTCCTGCGACAATGACACTAAATAGAATGGTTTTTTAGTGTTTGTCAGGGGTCTGACCCTTTGATTTTGATAATTTTTCTGAAGTCGCCCCCACTACACTGGCGGTGGTTTTGTCAAAAAATGCGTCGAAATTTGCCGGAAAATAAGATGATTTGAGGATAGAAACGGGATATAATAGAAAAAAGAAAATGGGAAACTGCCATCAGCTCGGTTGCAGGTTTGTTTCGGCGTAAAAACAAAGAACGGGATATTCAGGAAGAGGGTAAGAAAATGGACTATTCGGTTGAGAAATTAAGTGAAGAAAAAGTTTTTAAAGATCCGGTTCACCGTTATGTTCATGTTCGTGATAGAGTCATTTGGGATTTAATCGGTACGAAAGAATTCCAGCGCCTTCGCAGAATTAAACAGCTCGGAACTACTTTTCTCACATTTCATGGAGCGGAGCACAGCCGGTTTTCCCATTCTCTCGGAGTTTACGAGATTATCCGGCGCATTGTTGATGATGTCTTTGACGGCCGACCGGAATGGAACAAAGAAGAGAGATTGCTCTCATTATGTGCGGGTCTGCTCCACGATCTTGGCCATGGTCCATTCTCCCATTCGTTTGAAAAAGTTTTTGACCTCGACCACGAAGAATTTACCCTGAAAATTATTTTAGGAGATACAGAAGTTAATAAAATTCTTTCAAAAGTATCTGATGATTTTCCGAAAAAAGTAGCGGAAGTCATAGCAAAAACGTATAAAAACAAACTGGTTGTCAGCTTAATCTCAAGCCAGATTGATGCGGACAGGATGGATTATTTGCAGCGAGATGCTTATTTTACAGGGGTCAGCTACGGGCATTTTGACATGGAACGGATTTTGCGTGTCATGCGTCCGAGGGAAGATCAAGTTGTTATAAAACATAGTGGCATGCATGCAGTTGAAGACTACATAATGAGCAGGTATCAAATGTACTGGCAGGTTTATTTCCACCCGGTAACACGGAGTGCAGAAGTCATCTTGACAAAAATCTTTCATCGGGCTAAACATCTTTATGAGCAATCATACTCTTTTTTACTGCCCCCTGTTCATTTTTATTCACTGTTTGAGGGAAATTGTACGTTGCAAGATTATTTAAAAATGGATGAAGCTGTATTTCAATACTATTTTCAAATTTGGCAGGATGAAAAAGATCCGATTTTAAGCGATTTATGCCGAAGATTTATGAACCGTAATTTATTTAAGTATGTTGAGTTCGATCCGGCAAAAGAGTATAAAAAATTGGCGGAGTTGTCTGCTCTGTTTACAAAAGCAGGATTGGATCCGGAATATTATCTTGTCGTCGATTCTTCGTCCGATTTGCCATATGATTTTTACCGTCCGGGAGAAGAAGAGGAAAGGCTGCCGATCCATTTATTGATGAAAAACGGAGACATTCGGGAGCTGTCTAGAGAATCGGAGATTGTCGATGCCATTTCAGGAAAACGAAGAACAGACCACAAGCTGTATTATCCTGCTGACTTCATTCATGACGATCGTACAAAGAGAAATATTAAGAAGCAAATTCGTTCGCTATTGGAGATTTAGCAATAAGCCAATTATGATCAGCAAACGGTATTAAACGGAGTAGGAGTTGACGAGTTTTGTTAAAAGACCATGCAAAAATCATGTACGCTGTTTCAGCAGCAGGGGAAATAATCGGACGGAAAAAGCTGCAAAAAATTATTTACATTGCGAAAAAAATTGCTTTTCCCTTTCAAGAAAGATTTCAATTTCACTTCTACGGTCCATATTCTGAAGAATTAACTTTAAGAGTCGAAGAACTTTGCAATATGGGATTTTTGAATGAAGTAAAAGAGAAAAAAGGCGGCTATTATCAATATCGTTACACACTGACAGAGTCAGGCGAAGAGTTTTTGAGTTTAAATGAGATTGAAATACCTTGTTTAGCAGACTGCTTAACAGATATGAACAGTAAAAGTGCCAGGTTTTTAGAGCTTGTTTCGACGGTCTTATATTTTGATAATTTAACAAAAGAGGAAGTCCGCGAGAAAATTTTCACGCTGAAAAGCAAGCAGCGCTATACAGAAGACGAAATCGAGGAAGCTTACTCATATATTGAGAAACTAAAACAAAAAGCTAAGCTCCAATGATCGTTGGGCTTAGCTTTCATTTTGTCTAGCTTGGGCGCCTAGGCCATCGAGGTCATAAGCCGTCTCCTTACGGAAATCAGGATTTCCGTAAGGAGCATATCTTTTCTTGTCGGGTCTAATCAAGGCGCTTACGCATTTCTATTTATTCGTCGCTCAGACGTTTTCCGGCAACTGCGTAGTGGTTTCTTGACATTTCTTCAATAAAAACAACGACTTTTTCTTTCGGAGCACCGGTTGTTTCACTGACCGCGTCGGTTACTTTTTCAACGAGCGCTTTCTTTTGTTCTTCAGAGCGTCCTTCCAGCATTTTTACTGTTACATATGGCATGTGAATACCTCCTTGTCCATCTCATTCTAGAAGTAGTTTTTCATATTTTTAAGAAAAGTGCAAGATTTTATCAAATCTTCTTAATCACATCTGCGAATCGTTCATGTATACTTAAATAAAATCATGCAAATAAACAACAGTATTATTAGAAAAGAAGCAAAGGAGCCGGGGAAGTGGAACAATTTTTAGCTTATTCATTCCAAGAAATTCCGTATGTTGCTGCAACGTTAATTGTTGCATTCACACTGCATGAGTTTGCCCATGCGTATGTTGCTTATAAATTCGGGGATCCGACTGCAAAAAACCAAGGAAGATTGACATTAAATCCGATTCAGCATTTGGATCCGATCGGAACAATTTTGATTTTTATTGCCGGTTTTGGCTGGGCAAGGCCTGTTCCTGTTAACCGCTTTTATTTTAAAAATCCGCGTCTTGCCGGAATTCTTGTTTCCGTTGCAGGGCCGCTCAGCAACTTGTTTTTAGGTACTGTTGGGTTTATTGTCTGGTATTCGCTTAAGGGAGCGGGACTGGCGCCAAGTATGCTGCAGGAGTTTCTCAATATCTTTATTCCATTGAATTTCGTGCTGTTTGTTTTTAATCTTCTGCCGCTTCCTCCCCTTGACGGATACAGGGTTCTTGAAGATCTCGCTCCGGCAGATTTTCGTGTAAAAATGACGCAGTTTGAGGTTTACGGCTCATTAATATTTTTAATACTTGTCATTACTCCCCTTAATCAATATACGATACAGCCCATCTTCAATACCGTCTTGCCTGTCCTTTTAAACGGGTTTAACAACTTTTTCTATCAGTTGTTTATGGGGTAGAATAAATGTAAGGATGTTTTACAAGGAGGAAAAACCAGTGGAAGAAAAAAAGAAAAAGAACATCGGTTTTAATATAATCAAAAATGATCCTACTGACGGACATGGCGGATTTGGAACCGGCGCGCTCAGCCTTGAAAACGTATCGCCGGTTATTATCGATGTCGAAGCCGGGGAAGCCGTGGTTGATGTTGGAGCAATGCATGCCAGAAGTGCGGTTGAAAAAGGGATCAAGTTTCTTCCTGACCGGGAAGCTGTTCCAAATGGAAAGCCTTATTGGCTTGTCTGGGTAACAATTGACAGAAAAGAAGAAGGGCCTTATTATGCGGGCGTAACGGCTTGTGAAATGACGGTTGACAGAGAAATCAGGAGAGGCTATAAATTGCTTCCTGAGCACGTAAACCGCCTCGATAAATCGATCAAACGCCATATTATCGTTGATCATATGGATGATAAATCAAAATCCGTACTGGCCGATTTTTTGCGCAATCATGACAGCGGCATGTGGGAACGCTCTTCAGATCAGTTAAAGAAAGACTTGAACGTGAACTGAGAAAAACATACAATAATTTGACGGAATTATGACATATTTTTGAACAAACTTTTCCAACTACTTGCCCAAATTGGTTAAAAAAAGTAAACTTATATTCAGCGTGAACACACGTAAAACTAGGACACGAAAAACCTCGGGAAAGAATTCTTCCCGAGGTTTTTCATTTCTTATGACTAGTCAAAAATCCTTTTATACCATGGTAGTGGGTGTTTTTTCTCTTTCTTTTTGGGTCTGGAGCCGTCCGAATTTTCAAGATGCTCGCTGCAATATTCGATCGGTTCGGTTCCTGCGGCAAAATAGGTAAACCTTTTTACAGGACAATCGTCCGTTGCCAATTTGCCGTTTTGCGGATTGATATAAACACCTACTACTCCGTCGGGCGCCTTAAAATTTTTTACTGGTTTATCTTTTAAGGCATTTTCCATAAAATGAATCCAAATATTTTTTGCGTACATTTTATCAACGGTTCGTTCGAGCGGCTTTCCTTTATCAAATCCTGTCCAGACTGCCGCAACAAGCTGGGGGGTAAATCCAACCATCCAGCTGTCCGTTTCTGTCGACCCGGATTTTCCTGCATATGGCCTGGTCATATCTTTGATCATCGTACTTCCGGTCACGCTCGCATATCCATTCAGTTTTGTGTCAAACATCCCTGTCATCATGTGGGTCATTACAAAAGCAAGATCAGGGCGCAAAACGTTTTCTGAATCTTCTTTTTTCTCGTAAATTACTTCGCCGCGATGGTTTTCTACCCGGGTGATCAAAACAGGTTCCACCTTTTTGCCGCCGTTTGCAAATAAACTGTATGCATTGGCCATTTCGATGACACGGACTCCTGAAGTTCCAAGAGCTAAAGAAGGCACTTTTGACATTTTTGTATGAATGCCGAATTTCTTTGCTTTTTCCACAAGGGAGTCTTCGCCCAAAAACAAATGCGTCTTTACTGCATAAATATTGTCTGACAAAGCGAGTGCCTGAGCCATTGTAATGTCGGAATCCGCATATTGGTTGTTAAAATTATGAGGAGTGTATTCCGGCCTTCCATCCTCAAAGCGAAAAGTTGTTTGCTCGCTTCTCATTAATGTTGAAGGGGTAAACCCATTTTCAAGGGCCGCATAATACAAAATCGGTTTTATTGTTGATCCTGGCTGCCGAACTGCCTGAACGGCCCTGTTGAATGGGCTTTGTTCATAATTTCGCCCTCCGACCATCGCTTTTACGTGCCCGTTTTTCGGATTCATCGACACGAAGCCCACTTGAATTTCTGAATCTTTTGAAATCAGTTTTTCGATTGTTTCTTCTGCTTTTTTCTGCTGGTCCAGATCAAGCGTTGTATAGACCCTTAGGCCGCCGAGAGCAATCGTCCGGTCATCAAAATGTAATCCTGTTTTTAAGGCATTCCGAACGGCGTCTTGGAAATAAGGCGCCAACTCTGTTTTTGTATGAAGATGCTTTCCGTTAAGAGCCAAAGGTTCGAGTGAAGCCTCGTCTGCTTTGGCTGAACTGATATACTTGTTCTCGACCATTGATTTCAGCACAACTTTTTGCCGCTGTTTCGCTTTTTCATAATTGGCAAAAGGTGAGTAAATTCCCGGTCCTTTTGGAATTCCGGCCAGCATCGATGCCTCTGCAACGGATAATTCATCACTGTTTTTCCCAAAATAATATTGGCTGGCAGCTTGAGCACCATAAGCGCCATTACCATAATAAATCGTGTTCAAATATCCTTCCAAAATCTCTTTTTTGGAATAATTCATTTCGAGCCGGATTGTATAAAACGCTTCAAGCAGCTTTCTCTTCCAAGTTTTTTCATGTTCGAGAAAGAGGTTTCTGGCATACTGCTGAGTGATTGTACTCGCGCCCTGCACCTTTGCCATCGCTTTTATATCAGCGAGAGCGGCACCGGCAATTCGCTTGAAATCAAAGCCGTTATGATCATAAAAGTTTTTATCTTCTATTGAAATAGTCGCTTCAACAAGTGAAGGCGAAATTTCATCAAGAGAAATCCAGTATCGTTTTTGGCCGCTGTTGCTTTCTCCAATAACGGTCCCGTCATCCGAATAGTATAGTGTGGATTGCGGAACAGCGAGGGGCGGAGGGCCCAGCAGCTTTGCATAACCGAAAATCCCGAGAAGGATAAGCAGCATGAAGGCAATTCCTATTAAACTTAGGATCACTATGGCTCTAACGTATTTAATTGTTTTGCGAAAGCGCTGATCCGTAATAATTTCCATATGAATCACCTCACTGTTTTCCTTTGTAACAATGACAAAATAAATACCTTAGTCACAGTATGAAAAAAACAGCGGAGTTTTAAACATTCTCTATGAAAAAAACAAATTTTTTCTTGCAATTTTGCTAGATTCCACTATACTTTTTCTCATGTTTGGAATTATCATGTTGGGGAAACATAAAAGAAATTAGACATAGAAATAGCCATTCAATAGATGAAAGGAAGAATGCAAAATGGGACTTTGGTTTACTGAAAAACAAACAGAAAACTTCGGAATTACGATGAAGGTAAATCGAACATTACATACAGAACAAACAGAATTCCAAAAGCTTGATATGGTTGAAACAGAAGAATGGGGCAACATGCTTCTGCTGGACAGCATGGTGATGACATCTATTAAAGATGAGTTTGTTTACCATGAAATGGTGGCCCACGTTCCACTTTTCACTCATCCAAATCCTGAGAACGTCCTCGTTGTTGGCGGCGGCGATGGCGGGGTAATCCGTGAAGTGTTAAAACATCCGAGCGTGAAAAAAGCGACTCTTGTTGAAATTGACGGCAAAGTAATTGAGTATTCAAAGAAATACTTGCCGGAGATTGCCGGAAAGCTTGATGATGAGCGCGTTGAAGTGAAAGTTGATGACGGTTTTATGCACATTGCCAACAGTGAAAATGAATACGATGTGATTATGGTCGATTCCACTGAACCTGTTGGACCAGCAGTGAATTTATTTACAAAGGGCTTCTATGCGGGAATTTCAAAAGCGTTAAAAGAAGACGGTCTTTTTGTAGCCCAGTCTGACAACCCTTGGTTTAAAGCAGATTTAATCCGTAATGTGCAAAGGGATGTGAAAGAAATCTTCCCGATTACACGCCTATATATTGCCAACATCCCAACATACCCAAGCGGCATGTGGGCATTCACACTTGGATCTAAGAAATATGATCCTTTTGAAGTAAGCGAAGACCGCTTCCATGACATTGACACGAAATACTACACAAAAGAACTCCATAAAGCGGCGTTCGTATTGCCAAAATTCGTCAGCGACCTAACAAAATAATGGAGTGAAAACTGAGGGAACAGTCCTGCACCACTTTAAAGCGTTAATGTAGTGCGGGTCAGGCCCTCAGTGCTGTGAAGCGTTAATGTGTGATTGGGGCCCTGGCCCAAGCAAAATACCGGGGGAATCCCCGTTTAGGAGGGTGCAGTATGCGTTTTGATGAAGCTTATTCCGGCAACGTGTTTATTAAGAGCCATCCGAGCTATGAGGAGAGCGAGGCAGTGTTATATGGAATGCCGATGGACTGGACGGTCAGCTACCGGCCCGGTTCCCGGTTCGGCCCTGCCCGCATCCGGGAAGTATCAATTGGCCTTGAAGAATACAGCCCATATTTAGACCGGGAACTCGAAGAGGTAAAATATTTTGATGCCGGCGATATCCCGCTTCCTTTTGGAAACGCACAGAGAAGCCTTGACCTTATCGAAGAATATGTCGATAAATTGCTGGCAGATGGCAAGTTCTCATTAGGGATGGGCGGGGAGCATCTCGTTTCCTGGCCTGTAATTAAAGCAATGTACAAAAAGTATCCAGATCTTGCAGTTATCCATATGGATGCCCATACCGACCTGCGTGAACATTATGAAGGGGAACCTCTTTCCCACTCCACGCCAATTCGCAAAGCAGTGGATTTAATCGGTCCGCAAAATATTTTTTCATTCGGGATTCGTTCCGGAATGAAAGAAGAGTTCGAATGGGCGAAACAAGTCGGGATGCATATTTCAAAATTTGAAGTTCATAAGCCTTTAAAAGAAATATTGCCGAAACTTGCCGGTCGCCCTGTATATGTCACCATTGATATTGACGTACTCGACCCGGCTCATGCTCCGGGAACAGGAACAGTTGATGCCGGCGGAATTACTTCAAGAGAGCTGCTCGCTTCCATTCATGAAATTGCTCATTCAGATGTAAAAGTAGTAGGCGCAGATCTCGTGGAAGTCGCCCCTATTTACGACCCATCTGAACAAACAGCCAATACAGCAAGCAAACTAATAAGAGAAATGATACTAGGCTGGATTAAATAAAACTTCATGTATTGAGGGTCTGGCCCGCACCGCTTTAAAGCGTTAACGTGATGAGGGTCAGGCCCTCAATGCGTTAAAGCGTTAATGTACGATAGGGGCCTGGCATCGATCTGAAAAAAGATAGGAAAGTTTTAGATTTGATCATTCAGCAAGGCGTATTTGCTAAAAGTTGAGGGGTTTACTCGTTCTGAATCATGATCAAGGGTAGGTTATGAGCTGTTATTTTAATTTATGAGCCTTTATTTCGAAAAATGAGCCGTTATTTCGAGATATGAGCCTTTATTTCGAAAAATGAGCCCTTATTTCGAGATATGAGCCTTTATTTCAACAAATGAGCCGTCATTCCGATATATGAGCCTTTATTCCGATATATGAGCTCTCATTCCGATAAATGAGCCGTCGCCCACGTTTATGAGCTTATAAGCTTCCATTCCAATATATCTAAAAACGACCGGAGTCAGCAGTCCGGTTCTTTTTATATATTGCAGTACATAATACCCCCGCTTTCTTGCACTTTCACGACAGAATATTTATACTAAAAAGGTTATAATAGATGCAAACCATTGAACACAGGGAGAAACTCATACTCATTCTCTTTACAACAATTAAAAGGAAGTGTTGCCGTTGCCACTTCGTCCAGCGGAACAAATGCCTGTTAAAATTAAGATAAAAACTGAAATTCACCAAGATGGAAATAAAGAAACTTTTGAACTTATTACATTTGGGCGATATTATCAAAAAGGCGAAAGCTCCTTTTTGCAATATGAAGAAGTATTGGAAGAAGGCCGAATTAACACAACCGTAAAAATATCCGGACAGGAAGTCCTCATTTTAAGAAGCGGAGCTGTTAAAATGAGAATGAGGTTCCAAGAGCAAAAAACGTTTGCCGGAACATACGAAACGCCTTATGGAGTCCTGCAAACTTCTGCTTCTACCAAAAGAATAAACCAATCACTATATAATAATACCGGTTCCCTTGAGCTTGTTTACGATTTGCAAATGCAAGGCCAAGACTCGGGTACATATCATATGACAATCCGATATGAGGAGGAATGAATAATGAACATAGTCGAGCAAGTCCAAAGCAAATTAAAGGAAGAAATTAAAGCGGCTGTATTAAAAGCGAATCTTGCTGCTCCTGACGAGATCCCTGAAGTCATTTTAGAAGTGCCGAAGGAAAAGTCACATGGCGACTATTCTACAAATATGGCGATGCAGCTTGCTCGGATTGCAAAAAAAGCGCCGAGAATGATAGCGGAACAATTAGTTTCCCATTTTGACCGTTCAAAAGCATCGATTGAAAAAATCGAGATTGCCGGACCGGGTTTTATTAATTTTTACATGAATAATAGCTATTTGACGGACTTGATTCCTACAATCCTTGAAAAAGGCGATGCTTACGGGGAAACAACAGTCGGCGGAAATCAAAAGATTTTGGTCGAGTTTGTTTCGGCCAATCCGACGGGCGACCTTCACTTAGGCCATGCCCGCGGTGCAGCGGTCGGGGACTCTTTGTGCAATATTTTAGACAAGGCCGGTTATGATGTTTCCCGTGAATATTATATTAATGACGCCGGAAATCAAATTAACAATCTGGCCCGTTCGGTCGAAGCCCGCTACTTCCAGGCTCTTGGAATTGAAAAAGACATGCCGGAAGACGGCTACTATGGCGAGGACATCGTTGAGATCGGCAAAAAATTAGCTGAAGAGTTCGGCGACAAGTATGTAAATGCCGATGAAAAAGAGCGTTTTGACTTTTTCCGTGAATACGGATTGAAGTACGAAATGGAGAAATTAAAAAATGATTTAGAGAATTTCCGCGTAAAATTCGATGTATGGTATTCGGAAACTTCTCTTTATCATAACGGAAAAATTGATGAAGCACTTAAATTGCTTAAAGACAACGGCCATATTTATGAAAAGGATGGAGCTACATGGTTCCGTTCGACAGAACTTGGCGATGACAAAGACAGAGTATTAATCAAACAGGACGGCTCGTACACGTATTTAACTCCTGATATCGCATACCATAAAGATAAGCTTGAGCGCGGCTTTGAAAAATTGATTAACATCTGGGGCGCGGACCATCACGGCTATATCCCGCGCATGAAAGCCGCCATTGAGGCGCTCGGCTATGACCGTGACGCTCTTGAAGTGGAAATCATCCAGCTCGTTCACCTATACAAGAACGGTGAAAAAATGAAAATGAGTAAACGGACAGGAAAAGCAGTTACAATGCGTGAACTTGTCGAAGAAGTAGGCCTCGATGCTGTGCGCTATTTCTTTGCGATGAGAAGCTCGGATACGCATATGGATTTTGATTTGGATTTAGCTGTTTCTCAATCGAATGAAAACCCGGTTTATTATGCTCAATATGCGCATGCCCGGATTTGCAGCATCCTGCGCCAAGGAGAAGAGCAAGGATTAACAATTGACCGGAACGCTGATTTTTCTGTTATTCAGTCTGAAAAAGAAACAGATCTTTTGAAAAAGCTCGGCGAGTTCCCGCAAGCCGTTGGAGAAGCCGCCCAAAAGCGGATGCCGCACCGGATTACCAACTATATTTTTGATCTCGCTTCCGCATTCCACAGCTTCTATAACGCGGAAAAAGTACTTGATACGGAAAATGAAACGACAACAAAAGCGCGCCTTGCACTTGTCAAAGCAGTTCAGATTACGTTGAAAAATGCCCTTGCTTTGATCGGAGTTTCCGCACCTGAAAAAATGTAAAGCAAAGCTCAATAAAGGCTCTCGTACAAATACGGGAGCTTTTTTAATGACTGTCATCCCATTTTCCGTAAAAATAAAGATGGTATTTCCGCGAAAAAATTAAAGCAAATTTTTTGGTGAATATAACAGTAGATTGTCTAATCAAGGAGGTAACCATGAAAATCATCATTTTATCATTAATTACAGGCTTTGCAGTCGGTTTTATCTTTGCACTCTTCAAGCTTCCGATTCCGGCGCCGCCTGCACTTGCAGGTGTTATGGGCATTATCGGCATTTATCTTGGATTTAAAGCCTTTGAACTGATCACTCCTTGGCTGGGAAATTTTATTAAGTGAAACTTTTGTCAGTAGGAGTCTTACAATAAAATTAAGTGAAACTTCTGTCATTGGGGGTTTTGCAATAAAATAAAATAAACAAAGGGCGGATCCAAACTCCTCGGACCCGCCCTCAATTGTATTATAAAAAATGAGAAATCGACATTGCTGCCATTTCTTTTATTTTTCCCCATAACCTGATATTGTATATATCGCTTAACTCCATTTTTTTCGCATTTTGGATATCTTTTTGCAAGATTGCTTTTACCTCGTCGATAAAAACTTTGTTAAATACATAACAATTTATTTCATGATTTAAAAAAAGGCTTCGTTTGTCAAAGTTTGCTGTTCCAATATCACAAATACAATCATCAATGATGATGACTTTTGCGTGATAGAATCCTTTCATATACTCATAGACGTTTGCTCCTTCCTTAATCAACCTCCTAAAATAGAAAAAAGAAGCTTCCTTTACAAGCAAATGGTCCGATTTAAACGGAACAAGAATCGTTACGGAAATCCCTCTTTTTAATGCATTTCTTAAATCGCTGAACAACTGCGGGCTCGGAATAAAATAAGGCGTTCCGATAATGATGGATGATTCCGCCTTTCGGATAAGCGCAGAATAGGTTTCCTCAATAAAAATACCTTCAGACGGGAGAATCTGATGCCGAAACGGGCCCTTTGAAAGGTCAGGGAAATAGACAGTGTTATACAGCAAATCTGTCTTTGCAGCCTCGCGCCAGTCAAATAAAAATTCTCTTTGCAGGTCATGAACCCCCTCGCCAGTCACCTTTAAATGATAATCCCGCCACGGGCTCAGCTTCGGATCTTTATTAATGTATTCTTTTCCGATATTAAAACCGCCGATATAACCGATTTTTCCATCGATCACTGTAATTTTCCGGTGGTTTCTAACCTGCGAAGAATAAAAAAGGAAGGGCAGTTTTGGAACTTGACTAAAGGAAAAATTTACTCCTGCTGTTTTTAAATCACGTATCGTTGTACGTGAGATAGTCAAGCTACCGGCCCAGTCAAGAAGAAGGCGGGTTTCCACGCCTGCTTTCGCCTTTTCTGTTAAAATGGTGAGAAACTCTTGGCTGAATTGATCATTTTTCACGATGTAAAATAGAATATGAATATGCTGTTTAGCGGCTTTCAATTCTGAAAATAAATCATGAAAAAGCTCGGGTCCATTTGTAAAAATTTGAATATTGCTTTCGCGTATCGGAAAAGTTCTCCGTTCTAACTGAGATAAGTGATTTTTTCTTCCGAGTGTATAATCAATGATCAGCCATAAGATGATGATCAATAGAATACTAATGATGATAAAAGTCAATGGAATCTGCACCTCAATTCATTTCTCTTATTGTTGCCGAAAATCGTTCCTCTATTACGAATTCCTATTCATTTTTGAATCGGAGGGAAGTTAAAAAAATGGTTGACTGAATGCTCATTCATTATATAATGGAACTATAGATGTATTCTGAAAATTTTAAAACAATAAAATTTTCCCCAAATTACCTGATACTATTTGAAGCAATTGAAACTTCGATGAAAGGAGCGCTGCACATAATGACCCCATTGTTATGGGTAAACCTTATTGCATTCCTGCTTGTAACCGCTTACGCTGTCGGTTTGTTTGTATACGTGGTGAAGACAAGAATTGCATTCATTAAGCTCGGAAAAAAGACGGAATTTGACAATCGTGTGAAGGAACGTCTTAAAAATATCTGGGTGAATGTATTCGGTCAAAAAAAGCTTTTGAAAGATAAAAAAAGCGGCGCCATCCACGTCATGTTTTTTTATGGATTTATACTTGTCCAATTCGGAGCAATTGATTTTATTTGGAAAGGATTAAACCCGGGTTCCCATTTGCCGCTCGGGTCTCTGTATTCCGGTTTTACATTTTTTCAGGAAATCGTAACGCTCATGATTTTAGTAGCGGTTCTATGGGCTTTTCACCGCCGCTACATTGAAAAGCTGGTTCGTCTAAAAAGAGGTTTCAAATCAGGGATTGTATTGCTGTTTATCGGCGGATTAATGCTTTCTGTTTTATTTGGCAACGGCATGAACATCATTTGGCACGGACATGAGCCAAGCTGGACAGAGCCGGTTGCTTCGATTATAGCCCAAGCCTTCTCGTGGACAGGAGCAACCGGTGCAGTTGTTTTATTTTATATCGCCTGGTGGATTCATTTATTATTCTTGCTTGCATTCCTCGTATATGTACCGCAATCAAAGCATGCCCACTTGATTGCAGGGCCGGCAAACGTTTATTTTGACCGCCTTGATAAAAAAGGAAAATTGACAAAAATCGATTTTGAAGACGAATCTCAGGAATCATTCGGTGTAGGAAAAATTGAAGACTTTACCCGGCTTCAAATGATTGATTTCTACGCCTGTGTGGAATGCGGGCGCTGTACAAATATGTGCCCGGCGACAGGAACGGGAAAAATGCTTTCCCCGATGGACCTGATTGTAAAACTACGCGACCACTTAACAAATTATGGGGCAGCTGTTACTTCAAAGCAGCCGTGGGTGCCGACATTTGCGTTTAAGCATACACAAGGAAATCAGCTTGCGCTAGCGGCAGCCGGAAAAGGCGCAGAAGAAGCGGCGGCCGGGTTGGCCTACAATCCAAGCCTGATCGGCGATGTCATTACCGAAGAGGAAATCTGGGCATGTACAACTTGCCGGAACTGTGAAGACCAGTGTCCGGTTATGAATGAACATGTTGATAAAATCATTGATCTTCGCCGCTACCTTGTTTTAACCGAAGGAAAAATGGATGCAGATGCACAGCGTGCCATGACAAACATTGAACGCCAAGGCAATCCTTGGGGGCTAAACCGGAAAGAGCGCGAAGACTGGCGTGAAGCCCGCGAAGATGTTTATATTCCTACAGTAAAAGAGTTAAAAAAAGAAGGGGAAGAGTTTGAATACTTATTCTGGGTCGGCTCCATGGGATCATATGATAACAGAAGCCAGAAGATTGCTCTTTCTTTTGCCAAACTGTTAAATGAAGCAGGTGTAAAATTTGCCATCCTTGGCAACAAGGAAAAGAACTCCGGCGATACGCCGCGGCGTCTGGGAAATGAATTTTTATTCCAAGAGCTTGCAACGAAAAATATCGAAGAATTCGAAAAGAATGAAGTGAAAAAGATTGTTACGATCGACCCGCATGCCTACAACATTTTTAAGAACGAGTATCCTGATTTCGGGCTTAAAGCAGAAGTTTACCACCATACGGAACTGCTCGCAAAACTCGTGAAAGAAGGAAAGCTCGTTCCGAAATATGAAGTTAATGAAACAATCACATTCCACGATTCCTGTTATTTAGGCCGATATAATGACGTGTACGATCCGCCGCGGGAAATCTTAAAATCCATTCCGGGCGTGAAGCTTGTAGAAATGGAACGCAACCGTGAAACAGGCATGTGCTGCGGTGCCGGCGGAGGCTTAATGTGGATGGAAGAAAAAACAGGCCATCGAATTAATGTCGCGCGTACAGAGCAGGCTTTAGCCGTTAATCCTTCTGTAATCAGCTCCGGCTGTCCTTACTGTTTGACTATGCTGTCAGATGGAACGAAAGCGAAAGAAGTGGAAGAAACCGTTCATACGTATGACGTGGCAGAGCTCTTGGAAAAAGCTGTGATCGGGGAAAAACAAACCCTCGTTTCGTAAAATCTATTTTAATTTTCAAGTAGAAATTGAAACACATCCTATAATTTTTTAAAAAGTGTTTCGATTTCTACTATTCTTACAGTAAAATAGAGCATAGGTAAACGCTTTCAATTTTATAAAAAAGGATTTACCCTTTTTCTTTCCACATAAATTGAGCGAGCGTTCAGTCGCCCAACCTGCTGGCATCTTAATCATTTCAGCATAACTCTAATCATAAACAAATGAGCCTTATTTCGTTTAAAGTTTTTTGATTTTTTAAAATAAATAAGCAAATAAAAGGAGAGGAATGGAATGGGAAAAACGGTTATTTTAAGCGGAGTCCGGACACCTTTTGGAAAATTGGGAGGAGCGCTTAGCAGCCTGAAAGCATCTGAACTTGGGGGAATTGCCATTAAAGAAGCGCTGAAACGGGCAAACGTGAACCCGGAAGAGGTTGATGAAGTCATTATGGGAACCGTTTTACAAGGAGGACAGGGGCAGATCCCATCCAGACAGGCGGCGCGTTATGCAGGAATTCCATGGGAAGTAAAAACGGAGACCATTAATAAGGTCTGTGCATCGGGAATGAGGAGCGTTACCCTTGCGGACCAAATGATCCGCGCCGGTGATGAAGAACTGATTGTTGCCGGAGGTATGGAATCGATGAGCAACGCTCCTTATTTATTGCCGAAAGCTCGCTGGGGATTCAGGATGGGTGATTCTACCGTAAAGGATTTGATGATTCATGACGGCCTCACCTGCAGCTTTACAGGCGTTCATATGGGAACTTACGGTAACGGCACGGCGAAAGAAATGGAAATCAGCCGCGAGGAACAGGATCTATGGGCCTACAGGAGCCATGAACGCGCGATTGCCGCAATCGAAGCCGGAAAGCTCGCCGAGGAAATTGTTCCGGTGGAAGTTCCCCAAAGAAAAGGCGAACCTATAATTGTGCAGAACGACGAGTCTCCAAGAAAAGACACCTCATTGGAAAGACTGGCAAAGCTCGCACCTGTTTTCGATTTTGACGGAACGATTACAGCCGGGAATGCGCCCGGTATCAATGATGGGGCGGCAGCTTTAGTGTTGATGAGCGAAGAACGGGCCGAGCGTGAAGGCAGAAAACCGGAAGCTTATCTTTTGGGACATGCAGCCGTTGCGGTGGAAGCGAAGGATTTTCCGAAAACACCTGGTCTTGTCATTCAACAATTGCTAAAGAAAACCGGAAAATTGATAGAGGATATTGATTTATTTGAAATCAATGAAGCGTTTGCAGCTGTTGCTCTTGCAAGCGGAAAAATTGCAAATGTCGATCCTGAAAAAGTAAATGTAAACGGCGGTGCAATTGCACTCGGCCATCCGATTGGCGCCAGCGGAGCCCGCATCATGATCACATTAATGCATGAGTTGAAACGCCGCGGCGGAGGAATCGGAATCGCAGCCATTTGCTCGGGCGGCGGCCAAGGTGACGCTGTGATGATCGAAGTTCCGAAGCAGCAATGAAACATAAGGTGATGCCGGAATCGATCTTAGGAGTGCCAAAGGTTTGATTTTAGAGGAGGAAAAGCAGTGAACGTAAAAAAAATCATGGTCGTCGGTGCAGGCCAAATGGGCTCAGGAATTGCCCAAGTATGCGCCCAGTCAGGCTATAGCGTCATTTTACATGATGTAAAACAGGAATTTGTCGAGTGCGGCCTTGGAGTGATCAATAAAAACCTTTCCCGCCAAGTAGAAAAAGGCCGCATGTCAAAAGAGAAAAAAGAAGAGATTCTTGGAAACATTCAAGTTTCCACAGACCTTCACGATGCGAAAGACGCCGATCTTGTAATCGAAGCGGCAGTAGAGAACATGGAAATTAAGACAAAAATCTTTGCCCAACTAGATGGGATCGCCCAAGAACACACGATTCTTGCAAGCAATACTTCTTCGCTCCCAATAACGGAGATTGCCGCGGCGACGAAGAGGCCGGAAAAAGTGATCGGCATGCATTTCATGAACCCTGTGCCGGTTATGAAGCTTGTTGAAATTATCCGCGGGCTGGCGACAGCGGATGAGGTTTATCAAACAATTGAAGACATCACGAAAACGTTAAATAAAGTTCCGGTCGAAGTAAATGACTTTCCGGGATTTGTTTCAAACCGTGTGCTGATGCCGATGATCAACGAAGCGATTTATACATTGTACGAAGGGGTAGCCACAAAGGAAGCGATCGATGAAGTGATGAAACTGGGCATGAATCACCCGATGGGGCCGCTTGCGCTTGCTGATTTCATAGGCCTTGATACGTGCCTGTATATTATGGAAACTCTTCACGAAGGATTTGGAGACGATAAATACCGGCCTTGTCCGCTGCTTCGGAAATATGTAAAAGCAGGCTGGCTCGGCAAGAAAACAGGCCGCGGTTTCTATGTATACGAATAACATCGAAGGAAAGTTTACTCCACGTTCAGACGGAATAGCAAATGAATGTTTTTTTTTCATCAGGAGGATCAAAATATGAACCTGAGATTTACGGAAGAGCAAGAAATGATGAGAAAAATGGTCCGTGATTTTGCCCAAAGCGAAATCGCGCCATTTGTTGAAAACATGGAAAAGGGAGAATTCCCGCGCGGCATCCTTAAAAAAATGGGTGAACTTGGTTTAATGGGCATACCTGTGCCGGAACAATACGGCGGTGCGGATATGGATTTTACATCCTATATTATTGCCATTCATGAACTGTCAAAAGTAAGTGCAGCCGTAGGTGCCATCCTGTCTGTCCACACGTCTGTCTGCACAATTCCGATCCTTTATTTCGGAACGGAAGAACAGAAGCAAAAGTATGTGCCGAAATTGGCTTCAGGCGAATATTTAGGGGCATTTTGCCTCACAGAACCGGGCGCAGGCTCCGATGCCGCAAGCCTCAAGTCCAGGGCAGTGAGAGATGGAGACGACTATATGATCAACGGTTCAAAAATTTTTATTACAAATGGCGGCGAAGCAGATGTTTATATTGTGTTTGCCACAACCAACCTTGAGGCAGGTAAGAAAGGGATCTCTGCGTTCATTGTTGAAAAAGGAACGCCCGGATTTATTGTCGGCAAAGACGAACATAAAATGGGGCTCCATGGTTCAAGAACCGTTCAACTTACGTTTGAAGATATGCGCATCTCCGCAAAAAACCTGCTTGGAAAAGAAGGGGAAGGTTTTAACATTGCAATGGCAAACCTCGATGCCGGCAGGATCGGCATTGCGGCCCAAGCACTCGGAATTGCAGAGGCCGCACTTGAGGCCGCAACAGGCTATGCAAAAGAGCGGCACCAGTTCGGCCGTCCGATTGCCGCGCAGCAAGGCGTCGCTTTTAAGCTTGCAGATATGGCAACAAATGTCGAAGCTGCAAAACTATTAATCTATCGGGCAGCCGACTTAAGGCAGAAAGGAAAACAATGCAGAAAAGAAGCTTCAATGGCCAAGCTGTTTGCTTCAAAAACAGCTGTTGAAGCGGCAACGGAAGCGATTCAAATTTTTGGCGGCTACGGCTATACGGAAGATTATCCTGTTGAACGGTATTTCCGTGATGCCAAAATAACGGAAATTTATGAAGGAACAAGCGAGATTCAGCGGCTTGTTATCAGCAAACAGCTGTAAAACAGGAAACGGGGGATAAGGACATGAACTTTCAACTTTCGGAAGAACATGAAATGATTCGAAAAATGGTCCGCGATTTTGCAAATAATGAAGTAGCGCCAACAGCGGCTGAACGGGATGAAGAAGAACGGTTTGACCGGGAGATTTTTGATAAAATGGCCGAGCTCGGCTTAACCGGAATTCCGTGGCCGGAAGAATACGGCGGAATCGGCGGCGATTATTTGGCGTATTGTATTGCAGTGGAAGAATTATCAAGGGTGTGCGCTTCTACAGGGGTCACATTATCTGCCCACACTTCCCTTGCATGTTGGCCGATTTACAAATTTGGCACTGAAGAGCAAAAACAAAAATACTTGCGGCCGATGGCACAGGGAGAAAAAATCGGCGCTTATGGACTGACAGAGCCCGGAAGCGGTTCCGATGCCGGCGCGATGAAAACAACGGCCCGCCTTGAAGGGGACCATTACGTATTAAATGGTTCGAAAATTTTCATAACAAACGGTGGTGTAGCAGATATTTATGTCGTCTTTGCCCTTACCGATCCATCAATGAAACATAAGGGAACAAGCGCTTTTATTATTGAAAAAGACTTCCCCGGCTTTTCAGTCGGCAAAAAAGAAAAGAAACTCGGAATCCGTTCGTCCCCAACAACCGAGATTATTTTTGAAGATTGCAAGGTTCCGAAAGAAAACCTTCTCGGCCGGGAAGGAGAAGGCTTCAAAATCGCAATGATGACCCTTGACGGCGGCCGCAACGGCATCGCAGCCCAAGCAGTCGGCATTGCTCAAGGAGCATTGGATGCTGCCATTGAATATGCGAAAGAGCGCCATCAGTTCGGCCGTCCGATTGCCGCTCACCAAGGGATCGCCTTTAAGCTGGCCGATATGGCAACGAGTATTGAAGCGGCAAGACTATTAACCTATCAGGCGGCATGGCTTGAGTCCGCCGGCCTTCCATACGGAAAAGAATCGGCGATGTCAAAGCTGTTTGCGGGTGATACAGCGATGAAAGTGACAACCGAAGCAGTCCAAATCTTTGGAGGATATGGATATACGAAGGATTATCCGGTTGAACGCTTTATGCGTGATGCGAAGATTACACAAATATACGAGGGAACCCAGGAAATTCAGCGTCTTGTTATTTCCCGGATGCTGACAAAATAGTACTTAAAAAGTGTACAAAATTCCTTTTTTGTAAAGGCGGTAAAAAGACAATGGAAAAACGTGAAGTGCATGCTTCTGTCAAAGATGAGAGCCTTGTTAATAAACGACGCAATCAAATGATTAAAGGTGCTGTCAGCCTTTTTAAACAAAAAGGGTTTCACCGCACAACAACAAGGGAGATAGCGAAAGCAGCCGGATTCAGCATCGGTACGCTATATGAATACATTCGGACGAAGGAAGATGTGTTATACCTTGTCTGTGACAGCATCTATGATCAAGTGCGGGAGCGCCTTCAAAAAGACCTTGATACGAGTCAGGGTACACTGGAAAGCTTAAAGCGTGGAATTGCAAATTACTTTCGAGTCATGGATGACATGCAGGATGAAGTGCTTGTTATGTACCAGGAAGCGAAATCACTCTCAAAAGATGCGCTTCCATATGTGCTGAAAAAAGAAATTGAAATGGTCGGCATGTTTGAAGATGTCATCAATCGATGTGTGGAAAACGGGGAACTGGTACTGACAAAAAAGCAGGTGCAAATGATTGCTCACAATATTTTCGTTCAGGGGCAGATGTGGGGATTCCGCCGCTGGGCGCTTCAAAAAATTTACACTCTCGAAGAGTACATTGAATTGCAAACGGAATTGCTTTTTAAAGGGATCTGCTTAAACGAACAGGGGGTAGAGAAGCATGTATAAGCCAAAGCATCACATTCGTTTTGTTACTGCCTCAAGCTTATTTGACGGCCACGATGCCTCCATTAATATTATGCGAAGGCTTCTGCAGGCCGGCGGAGCAGAAGTCATACACCTTGGCCATAACCGGTCTGTTGAAGAGGTAGTGAATGCCGCTATTCAGGAAGATGTCCAAGGAATTGCCGTTTCCTCTTACCAAGGGGGGCATGTCGAATATTTTAAGTATATGTACGATTTGTTAAAAGAAAAAGGTGCTTCCCACATTCGCATATACGGAGGCGGGGGCGGTGTCATTATTCCCCGCGAAATAAAAGAACTTCACGAATATGGGATTGCAAAAATTTTTTCGCCTGAGGACGGACGCCGGTTTGGCCTTCAAGGCATGATTGAACTCATGTTAAAAGAATGTGATTTTCCGACGGTCACTCTTGATGCGGCAGGCTATGTCGAAAAACTTCAAACCGGCGAGGTGAACGCTGTTTCCAAGCTGATCACACTTGCCGAACAGCATGTCAGCATTCAGAAAGAAACAGCTGCGGCCGTTGAGTCGGTAATGGAAAAAGTGAAATCACTGGAAAAATCCGCCCCTGTCGTCGGGATTACCGGAACTGGCGGCTCCGGAAAAAGCTCCTTAACCGATGAACTGATCCGCCGATTCCTCAATGAAATTCCCGAGAAAAGAATAGCCATTTTATCCGTCGACCCTACTAAACAAAAAACGGGCGGCGCTCTTCTCGGAGACCGGATCCGCATGAATGCCATTTTTTCACCGCGCGTCTATATGCGGAGCCTGGCAACGAGGAAATCAAAAAATGAGCTGTCATTAGCCATTAAAGATGCGATTTCTGTTGTAAAAGCAGCCGGCTTCGACCTAATTATTGTTGAAACAAGCGGAATCGGACAGGGAGATGCGGAAATTACCGAAATATGCGACGTTTCCATTTATGTTATGACAAGTGAATTCGGAGCGCCGTCACAGCTTGAAAAAATCGACATGATTGACTATGCGGACTTAATTGTGATTAACAAGTTTGAGAAGAAAGGTTCAGAGGACGCGAAGCGCCAAGTGCAAAAACAGTATCAGCGAAGCCGCATGCTGTTTGACAAAGATTATTCGGAAATGCCTGTATACGGGACGATTGCGAGCCAATTTAACGATCCCGGAACAAATGCGCTTTTTACGGCATTGATTGAAAAAATCAATGAAAAAGCAGGAACGAATTGGTCGACATCCTTCTCAAAAGAAGCGCATGTCGAAAAGCAAAATGTCATTATTCCTAACGAACGCCGCTATTATTTGCGGGAAATTACCGAAACGGTTCGAAACTATCATAAAAAAGCGGAAGAGCAAGTTGCATTTGCCCGCCGCTTGTTCCAAGTGGAGGGTGCCATTGAAGCGTTGAAGGAACGGGAAACAAATGGTGAAATTCTCTCGTCTCTTGAAGCACTGAAAGAAGACATTGAGTCTAAGCTTTCACCGGAATCAAAGAAGATTTTACTTGAGTGGGAACAGCTGAAAGAAAAATACTCTGCCGACAAGTTCGTTGCGAAAATCCGTGATAAAGAAATCGTTACAGAGTTAAAAACAAAGAGCCTTTCAGGATTAGAGATTCCGAAGGTTGCACTTCCGAAATACAAAGATTACGGAGAGATTTTAAGGTGGGTTTACCGTGAAAATGTTCCCGGGTCATTCCCGTATACGGCCGGTGTTTTTCCATTTAAACGCCAGGGAGAAGACCCGAAACGCCAGTTTGCCGGCGAAGGAACACCTGAACGGACAAACCGCCGTTTCCATTACTTGTCAAAAGATGACCCGGCAAAGCGCTTAAGCACCGCTTTTGATTCCGTCACCCTTTATGGCGAGGATCCGGACTACCGGCCGGATATTTACGGTAAAGTCGGTGAAAGCGGTGTCAATGTCTGTACCCTTGATGATATGAAAAAGCTCTATGCCGGTTTTGATTTATGCCATCCGTCGACATCTGTTTCGATGACAATCAACGGTCCGGCGCCGATTATTTTAGCCATGTTTATGAATACAGCGATCGAACAGCAAATAGAAAAGAAAGAAGCAGAACTTGGACGAAAGCTGACCGGCGAAGAATATGAACAAGTGAAAGCAATGACTTTGCAAGCAGTCAGGGGAACGGTTCAAGCCGATATTTTAAAAGAAGATCAAGGACAAAATACATGTATTTTCTCAACAGAGTTCGCATTAAGAATGATGGGAGATATTCAGCAATACTTTATTGATCATAAGGTGCGAAATTACTATTCGGTGTCTATATCCGGCTATCATATAGCCGAAGCAGGGGCCAATCCGATCACCCAGCTGGCGTTTACGCTTGCGAACGGGTTTACGTATGTCGAATATTATTTGAGCCGCGGGATGAAGATCGATGACTTTGCACCAAACTTATCGTTCTTCTTTTCAAATGGACTTGATCCGGAGTATTCAGTAATTGGCCGGGTAGCGCGCCGAATTTGGGCAATTGTGATGAGAGATAAATACGGGGCGAATGAAAGAAGCCAGAAATTGAAGTACCATGTCCAGACATCGGGCCGTTCGCTGCATGCCATGGAAATTGATTTTAATGATATTCGGACAACTCTTCAGGCACTAATGGCACTTCATGACAACTGCAACTCGCTTCATACAAATGCTTATGACGAGGCGATTACAACTCCGACAGAAGAATCGGTTCGCCGGGCGATGGCCATCCAGATGATCATTACAAAAGAACATGGATTAACGAAAAATGAGAATCCTCTTCAAGGGTCATTTATTATTGAAGAGCTGACAGACCTAGTGGAAGAAGCAGTCCTTCAGGAGTTCGACCGCCTGAACGACCGCGGCGGGGTTCTCGGTGCGATGGAAACCCAGTATCAGCGCGGGAAAATCCAGGATGAATCGATGTATTATGAAATGAAAAAACATTCAGGAGAACTGCCGATCATCGGCGTGAATACGTATGTAAATCCGAATCCGCCATCAGAAGATGAGCTTAACAACATGGAATTGGCGCGGGCAACGAAAGAAGAGAAAGAGCTGCAAATCCAAAACCTCCGTTCATTCCAAGAACGAAATAAAGACCGCGCAGCCGAGGCGCTTAACCGCTTGAAGCAAACAGCCGTAAGCGGAGGAAATATCTTTGCGGAGCTGATGGAAACAGTCAAAGTGGCCAGCCTCGGCCAAATCACCCGAGCTCTCTACGAAGTTGGAGGACAATATCGCAGAAATATGTAATCTTCATAAAAAAATGGCTTATGTTTATAAGCCATTTTTGTATATAAAGATTTTTCAAATTGGCACACTTTCCATTATAATCAAACTATATGGAAGCTGGGGCTTTAAAAACGGCCATCATAGGAAGATGAAGATACAGGATGTGACCAATTTGAAATCATTTTTTTTCATCATTTCAATTATCGGTGCCTTAGGTGCATTATATTATCTTTACCAGCGTCAGTTAGGCGCCATATCCTTTTTCATTTTATCGATTTTTTTCTTCAGTTTAGCTTTTAACCAGCTTTCCAAACGCCCGGATGAAACGGAAACAGACCGATCATTAACAAATAATGATTTTATAAACGAAAAAAGTGTGAGAAATAGAAGATAGAACTAGCATAAACAGGAGGAATTTGTTTATAATGAAGAATATGTATTTTGGGAAATACTTGCCAATAAAGGGATGAAGCCCTTTATAGTGGCTTGATATAGAGAAAGGAAGTGCCGATATTGAGTCTGAACCAATACTCAAAAGAGGAATTGAAAGAAATGTCTTTCATTGAAATTGCTTATGAACTGTTGAATGAAAAGAAACAAGCAGTTCCATTTAAAGACATTGTAGATGAAGTTTCGCAGCTTCTTGGCCTTAGTGAAGAAGAAGTAAGAGCGAAATTGGCGCAATTCTATACAGATATGAACATAGACGGCCGGTTTATTTCACTTGGAGAAAACCGGTGGGGGCTTCGTGTTTGGTATCCTATAGACCAGACTGAGGATGAAACGATTACAACTGTTAAGCCTAAGAAGAAAAAAGCGAAAAAGGCTCTTGATGATGATCTTGATGTCGATGATTATGACGACATCGATGAAGACGAAATTGATTACGATGATATCGATGCGTTTGAAGAAGATGAGGACGAGGATCTTCTTGACGACGATTTAATTGATGAAGACTTAGACGCCTTAGACGAAGATGATGACGAAAGTGATATAATAGATGACGAGGATGATTATGACCTCGATGAAGAAGAAGAGCTGCTCGATGATGAGTTAGAAGATCTGGAGGACGAAGAGGATTTATAATCAGCTTGACTTTTTTCGACAAGGCTTGTACAATCTTTTTTGGGCTCTATAAATTAGGAACGGTCTTAAAATAAAGCGGTAAAACGCTCCCTTACAAAATGTAGGCGGAGCGTTTTTATTTTTTTATAAAAGCTTTTAATGAATCGTTTTCCCTGTTTTTAAATTAATTTTTTACTGATTAAGCCTTTAAAGAGAAGGCATAATGCACAAACTGTTTAAGAGGGGGAATACACACATGACAAAGTATATTTTTGTAACAGGCGGCGTTGTGTCGTCACTTGGAAAGGGAATTACGGCAGCTTCATTAGGGCGGCTGCTGAAAAACCGCGGTTTAAAAGTAACCATTCAAAAATTTGATCCTTATATAAACGTCGATCCGGGGACGATGAGCCCTTACCAACATGGGGAAGTGTTTGTAACGGATGACGGAGCTGAAACGGATCTTGATTTAGGCCATTATGAGCGTTTCATTGATATCAATTTAAATAAATACAGCAACGTTACGACCGGGAAAATCTATTCAGCCGTTTTGAAAAAGGAACGCCGAGGCGACTATTTGGGCGGAACCGTTCAAGTCATTCCTCACATCACGAACGAAATTAAAGAACGTGTTTTCCGCGCAGGCCGCGAAACGAATGCAGACGTTGTGATCACCGAAATCGGCGGAACAGTCGGAGACATTGAATCGTTGCCGTTCTTGGAAGCGATCCGCCAGATGAAAAGTGATGTCGGCAGGGACAATGTCATGTATATACATTGTACACTCGTTCCTTATATTAAAGCAGCCGGTGAAATGAAAACAAAACCGACCCAGCACAGCGTAAAAGAATTGCGCAGCCTCGGAATCCAGCCAAATGTGATTGTTGTGCGTACTGAAATGCCGATCTCGCAAGATATGAAAGATAAAATTGCATTGTTCTGCGATATTGATCCGAAGGCGGTCATCGAGTGCCGGGATGCAGATACGCTTTATTCCATACCGTTGGCACTTCAAGAGCAGAACATGGATAAAATCGTATGTGAACACTTAAAGCTTGAGTGCGGCGAAGCGGACATGACCGAGTGGATCCAGCTCGTGGAACGGGTAACAAATCTTTCTCGGAAAACGAAAATTGCACTAGTCGGAAAATATGTTGAACTGCAGGATGCTTATCTTTCCGTTGTCGAAGCTTTGAAACATGCAGGCTATTACTTTGATGCGGAAGTGGAAATTAAATGGATCAATTCAGAAGAAGTCACTGCTGAAAATGTACAAGAGCTTCTGAATGATGCGGACGGAATTTTAGTACCGGGTGGATTCGGTAACCGCGGTATTGATGGAAAAATTTTCGCAATCCAATATGCCCGCGAACAGAAAAAGCCGTTCTTCGGCATTTGCCTTGGAATGCAGCTGGCATCCGTTGAATTTGCCCGCAATGTTCTTGGCCTGGAAGGAGCACATTCCTCTGAAATTGATCCTGATACAAAGCATCCGATCATTGACTTGCTTCCTGAACAAAAGGATATTGAAGACCTTGGCGGAACACTTCGCCTCGGCCTGTACCCATGCAAGCTCTCTGAAAATACGAAAGCTTACAAGGCGTATCAAGACGAAGTTATTTACGAACGCCATCGCCACCGCTATGAATTTAACAACCATTACCGCGAGACAATGGAGGAGGCCGGATTCGTATTCTCAGGCACCAGCCCTGACGGCCGCTTAGTAGAAATTATCGAAATTAAAGACCACCCATGGTTTGTTGCATCTCAATTTCATCCGGAATTTACATCACGGCCGACCCGTCCGCAGCCGTTATTCCGCGATTTTATTGAAGCATCTTTAAAAGCGGCAGAAAATTAATCGAAAAACCCCCCGGAAGATGAAATTCCGGGGGGTTTTTTAAAAAAAAATCAATACTTTGTGCTTGTCTTGCTAGGTTACTATAATTGTCTGAACCAATTATGAGCCTTCGTTTGAATTTATGAGCTTTTGTTCGAACATATGAGCCCTCGTTCAAAAATATAAGCCTTCATCCTCAATCATGATCCGTCAGCCGCATTTACGAGCCTTCATCCTCAATTATGATCCGTCAGCCGCGTTCAAGAGGCTTTATCCTTATTCATAAACCTTCCACATAAATCATAAACCTTCGTTATCAAACATCATTCATATTCACCAATGATTTCATCGATCGTAAATTTAAGCCCGAAGTAAACAAATAACGCAGCGATCGACGATGGGTAGCCAAACCGGCCGCCTTTTTCATCAGGAAGCAAACCTTTTACAAGCCTTAAATCGATATGAATATCCGCAAGGCTCGTTAAATCGTCACTGTCGTTTTCTACAGCAGTCGAAACCGCAACGAAAGGAATGTGTTTTTCGGATAAAGCCCGTGCGATCTCAACAGCTTCCTTGTCTTGGGAAAAGCGGGATAGCAGCAGAACTCGATCCGTATCTTGTATATCATCAAGTGCAGTCCATTTTTTTGCAGAAATCAAAGGTTCAGCACCCTCTGTCGCTTCCGCTTCAACAGCAGCCATTTCTTTTAATCCGCAAATATAAATAGATCCATCGCCGACAGCTGCTTGGGCAAGCAGGCGGGCGCCATCCTCAATTGAGAATTCTTCCTTGTCATGAATTCTATTAAAAAGCCCTGTTAATTGGGTAGAAAACATTTTTAGCAATTGTATTCGCCTCCATCATATCCAAGTTCATAAGAAATACTATTTCATTATAAAATTTTTTTAAGACAGGGTAAAATTTGAATCCGATAAGAAAAAATAACCAAATAAAAAGGCAGGAATCATCAGAAAGAAAGTAGAATATATCTAGTGAAAGTATACATATATATCCGCCAACAAATCGCTATCATTATAAGACAGGGGAAAAAATAGATAATGGGAAGGTGAGTTTATGAAAGGAAAAGTGCTAATTGTCGATGATCAGTTTGGTATACGAATACTTCTAAATGAAGTTCTGCAAAAAGAAGGGTATGATACATACCAGGCCGCCAACGGAGTCCACGCTCTTGAAATTGTCACCAAGTACTCCCCGGATCTAGTCCTTTTAGATATGAAAATTCCCGGAATGGATGGAATCGAAATTTTAAAAAGAATAAAAGTCATTGACCCTGACATCAGAGTCATTATTATGACTGCATACGGAGAATTGGATATGATTCAGGAAGCAAAAGAATTGGGTGCTCTCACTCATTTTGCCAAGCCGTTTGACATTGATGATATTCGTGCGGCAGTAAAAAAATATATACCGATTTCGACAAACTAAACAGATGTCAGCGATTGCATTTAATTGAATATTTAAATAATTTGAAAAAAGCAAATGTTTAATAGCATTTCTATTTTCTTTTTGGTATGATACAAGTGAAATTTTGAAGGATCGTCCTTTCGTTTTGACTGAGTTTCAAAAGGTACATATTCAAATTCGATGCAGGAAAAACTTAATATGGATCATATGGTTAAAATGAAACGATCCCCTATGAGGAGGAAGAAAAATGCCTTTAGTTTCAATGACTGAAATGCTGAATAAAGCAAAAGCAGAAGGCTACGCTGTAGGCCAATTTAACTTAAACAATCTTGAGTTTACTCAAGCCATTCTTCTGGCTGCAGAAGAAGAAAAGTCCCCTGTTATTTTAGGCGTTTCTGAAGGAGCCGGCCGCTACATGGGCGGTTTTAAAACCGTTGTCAACATGGTTAAAGGATTAATGGAAGATTATAAAATTACCGTTCCGGTAGCGATTCACCTTGATCACGGTTCAAGTTTCGAAAAATGTAAAGAAGTGATCGATGCAGGTTTTACTTCCGTTATGATCGATGCTTCCCATCATCCTTTTGAAGAGAATGTAGAAGTGACTAAAAAAGTAGTAGAATATGCTCATGCGAGAGGCGTTTCTGTTGAAGCTGAGCTTGGAACAGTTGGCGGTCAAGAGGATGACGTAATAGCAGACGGAGTTATTTACGCAGATCCAAAAGAGTGTGAAGAACTTGTAAAACGTACAGGAATCGATTGTCTTGCTCCTGCATTGGGTTCTGTCCACGGTCCTTATAAAGGGGAGCCGAATCTTGGCTTCAAGGAAATGGAGGAAATTGGAAAAATTACCGGTGTTCCTCTAGTATTGCACGGCGGCACCGGAATTCCGACAAAAGATATTCAAAGAGCGATTTCCCTTGGTACTGCAAAAATTAATGTTAATACAGAGAACCAAATTGCTTCCGCAAAAAAAGTCCGTGAAGTTCTTGCAGAAAATCCAAATATGTACGATCCGCGCAAGTATTTAGGCCCTGCCCGCGATGCGATTAAAGAAACGGTCATCGGCAAAATGCGCGAATTCGGTTCTTCCGGCAAAGCGCAAACCGAAGAAAACGCCCAGATTATAAAAGCTTGAAACCGCCTTTTTTAAGGCGGTTTCAATTCATTTTTACATGTTTAAAAATTTCGTCGAATACTTTTGGAACGGGTAGTGTAAAATGTTTTTATAAAAACGTAAGGTAATATAATATATTGTATGAAAACTAATGACTGAGAACAGCATCCAGAGAAATAAAGGAGGAGTCATTATTAAATTTTTTATTGATACAGCCAACATAGATGAAATTCGCGAGGTTCATTCTTTAGGAATTTTATCAGGTGTAACTACAAATCCATCACTTGTTGCAAAAGAAAAGAATGTTAAGTTTCATGACCGGCTGCGTGAAATTGCAGAGCTTGTTCCCGGATCTGTCAGTGCTGAGGTACTTGCTCTTGATGCGGAAGGAATGATCAAAGAAGGAAAAGAGCTGGCTGCGATTGCTCCGAATATCACAGTGAAAGTTCCGATGACCGCGGAAAGCTTGAAAGCAGTTCATGCATTGTCAAAAGAAGGAATTAAAACAAACGTGACCCTTATTTTCAGTGCCAACCAGGCTTTGCTTGCTGCACGTGCAGGTGCAACATATGTGTCTCCTTTCTTAGGACGATTGGATGACATAGGACATAACGGTCTTGAGTTAATATCGACAATAGCTCAAATTTTTGCGGTTCACAAGATTCATACTGAAATCATTGCGGCATCCATTCGCCATCCGCAGCATGTGACCGAAGCGGCGCTAAGAGGGGCGCATATTGCGACTTTACCTTACAAAGTTTTCCTTCAATTATTTAAACATCCATTAACAGATAAAGGGATTGAAGCCTTTTTAGCGGATTGGAAAAAACGCGGGCAATAAGATTTTAGAATGCGGTCAACAGTCGATCCGATCAGGAAAAATTTTTTAATAAAATTTTTTTGGATATCCATACATGTAATTCCGTCATTTCGTGTAAACTATAAAATAGGACAAACTGTCGAAATATACCTTATTGTGTTGGAAAAATATGATAATAAGTGTAAAGCAAGGCAGAAGGGAGTCACGAATGGAAAAGCTAAAGATCGCAGGCGGTTATCCGTTAAAAGGAACTGTTCGTATTAGCGGTGCAAAAAACAGTGCAGTTGCATTGATTCCCGCAACAATTTTAGCTGATTCGCCTGTAACCATTGAAGGTTTGCCTGATATTTCAGATGTTCAAATTTTAAAGGCTTTGCTTGAAGAAATTGGCGGGAAAGTTGAATTTGCTAATAATGAGATGACTGTTGATCCGTCTTCCATGATTTCTATGCCGTTGCCGAATGGAAAAGTGAAAAAGCTGAGAGCTTCTTATTATCTAATGGGTGCCATGCTGGGCCGCTTTAATAAAGCAGTAATTGGTTTACCCGGCGGGTGCTATCTGGGGCCGCGCCCGATCGACCAGCATATTAAAGGATTCGAAGCGCTCGGGGCAAAGGTTACAAATGAGCAGGGTGCCATCTATTTGCGAGCCGATGAACTAAAGGGAGCGCGTATCTATTTGGATGTTGTCAGTGTAGGGGCAACCATAAATATTATGCTTGCTGCTGTCCGCGCAAAGGGACGGACGATCATTGAAAATGCCGCAAAGGAACCGGAAATCATTGATGTAGCAACTTTGCTGACCAATATGGGCGCGAAAATTAAAGGTGCCGGAACGGACGTTATTCGCATTGACGGAGTGGACCGGCTTCATGGCTGCCGGCATACAATCATACCTGATCGGATTGAAGCAGGTACGTATTTAATTCTTGGAGCCGCTGTCGGAGAAGGGATCCTTATTGATAATGTGATTCCGAACCATCTTGAATCACTGATTGCCAAGCTAAGAGAAATGGGTGTCCAGATCGAGTCCGGAGATGACCAAGTCTTTGTTGCTCCTGCGGAAAAATTAAAAGCAGTTGATATTAAGACGCTTGTCTATCCGGGTTTCCCGACAGATCTTCAACAGCCGTTTACATCATTGCTTACGAAAGCAGAAGGAACAAGTGTCGTCACAGATACAATTTATAGTGCCCGTTTTAAACATATTGACGAACTCAGGAGAATGAATGCTAATATTAAGGTGGAAGGCCGTTCAGCAATTGTAAACGGGCCTGTGCGTCTTCAAGGGGCAAAAGTGAAAGCCAGTGACCTCAGGGCTGGCGCTGCTCTTGTCATAGCCGGGCTTATGGCAGAAGGGATTACAGAAATAACCGGCATTGAGCATATCGACAGGGGCTACAGCCATCTAGTCGAAAAACTAAATGGCCTCGGTGCGACGGTATGGCGGGAAGATTTAAGCCAGGAAGAAAAAGAACAAATGGAAAACGCTTGATCCGGTTCTTCCAAAACGACTGACAGGAACTAACATCATGGGGAGGACTTACTGATGGAAAGAAGTTTAACAATGGAGCTTGTCCGTGTTACTGAAGCTGCGGCCCTTGCATCGGCCCGCTGGATGGGCCGGGGAAAAAAAGATGAAGCTGATGGAGCGGCAACATCGGCAATGAGAGATGTTTTTGATACGGTGCCAATGAAGGGGACTGTAGTAATTGGTGAAGGAGAAATGGATGAGGCTCCGATGCTTTATATCGGCGAAAAGCTCGGCACCGGTGATGGACCGCGGGTAGACATTGCCGTTGATCCGCTTGAAGGCACCAATATCGTCGCATCAGGAGGATGGAATGCCCTTGCCATACTGGCTGTAGCTGATCACGGAAACCTGCTTCATGCACCTGATATGTATATGGATAAAATTGCAGTAGGTCCTGAAGCAGTTGGAATGATCGATATTAATGCACCTGTTTTGGATAATTTGAAAGCGGTAGCAAAAGCGAAAAACAAAGATATTGAAGATTTAGTGGCAACAGTGTTAAATCGTCCGCGGCACGCGCATATTATTGCCCAGCTTCGCGAAGCCGGAGCGAGAATTAAGCTGATCAACGACGGAGACGTTGCCGGAGCGATCAACACTGCGTTTGAGTCAACAGGGGTTGACATTTTATTCGGTTCTGGCGGAGCACCGGAAGGGGTGCTGTCTGCAGTAGCGCTGAAATGCCTTGGCGGCGAAATGCAAGGAAGGCTGCTGCCGCAAAACGATGCAGAGGTAGAGCGGTGCAAAAAAATGGGGCTTGATGTCAATAAAGTGCTGCGCATGGAAGACTTTGTAAAAGGGGATGACGCGATTTTTGCAGCAACCGGCGTTACAGACGGTGAACTGCTTCGCGGCGTACAATTTAAAGGCTCATATGGTTCAACCCATTCCGTTGTTATGCGTGCAAAATCAGGAACAGTGCGCTTCATCGAAGGCCGGCACAGCTTGAAAAAGAAACCAAACTTAGTGATCAAACCTTAAAAATCTTTAAACTGCTGCTATCCCATACACCATGCTCCCTTTTCTTGTTGTTAAGGCAATTATAAATTTCATCGTTGTGTATAACTTTGAAATGAGTTTGTCGTAATCTGGCTCCACAAGGAACGCTGCGGAAGCGATTCATCGCACGAAGAAAAGCGTTAGCTTTTCGAGGAGCGCCCAGCCCCTCGAGGTCACAAGCCAAATCACTCCAGAGTTTACCGACTCTTGCGTGATTCGTCTTGTGCTTGTCGGGGCTAATCGGGGCGCTTGCGCCTTTTGTTCCGAGGACAAGGGAGCCTCTAATTCTTTTCCTCAAAACCCCTTGTAAAAAAATAAGTTGATTAAATTTAAAGATAAAGGGTAAAATATAAATTGTTTTGGCGAATTTAACAGATTTATATTAAGGCTCTTTTTGCAGATAGTGCTGCTATTGCAATTGCGGGAACATTCGTTCTATAATAAACTATGATCATCTACAGGATTTCCAAATTCCGAGAATGCACGCTTTGTTTGACGGGAACAGACACAAGCAGCCCACAGGTTTTCTACAAGCAGCAATCTTTTTGAAAAGAGCGTCTTCATTAACCCTCTAGTTGGTGAAAACTTATCTTCCTTTTCCATCCATATCTTCTTAAAACCTATCTCAAAAAACTCATATGGAGGAAATAATCGAATATGGTAAAGCGTGGTGTCTAAATGGAATTAACTATTTCAAGCTTAGAAAATATGAAATTAAAAGAGCTTTACGAGCTTGCTCGAGAATATAAAATATCTTATTACAGCAAATTAACAAAAAAAGAACTGATTTTTGCCATTTTAAAAGCAAGAGCCGAACAGCAGGGCTACTTTTTCATGGAAGGCGTTCTTGAAATCATCCAGTCCGAAGGTTTTGGTTTCCTCAGGCCGATCAACTATTCGCCGAGCTCCGAAGATATTTATATCTCTGCATCGCAAATTCGCCGTTTTGACTTAAGAAACGGGGATAAAGTATCCGGAAAGGTGCGTCCTCCAAAGGAGAATGAAAGGTACTTCGGTCTTCTGCACGTAGAAGCTGTTAACGGGGATGACCCTGAAACAGCGAAAGAACGGGTTCACTTCCCGGCATTAACCCCGTTGTACCCAAACCGCCAGATGAAACTTGAAACAACCTCCCAAAATTTATCGACAAGAATTTTGGACTTAATTGCTCCTGTCGGCTTTGGCCAGCGCGGATTGATTGTTGCCCCTCCAAAGGCGGGAAAAACGATGCTGTTAAAAGAGATTGCCAATAGCATCACAACCAATCATCCGGAAGCTGAACTGATTGTATTGCTCATCGACGAACGCCCGGAAGAAGTAACCGATATTGAACGATCGGTTGCAGGTGATGTGGTCAGCTCAACATTTGACGAAGTTCCGGAAAACCATATTAAAGTCGCAGAGCTTGTTTTGGAACGGGCAATGCGCCTCGTTGAGCATAAAAGAGACGTTGTCATTTTAATGGACAGCATTACCCGTCTTGCCCGCGCCTATAACCTTGTCATTCCTCCAAGCGGACGTACATTATCCGGAGGAATTGACCCTGCCGCGTTCCATCGTCCAAAACGTTTCTTTGGGGCTGCCCGTAATATTGAAGAAGGCGGAAGCTTAACAATATTAGCAACAGCTCTTGTTGATACCGGTTCACGAATGGACGATGTCATCTATGAAGAATTCAAAGGAACAGGAAATATGGAGCTGCATCTTGACCGTTCGCTGGCTGAACGGCGGATTTTTCCGGCCATTGATATTCGCCGTTCCGGAACGCGTAAAGAAGAACTGCTCATTCCGAAAGAGCACCTTGATAAATTATGGGCAATCAGGAAGTCGATGTCAGATTCTCCTGACTTTGCCGAGAAATTTTTACGCAAGTTAAAGCAAACTAAATCAAACGAGGAGTTTTTCGCACAGCTTGACGAAGAAATGAAGGCGAAACGCACTCTGTAAGTTGTTTAAACTTTTCTAATGGGCTGAGCGGCTATTTCGGCGAAACACTCTCTGTAAGTTGTAAAAACCTTTCTTGCAAAATAAAGGCCTGGTTGTTATAATAGGTTCAGTGTTTTTTTGAAGATTGCGGTTTATGAAGCCGTAACATATAACTCTGTTTCGAAAGATTCAGGGCGGAAGGAGATGAAAAGAATGAAAGCAGGAATTCATCCAAACTACAAAAAAGTAATGGTAAGATGTGCTTGTGGCAACGAGTTCGAAAGCGGATCCGTAAAAGACGAGGTGCGCGTTGAAACTTGCTCCGAGTGCCATCCATTCTATACCGGTCGTCAAAAATTCGCTGATGCAGGCGGACGCGTTGACCGATTCAACAAAAAATACGGTCTTAAATAATGATTGCAATAAAACAGGCAAGAAGGTTTCGACGCTTGCCTGTTTTTTATTATTACATTTACGTATAATACTCAAACGAAGGCTAGCTTTTACATAGAAAGGTAGCCGGATTTTTATCGCTAGTACCAGGAAGGAGAGGCCGTACCATGTACGTCATGAAGCAAAGCGGATGGATTGAAGTCATTTGCGGCAGCATGTTTTCCGGAAAATCGGAAGAATTAATTCGGCGTGTTCGAAGAGCTCTATTCGCAAAACAAAAAATTGCAGTTTTTAAGCCGAAAATCGACAATCGCTACAGTGATGAAGCAGTTGTATCCCATAACGGAACATCCTTTACGGCAACCCCGATTTCCCATTCGACTGAAATTTTTCAGCATATTGACACGGATGTAGATGTCATTGCAATTGACGAAGTTCAATTTTTTGACAAAGACATTGTGGATGTACTCCAGCAGTTGGCAAACAGCGGATATCGCGTCATTGCAGCAGGACTGGACCAAGATTTTCGCGGTGAGCCTTTTGGGGAAATGCCAAAACTTATGGCGATTGCCGAGCAAGTGACGAAACTCCAGGCAGTATGTGCAGTTTGTGGATCACCGGCGAGCCGCACACAACGCTTAATCAACGGCAAGCCTGCTTCTTACGATGATCCGGTTATCTTAGTCGGCGCCTCGGAAGCTTACGAACCGCGCTGCCGCCACCACCACGAAGTGCCGAAAACTTCAAATGCAAACTCCAATCAGGAAACTTCTGAAACATTATTATCATAACTGAAACTTCTATCAGTGGGGGATTTCAAAGTACAGACGTACGAGTTCCGGCGAAGAGTTCATCCCCCACTGATCGTTAGTTGAATCAATCAGGCTTATTGGCTTATAAATCTTAAAAAGTGGATCATAAATGGTCAAAAGTGGATCATATTTGATTAAAAGTGGATCATAAAACATAAGCTTTGCTTGTTCAGAAGGATATACACTTTTCATATTGCCATTTCTTTGAAATTATTGATAACTTCAAATTTGAAAAAACTACTCAAGAACAATCCCCCTTAAATTTTTCCCTAAAATTGGTCTGATGACACCTCCGTGAATGTGGAAATCTTAATAACGGAGGTGTATATAAACAATGAAAAAAGCGATCTTTATGATGTTCTTGCTGCTTATATTGATAACGGGGTGCAACCAAAATGCTGCAGATGGCGGGATCTACGGCCAAAATGAAGATCAAGATGGAGCACGACTCATTACAAGCCGTGAGGAAGCACTGCAAAAAATAGATATCGACAACGACCCTCCCATGGATCGGACGATTAGCGATCAAAACCCGAACTTTGTTAATTTCAGCGGCAACCGCAATGATATTGGAAAAGATGTTGATAAGGCGCGCGATGTTGTGAAACAAACGAAAGAATTTGAGCCCGGCCCTATTTGGGTAAATGGAGAGGATATGTGGGTTACGGTTTATAAAAAAGGAATGCTTTCCGAAAGAGATCAAATGGACGCACAATCCCGCATTCACAAAATGTTGCTGCAAGCTTTGCCCCGTTATGACATCGAAGTCAGAGTCCGGGAAGACCGTACTTAGTGATGGTGAAGCACTCGAATTTTTGATAAATTACCGACCCGACAATCATTTTTCTTGAATTCGTTTTGACTGTGTCTTTCACCTATACTATAATTAGAATGTTATGGAACAAAATTGAGGTGAATGACTGTGTTCGATCGTCTTCAAGCTGTTGAGGACCGCTACGAAAAGTTAAATGAACTTTTAAGTGATCCTGAAATTGTCAATGATCCAAAAAAACTGCGGGAATATTCAAAAGAGCAGTCTGATATACAAGAAACCGTGCAAACGTACCGTGAATATAAAGAAGTGAAAAAGCAGTACCAAGATGCAAAAGCGATGCTCGAGGAAAAACTCGATCCGGAAATGCGCGAAATGGTAAAAGAAGAAATCGATGAACTTGAAGAGCGCATTGAAGATCTTGAAGAAAAGCTGAAAATTCTGTTATTGCCGAAAGATCCGAACGATGATAAAAACGTTATTTTTGAAATCCGCGGTGCTGCGGGCGGGGATGAAGCGGCGCTGTTTGCCGGTGACTTATACCGCATGTACAGCCGTTATGCGGAAATGAAGGGCTGGAAAACAGAAGTAATCGAAGCAAGCCCGACCGGTTTGGGCGGCTACAAGGAAATCATTTTTATGATTTCCGGGAAAGGCGCCTATTCGAGGCTGAAATTTGAAAATGGAGCCCACCGTGTTCAGCGTGTTCCTGAAACGGAGTCAGGTGGACGTATTCATACGTCAACTGCAACGGTCGCATGCCTGCCGGAAGCAGAAGAAGTTGAAGTAGAAATTAACGAAAAAGATATCCGCGTTGATACATTTGCGTCAAGCGGACCAGGCGGACAAAGTGTAAACACGACAATGTCGGCTGTTCGCCTTACCCACATACCGACAGGAATCGTCGTTTCCTGCCAAGATGAAAAATCGCAAATTAAAAACAAAGAAAAAGCCATGAAAGTTTTGCGCGCCCGCATTTATGATAAATACCAGCAAGAAGCGCAGGCAGAATACGATCAACAGCGTAAATCCGCAGTCGGTACCGGTGACCGTTCTGAAAGAATCCGTACGTATAATTTCCCGCAAAACCGCGTCACGGATCACCGCATCGGCTTAACGCTTCAAAAACTTGATCAAATCCTTGAAGGAAAACTTGATGAACTGATTGATGCGTTAATTCTTGAAGACCAGTCCAAGAAACTGGAAAGCGCGGGCGAAGCATAAAATGGTAAAAGTATTCGAAGCCCTGAACTGGGCTTCTTCTTTTTTAAAAAAACACGGCCGTGACGAAAATGCGGGAGAACTATTGCTGCGTCATTATACAAAAATGGACCGGTCCCGGCTCCTCGCCGAACTGAAAATGGATCTTGACCTTGAAACAGAGAACCTTTTTCGCGAAGCTGTTTTGCTTCATGCACAAGGAAAACCGGTTCAATATATTACAGGCGCTGAAGAATTTTACGGCAGAACATTTTGTGTGAACGAAGCAATCCTTATCCCAAGACCTGAAACAGAAGAGCTCGTTTTTGGTGCGCTAAAGCGAATTGAAACATTTTTTCCGAGGCAAAAAAAGCTTGAGCTTCTTGATGTCGGTACGGGCAGCGGAGTCATTGCCGTTACGATGAAACTGGAGCGGCCGGATTTAACGGTAACAGCTTCCGATCTATCAAAAGCAGCTCTCGAGGTTGCGGAAAAAAATGCTTCTTCTCTTGGTGCTTCCATTCATTTTGTGCACGGAGATTTGTTAAAACCTTTTATCGAATCCGGAAAAAAATTCGATATTATTCTTTCCAATCCACCCTATATTCCAGTCGGAGATTTGGCCGTGTTGTCCGAGGTTGTAAAAGACCACGAACCGTATCAAGCTTTGTTTGCCGGTGAAGACGGACTTGATATATATAGAAGATTGACGGAGGAACTGCCATTTGTGTTACGTGAAAAAGCGCTCATAGGCTTTGAAATTGGAGCAGGTCAGGGAAAAGCAGTTGCCAATCTTTTACAACAGGCTTTTCCGAATGCCGCGGTGGAAGTAGTGAATGATATAAACGGCAAAGACCGGATCGTTTTTGCCGAAATTAACAACTAACTAGCTCCTTGCCCTTTGGGTAAGGGGTTTTTTAGCTTTGTAAATTGTCACAGACAACAATTGAAATTCGCAATAAAGTAATTCTTTGGATAAGGGTTTTTTAGCTCTGTAAAATGTCTTTAGATTCGTTGAATTGTCCGTCTGAATGGCGATTTTTTCATAAAAAAAGCTGATTTTTAGCTTGAAAATGCTCTTTGAAACAAGATCAAGGGGATTAAGTCCGTATAATTGTGTAAAAAGAAAAAGGGTCAAATTAATCCCTTTTGGTTACAATGTTTTAATGCCTACATAAAACATTGAAAAGGAGATTTAATTATGACCCAATTACAGTTTACCCTAAATATGGACCTTTTAAAAGATTCGGTCATGAATTCAAATATTGATGCGGTAGTTAAATCAACCATTGTTTTAGTCTTGAATGAGTACATGGAAAAAGAGCGTGATGAGTATTTACAGGCTAAGGCTTATGAGCGCACCTCCGAACGCCAAGACTACCGAAATGGCTACTATGACCGTGACTTTATTGTAAGTATTGGAAAGATTAAATTAAGAGTTCCCCGTACACGTAATGGTGACTTTTCACCATCTGTTTTTGAACGCTATGCGCGTGTGGACCAAACCTTTGTCTTATCCATGCTCGAGATGGTTGTAAATGGAGTGTCTACACGCAAAGTGACGAATGTTGTAGAACAATTATGCGGGGAAAAAGTTTCGAAATCCTTTGTTTCATCCTTGACAGAAAAGCTTGATCCAGTTGTCAAACAATGGGCAAACCGACCGTTAAATGTCCAATATTACTCTTATATTTTTGTAGATGCCATGTATATCAAAGTGCGTGAACACCATAAAGTCGTCTCTAAAGCGGTGTATATTGCGACCGGCATTAACCAGGACCAAAAAAGGGAAGTGATCGGTTTTAAAATCGATCATAAAGAAAGCTATGAAGCATGGCGGGAATTTTTGAGTGAGTTAAAGTCAAGGGGGTTGCAATCCCCCAAGCTGGTGATTTCAGATGCCCATAAAGGATTAAAGAAAGCGATAGAAAAGGAATTTATCGGAACATCATGGCAGCGTTGTACCGTTCATTTCAAACGAAATATCATCGAAGCATTGCCTAAAAAAGGCATGGGAGAGGTCATTGTCGATTTAAAAAGGATATTCGAAGCCGTTACGGTAGAAGATGCCCGTTTCTTTCGCAATGTGTTCTTTAAGAGCTATGAAGAGAATCCGAAACTTGAAAAGGCACTGGAGATATTAGATGAGGGCTTTGAAGACGCCATCCAATATTTAAGTCATCCCGCAAAATGGCATCGCTTAATCCGTAGCACCAACTCTCTGGAACGATTAAATCAGGAAGTTCGCCGTCGTGAAAGGGTGATCCGCATATTTCCAAATACGCAGTCTGCCTATCGGCTGATTGGAGCTGTCTTAATGGATTATGATGAGGAACAAGCCAAGAAAAAAAGCATTTTTGCGAAAAACGAGAATGTCCCGCGCGAGCGCGAAATTTAATTTGATTGGAAGGGGGTACCCCCTTCCAATCAAATTAAATAAATAGGCTAAAACCTTGTAATTAGTATTTTACACAATATTAAGGACTTGACTATCAAGGGAAGCCGTAATTTTCGTTTATGAGCCTTTAATTTGAGATATGAGCCTTAATTTTTGTTTATGAGCTTTTAATTTGGGATATGAGTCTTAATTCTCGTTTATCAGCCTTTATTTTCATATATGAGCCCTTAATTTGATTTATGAGCCTTCGATCAAATTTATGAGCCTTCATTCCAAAGACCGCGCCTTCTTTTTAAAAGTTTTCTAGATTTTTTCATTTTACTAGTTTAACAATCTGGCATTTTGTCCACACTGAGGCTAGGAAGGGACGGTGCCAAATATGAAAACAAAAACAATCTCATTTACTTATGTCATTCTATTATCAATTGCAACGATTTTAAATATATATATGCCAAAAACGGAAGCGATCGCTGATGAAGCGATTGTCATCCCAAATGAAGCCATTCGTTTACGGATCCTTGCCAATAGCGATCAAGAAGCTGACCAAGCTTTAAAGCGAAAAGTAAGAGATGCCGTAAACGCGGAAATTACAAAATGGGTTGAAGAGTTAACATCTATTGAAGAAGCGAGAAACTTAATTAAGTCGAGGCTTCCGGAAATTAAGCAAATTGCGGAAGAGGTTGTTGAAAAAGAACAATCTTCTCAGACAGTGAAAGCAGAGTTTGCTAAAGTTCAATTCCCGACAAAACTTTACGGCCAATTTCTTTATCCGGCCGGTGAATACGAAGCTGTTTTAATTACATTGGGAGAAGGAAAAGGGGCCAACTGGTGGTGCGTACTATTTCCTCCACTATGTTTTCTTGATTTTTCAAACGGAGTAGCAGTAAGCGGCGATATGAATGAGGAAACATCTGAAAAGGTAGAAGGAAAAACTGAAAAAATAGCTGTAAAAGGGGAAGCGAAAACGACGGAAAAAGAGAAGCCTTCACTTTATACCGCAGAAGATGAAGAACCGGTTAAAGTAAAATTCTTTCTAGTCGAACTGTGGGAAAAGATTTTCAAATCTTGAATAAGTTTTTAATTGTGGATAACTCTAATTTTAAAAGCAAAAATTGTGAAATTGTGGATACATCCACAAAGTTATCCACGAATTTACCTTTGTTATACACAATTTGTGGATAAAAACTTGTGTTCCCCTTTATCTTCTTTTATACTTTCAAAGGATAATAGATTCTAAATACCTGTAAATCCAATATTTTTTTGAAAGTGTCAGGTAATTGGACCTAATGATAAAAGGTGGATGAAAATGAAAACACAATTTTGGTCTGTGGATAAACATGTGGATAATATCGAAAATTATCCACAAATTTCACAAGCTGCTGATTTGTTGAAAAAAAATGAAGTGATTGCGTTCCCTACAGAGACTGTATACGGCCTTGGCGGCAATGCGGAATGCGACGAAGCGGTACAGAAGATTTTTGAAGCAAAAGGCAGGCCGTCTGATAATCCGTTAATTATCCACATAGCTGAAATAAACCAATTAAATCGATTTGCAAAGAACATTCCTGAAAATGCAAAAATATTAATGGAGACATTTTGGCCGGGTCCGCTGACGCTTGTCTTAAACAAACGGGACGGCTTTCTTTCGGAAAAAGCGACAGCAGGATTGTCAACTGTTGCAGTGCGAATGCCCGATCACCCTGTCGCACTGGCAGTAATTAAGGAATCAGGGCTTCCAATTGCAGCACCGAGTGCGAACCGTTCGGGAAAACCGAGCCCGACAACAGCAAAACACGTCGCTGATGATTTAGACGGGCGAATTGCCGGCATCGTCGACGGCGGTCCAACAGGTGTCGGAGTTGAATCAACGGTGCTTGATTGTACAGAACCGGTTCCGGTCATTTTGCGGCCGGGTGGAATCACGAAGGAACAGATTGAGAAAGTCATTGGACCGGTAAAAGTCGATCCTGCTTTGCTTGATACCGGGCAGGCTCCGAAATCACCGGGGATGAAATACCGGCATTACGCTCCAAATGCACCTTTTTATTTGGTGGATGGCAGCCGGGAGTATATCCAAAAATTGATAAAAGAAAAACAAACCGAAGGACTGAAGGCAGGCGTCTTGACGACAGAGGATGGAAAAAGGTTCTATGATGCCTATCTTGTTCTTGCATGCGGCAACCGCTCAAACCTTGAAACGGTCGCAAGTTCACTTTATGAAACATTACGGAAATTTAATGATTCGGAAGTAGATATAATATTTAGCGAAGTGTTCCCGGAAGAGGGCGTTGGGCAGGCGATCATGAACCGCCTTTTAAAAGCGGCCGGGCACCGGGTCTTGACAGAATTTCAAAAGATGGATTAAGAATTCAGATTTCGTTTACCTCAGATTTCTCAGAACATAGGTAGGATGAACAAAAACCGCATTTTTTCATGCGGTTCTTTCATTATAAAAGAGCCCGAATGCCCGCCCGGTTCTTTTTTATAGACGATTCCAATCAGATTCTATTTTCTTTTGGACGTGCATATGTTGAATTAGCAGGTCCAAGGGGGCGAAAATAGATGGCACCAATGGTTGGAGAAATTTTAGCATTAGCATTAATGGCATTCGCCTTGGGGATGGATGCCTTTTCCGTCGGTCTCGGAATGGGGATGTTTAAACTCCGGCTGAGACAAATTTTTAAAATCGGTATTACAATCGGGATGTTTCACGTATGGATGCCCCTCATAGGGATTACTGCGGGCAAATTTTTGTCAAATCAATTTGGAGCCATTACCGGTTATATTGGCGGTTTGCTCCTTCTTGTTCTGGGGTTGCAAATGATTTTGGCCAGCTTTCAGAAGGAAGAAAACAAATTCATCACACCTGTTGGCTTTGGCTTGCTTTTTTTTGCATTAAGCGTAAGCCTCGACAGTTTTTCTGTCGGATTAACATTAGGGATATTTGGAGCAAAGACGATTCTTGTCCTCATTTGTTTTGGCGGAGCGGCAACCATTCTGACATGGATCGGCTTATTAATTGGCCGTAAAGTCCAGGCGTGGATCGGCAAATATAGTGAAGCACTCGGAGGAAGCATTTTGCTTGTTTTCGGGATTCGGCTTCTTTTGCCTTTTTAAAATTACATAACATAAGCAAGAAGCAATCACTTCAGCCGGAGTGTTTTTTACTTTTTTTATGTAAAATTTTCAAAAACTTCATAAAGAGTGCCTATTGAAATACTGAAATTTGGCTTATAATGAAAAAGAAGGAGGTATTCCATGACTCGCATTTTATTTATATGTACAGGGAATACATGCCGTAGTCCGATGGCGGAAGCATTTCTAAAAAGCAAATCGATTCCCGGCGTTGAAGTCAAGTCGGCAGGTGTCTTTGCCGTTAATGGAAGCGAGGCCTCTCCTAACGCAAAAAAAGTACTGGAAGAAAATAACATTAAACAAAAGCATCAATCTACGTTATTGACGAATGAATTAATTGAGTGGGCTACACACATTTTAACGATGACATCAGGACATAAAGCTTTGGTGATCAGCCGATTCCCGGAAGCCGCAGGAAAAACATATACGTTAAATGAGTTTGCGCATGGGAAGGTCAGTGATATTGCAGATCCTTTTGGCGGTCCGATCGAAGCATACCGGAAAACGTTTAATGAAATAAAGAAAGCGATTGAGAAATTAATTGAGAAACTAGAAAAAGATTGTACAAAGTTTCAGGGGGAAAATGATGGAGGAGAAAAAACGATATAAGTTCGGGCTTAAAAAGAAACTAGTTTTATTCACTTTTATTCTTGCTGTAATTACATATTCAACGAGTGCATTTTTTATTTATGTACTTTATCCCTTGATTAATGACTTCATAGAGATAGGAGATATGTTTTTTACGATTATTACATTATGTTTAGGCATTATTTGGTCGGGAATTTTAGCCTATTTCGCTGCAGGCTTTATTACGAAACCACTTCAAAAACTTGAAAAGACGGCGATAAAAGCAGCCCATGGAAATATACAAGAAGATGTGGAATTATCTAAATCGGATGATGAAATCCGCTCTCTTGGCATTGCTTTTAATCATATGCTTTTTTGTTTAAGAGAAATGGTCCAGAGCATTGAAGAGAATTTCCGTGAAACAAATGAGAAAGTCATCGCCATTTCACAAGAATCTGCTGCTGCTGCTGACCAGGCGAAAGCGATTGCCCGGACGATAAACGAAATTTCACAAGGTGCCGATAATTCCGCTGTTTCGATTCAAGCGACTGCTGAATCCGTTGATGATGTAATCAGAATTGCCGAACAAGTTCAGGAAAAAGCGAAAGCTTCCGGCAACGTCTCGAAAGAAATGGTAAAAGATCTGCAGGAATCGAAAAAAGTGATCCATTCATTAATTGCCGGAATCGAACGCCTCGCAAAAGAAAACCAGGAATCCTTGCAAACGGTCAAGCGCCTCGAGGAAAATGCAGCAAAAGTTGAACAAATCATTCAGCTTGTCGGCGATATCGCCGCTCAAACAAACCTGCTTGCGCTCAATGCGTCCATCGAAGCGGCCCGGGCAGGCGAGCATGGGAAAGGGTTTGCAGTCGTGGCAGAAGAAGTCCGCATCCTTGCAGATGAAAGTGCGAAGGCTGTTCAAGGAATATCAGATCTTATTAAAAATATTCAACAAGAAGTGCAAAATGTCGTAAAACAAATTTCTGAACAAGTTGAAACAGCCAACGAGGAAGTGTCAAAAGGAACAAAAACAAACGAAGCAATTGAAGAAATGACAAAAACTGTCAACGAAATGGCGGAATCCGTTGAGACAATAACAGAATTGGTTGACCGGCAAATGGAAAGCATCATGCATACTTCCACACAATCACAGGAAGTTGCCGCCATTGCAGAAGAAACATCAGCAGGCGCCCAGGAAGTGGCAACCGCCACACAGCATCAGACAGAAGTTATCGCTAATGTCGAAAAACTCGCCGTTGAACTAAAAGAACAGGCTGAAAATCTAAAAAGCACCATTATTAGGTTCAAGCTATAAGATCCAAGCTCTTTTAAGAGAAATATGAACCTGCTATTCAAGGTGCAGCCGGATTCAAACTATAAGATCCAAGCTCTTTTCCCTTTCGGAAGGGAGCTTTTTCCTTTTAAAGAAAGGGTTTTTTCATCAAATCACATTTTCTTCGAATATAAAATGGAATCTTTCTAAAATACGAAATTCTTTATAATTTTTTTATTTTATGCAATAATAAAAAAAACTGGCCAAGAAGCGGCCGTAATGAAAAGATGGGAGGAGTTTTTTTATGAAGGTAGCAATTGCATCGGATCACGGCGGAGTAAATATACGTCAAGAAATTATTAATTTAATGGAAGAAATGGGCATCGAATACGAGGATTTCGGCTGTGAATGTACAACATCCGTCGATTATCCTGATTATGCTTTGCCGGTTGCAGAAAAAGTGGCAAAAGGCGAGTTTGATAGAGGGATCCTAATTTGCGGAACAGGCATCGGGATGAGTATTGCAGCTAATAAAGTAAAAGGCATTCGCTGTGCGCTTGTCCACGATGTTTTTAGCGCAAAAGCAACCCGTGAACATAACGACAGCAACATTCTCGCAATGGGAGAACGAGTGATCGGACCTGGACTAGCCAGGGAAATTGCTAAAACATGGCTGACAACAGAGTTTCAAGGCGGACGACATGCAAATCGAATAGAAAAAATCTGCGAATACGAAAACGTAAACGTGTAATAGTGCGATCAAGCTAAGATCATTTAAGGTCGAAAGCGGAGCGATAGCGGAACGCGCCTTGATGCGGGTAAGTCCTTTCTGGTAAACTCCAAAGAACAAGGGTGGGATCTCTTAATCGCCCCAAGCGTAAATGTGAATTTTATACAGATTTAAGCGGTCGGTCGGCATGCGCCGCTGGAAAAAAGAAGCGATTTTTTTTAAAATAGCTTCCTGAAAGGATGTGCTTTCATGTCCATCTTACAATGGGAAAAAGAATTAGCAACGATCTTAGAAGAATTTAAACAGCAAACTTCATTGACAGGAAGCGATATTTTAGTCGTAGGCTGCAGCACTAGCGAAGTAGCGGGAAATAGAATCGGAACGGCCGGGACAGAAGAAGTTGCTGCCATGATTTTTAAACAAATGAAAAAATTTCAAGAGCAAACCGGCGTCCAGCTTGCTTTTCAATGCTGCGAGCATTTGAACAGAGCGCTCGTCGTCGAACGAACTACCGCAATAGAAAAAGGCCTCGAGGAAGTATCCGTTATTCCAGTCCGCAGCGCCGGCGGAGCGATGGCAACATATGCTTATGAACATTTTAAAGAACCGGTGGTAGTGGAATTTATTAAAGCCAGTGCAGGGATTGATATCGGTGATACGTTCATTGGCATGCATTTGAAACATGTTGCGGTACCTGTCAGAGTATCGTTGAAACACGTTGGCCATGCCCATGTCACTCTTGCCAAAACCCGCCCAAAGCTGATCGGCGGCGCCCGCGCAGTTTATGAGCGTTCTGATACGCATACATGTCATTGAGAAAGAGTTAAGCAAAAAAGGAATTTTTGTAGAAGAAGTCCAGAACTTTTCTTCATGCCGTTGAGAAAGAATTAAGCAAAAGTGAACAGCGAAGTTCAGACCGTTTTTAAGAGAAGGGCATCACCTTCCGGCTGCAAAGTATATGGCCGGTGGGGTTTTCGATCCGTTAAATATACCGGTAAATGCAAAGGGCTGACCTATAAGTGCCTGGCGCCCCGTGGGTGCTTAGCTCTTAGATTGGGTCGGCTTTATTATTAGAGTAAATATTATCACTAAAAAATAAACGGATAACAGTAAAACGTTGACCGGAAAGGAGAGTAGGGCGTCAGGATTTGGAAGAAGAAACAAGAAAAGAGAGTTTCTACTTTTCCTGTTACCTTTTTATCCCGAAAACGGGATGTTTTTTCTTTTCATACCAAAAACGTGATAGGTTATTTCTTTTCATCACGAAAACGTGATAAAATAAAAAAGAATTTTCTAAAGGATACATATTTTATGAATGCAATTCAAAAGGGAGGATAACGATGAAGCACTTAGCGCAACAGGACGAGCAAGTATTTCAAGCAATTCAAGATGAGTTAAAGCGGCAGCGTACAAAAATCGAATTAATCGCTTCTGAAAACTTTGTCAGTGAAGCGGTCATGGAAGCACAAGGTTCGGTTTTAACAAATAAATATGCAGAAGGCTATCCGGGCCGCCGTTATTATGGCGGTTGTGAACATGTCGATGTAGTAGAAAACCTTGCACGGGACCGTGCTAAGCAAATTTTCGGTGCTGAACATGTCAACGTGCAGCCTCACTCCGGTGCTCAGGCAAACATGGCGGTTTATTATGCGGTGTTAAAGCCTGGTGATACAGTGCTGGGCATGAACTTGTCCCACGGCGGCCATTTGACGCATGGAAGTCCGGTCAACTTCAGCGGAGTTCAATATAACTTTGTTGAATATGGTGTAGATGAAAAAACGCACCGGATTAATTTTGACGATGTCCTTGAAAAAGCACGAGAACATAAGCCTAAAATGATCGTTGCGGGTGCGAGCGCTTATCCTCGTGAAATTGACTTTAAACGTTTTCGGGAAATTGCCGATGAAGTCGGCGCTTATTTGATGGTCGACATGGCCCATATCGCCGGTTTAGTGGCAGCAGGTCTGCATCAAAGCCCTGTTTCATATGCTGATTTTGTAACAACGACAACCCACAAAACATTGCGTGGTCCTCGCGGCGGTATGATCCTCTGCAAAGAAGAGTATGCTCAGAAGATTGATAAATCAATTTTCCCTGGCATTCAAGGCGGTCCGCTTATGCATGTGATTGCGGCAAAAGCCGTTGCACTTGGCGAAGTATTGCAGGACAGCTTTAAAGAATATGCGAAAAATGTGATTGCCAACGCGAAGCGGCTTGCAGAAGGACTTCAGAAAGAAGGCCTTAACCTTGTTTCCGGAGGAACTGACAACCACTTGCTGCTTGTCGATGTTCGTTCATTGGGATTAACCGGTAAAGTGGCGGAAAAAGTTCTTGATGAAATTGGAATCACTGTAAATAAAAACACTATTCCGTTTGATCCTGAAAGCCCGTTTGTAACAAGCGGTATCCGCATTGGTACACCGGCTGTAACATCCCGCGGTTTCGGTCTTGAAGAAATGGACGAAATTGCGTCCATTATCGGCTTTACCCTTAAAAACCATGAAGACGAAGCAAAGCTTAATGAAGCAAGACAGCGCGTCGAAGCTTTAACCGGAAAATTCACTTTATACCCTGAATATTAATTGTTGTGCGGGGCCAGCCCCTTAATGCGTTAAAGCATTGAGGGGCTGGCCCTCGTTACTTTAAAGTGTTAAAGCATTGAAGGCCAGACCCGTACTACGTTAAAGCGTTAAAGCATTGAGGGTCTGACCCGCACTACGTTAAAGCGTTAAATCATTGAGGGCCAGACCCGCACTACGTTAAAGCGTTAAATCATTGAGGGCCAGACCCGCACCACTTTAAAGTGGTAAAGAAACATCTGTTTTGTTGTTTCGATTACAGTTTTTTCTCCTTGTTGCTCTACGCACTTTTTTTCTGTAAAATTAGACGAAGTGTGTAGTTCGTATATTTTACATACATCAACGTGTTATGAAACAGAAAAAGGAGAGATTGTCATGGCAAAAGTTTATGTTTTTGATCATCCACTCATTCAGCACAAACTTACATATATTCGGGATAAAAATACAGGCACGAAAGAATTTCGCGAACTTGTCGATGAAGTCGCAACATTAATGGCATTTGAAATCACCCGTGACATGCCTCTTGAAGAAATTGAAATTGAAACACCGGTAAGCTCAACAAAATCAAAAGTATTATCCGGCAAAAAACTAGGAATCGTTCCGATCTTGCGGGCAGGCATCGGAATGGTGGACGGCATACTAAAATTGATTCCAGCTGCGAAAGTCGGTCATATCGGCTTATACCGCGATCCTGAAACGTTAAAGCCGGTTGAATATTATGTAAAGCTTCCAAGCGATGTGGAAGAACGAGACTTCATTGTCGTCGACCCGATGCTGGCAACAGGCGGTACTGCCGTTGAAGCAATCAACTCATTGAAAAAACGAGGCGCCAAACACATCAAATTCATGTGCTTAATCGCATCTCCTGAAGGAGTTGAAGTCGTGAAGGAAGCCCATCCGGATGTAGATATTTATATCGCCGCTCTTGATGAAAAACTAAATGACCACGGCTATATCGTCCCTGGACTTGGAGATGCAGGAGACCGTTTATTTGGAACGAAGTAAGCTTTACAAGCAGAAAGCCGGCCTATCATGGGCTGGCTTTTTAATATTTTTATTAAATGGCTTATAAATTCCCTAAAGTGGATCATAAAATGCAAAAAGTGGATCATAAATCTTAAAAGAGATCATAAATGATCAAAAGTGGCTCATAAAAAATCTAAATTCTAAAATATTTGCAGGAATCTCTTTACGAAACAAGAAATTAATAATTATTTTATGAAAAGGAGTGAAATGATTAATGATCGTGAAAGAACGAACGATTCCGCTTAGAATTCAACAGATCAAAGCATTATTAAGAAGATTGCCAAAAGACCATCGTAAACGGCCTCAAATTGAGGAAGATTTAGCAAAGCGAGAGGCCGGTTTTCGAGCCGAACAAAGCTTAGATTATCATCTTAAATTCCTAAACCATAAGGAATACTATATTCTCCATGATTTGCGACTCCATCATAGTGTTCCCTTCCAAATAGACACACTTATACTATCTCCTAATTTTTTCCTCATAATTGAAGTAAAAAATATTTCTGGAACATTAATTTTTGAAAAATATTCGAAACAGCTAATACGGTTGATTGAAGGTAATGAAGAAGGCTTCCCAAATCCTTTAACACAGGTCCAACGCCAGCAACAAAGATTGAAAGAGTGGATGGATCATCAAAAATTACTTCCTGTACCAATCGAATATTTAGTTGTGGTTAGCAAGTCTTCTACTATCCTAAAAACATCAAATGGAAACTACCATATTTATAACAGAGTTCTTCATGCAGACCATCTTGAAGAAAAGGTAAAAGAGTTGGAAGCAATATACGATAAACCAATTTTAGAAAAGAAACAAATTCAAGAAATAACCGACCTTTTAATGAAGAATAACTTTCCAATTACCGATAATATTCTTCAACAGTATGGGATCGACCCTTCAGAACTGATAAAGGGAGTCCAATGCCCCAATTGCAATTCATATCCAATGGTCAGAAAATTTAGCACCTGGTATTGCTCTTTGTGCAAATTTACTTCCAAAAAAGCTCATATCCAAGCGTTAAATGACTATTTTCTCCTTATAAACTCCTCAATCTCCAATCGGGCTTTTCGAGAATTTCTTTTAATTTCCTCACGTAGTATTGCAAGCAAGCTGTTAGCCTCCATGAACCTCCCCTTCTCAGGCACCAACAAAGGAAGAATCTACCACCGTCCCGAGATGTAAATCTGATTCCTTTATTTGAGTACCGTTGTTTTTCACAAAATTTCTCATGCTTGGTTGACCTACCATTAATCAGCTTCCTTTATTTGAGTACCGTTGTCCTAAGATTTAAAATGAAATGAAAGTCATATTTCACATATTCTCATTACTTCCTTTATTAGAGCGCCGTTGTCCTATGATATAAATGAAATGAAAGTCATATACCGCGCATTCCTCACTCCTTCCATTTTTTAAGTGCCGTTGTCCTATACGTAAATCAAATGTAAAGTGATTTTCAGTTGCATACTCTCCCCCTGTCATGAAAATCCTATGAAAAAAGAGAAGGGGTGGCTTGGTTTGAAAAAAATCATCCCGCTTTTGACCGTGATATTGTTACTTATGTCTCTCACGCAGGCTTACGCCCGAAACCTCGATCATCCGCCAATACCAAAAGAGTCACCGGAAACTGAAAAAATTGCCATTATCTTATTAAAAGAAAAAAGAACGGTGCCGGAAATCAAAACGTTTATCAGCAAGTATCCAAATGTAAAGCTTCGCTATGTTTTTGAACATACGATCAACGGATTTTCCGTAAAAGGAGACGCACGTTCTTTGGATGAGCTGTCAAAAGGACGGGAAGTAGCACTGGTTTCACCGGTGAAAACGTACCGAGTAGAAACGTTAGAAAACATAAAGCTAATTGGCGGCGACAAAGTCAGAGGGATCTTTGACCGCGCGGATAGACGTCTGACTGGAAAAGGTGTCACTGTAGGGGTTATCGACACCGGGATTGACTACAACCACCCTGATTTAAGAAGAAGCTACGGTGGCGGGCATGATTTTGTTGATGGTGACAAGGACCCGATGGAAACGAAAGCATCCAATTCCGGGACTAATTACAACAACCCAGACGTAGGCAGGCATGATTTTGTTGATAGTGACAAGGATCCGATGGAAACGAAAGGATCCAATTCTGCTGGGGTTAAATACAACAACCCTGACGGAGGCGAAAAAGACTTTGTTGATGGTGGCAACAATCCGATGGAAAAGAAAGAAACCAATTCCGGGATTGACTACAACCAAAGAAAAGGCTACGGGAGCGGGCACGACAAGATCAATGACAATAAAAATTCAATGAAAACGAAAGCACCGCATTGGCAAAGTACGCTTCACGGGACGCATGTTGCAGGCATCATAGCGGCAAATGGAAAAATCCGAGGAGTTGCTCCTGAAGCTACCATAATTGCTTACAGAGCTCTTGGTCCGGGCGGAGCCGGCACATCCGAACAAGTCATTGCTGCGATTGAACAGGCAGTAAAAGATAAAGTTGATGTATTAAATTTATCGCTCGGCAACAATGTGAACGGACCGGATTTGCCGATCAGCCTTGCCCTTAATAAAGCGGTCGAAAGGGGAATTACAGCAGTTGCTTCTTCGGGAAATTCAGGTCCAAACGTTTGGACCGTCGGCTCGCCGGGAACCGCCTCAAAAGCAATCTCTGTGGGAGCCTCGACACCGCCCCGGCAAATTCCCTTTCTTACCATTGAAGGAGAAGGAGATCGAATCAAGCTTCAGCCCATGCATGGCTCTGATCATTGGAAGATTGACAGAACAAAAGAAATAACATTCGGATATTTAGGAGAAGAAAAGGATCTGAAAAATTGTGCAGGAAAAATTGTACTCATAGAAAGAGGCAAGTTAACTTTTACTGAAAAAGCAAGAAATGCACAAAAAGCAGGTGCTTCAGCCGTTATTATATACAACAACACAAATGGGAGTTTTATTGGAAATCTTGACGGAAATATCCCGATTCCCGTAGCTGCTCTTTCAAAAAAGGATGGAGAACGGATCAAGAGACTGATTGAAAAAGGAAAGCGTTTTACCAGAACGATATTAATTGAAGAAAAGGATACTTTAGCATCATTCAGTTCGCGGGGTCCGGTCACTGGTACGTGGGAAATTAAGCCGGATGTTGTCGCTCCAGGTGTAGCCATCGAGAGCACCATTCCCGGAGGATACTTGTCGCTTCAGGGAACAAGTATGGCTGCCCCTCATGTTGCCGGTGCTTGTGCTTTAATTAAACAAGCGCATCCTGATTGGGGGCCTGCGCAAATTAAGTCGGCTTTAATGAACACCGCAAAACCGATCATGAACGAAAACGGAACACAATATCGAACATTTGAACAAGGAGCTGGAAGAATTCAGCTTGAGAAAGCTGTAAAACCAGAATCACTTGTGATACCAGGTTCGCTTCAATTCGGAATGTTTCAGCTCTCAGATAAATTGCATGAGCATAAGGCAGTTATTGAAGTGCAAAATGTCGGCTCAAGCACTAAAAACTATTCTTTTTCAATTCCGAAACAGACCGCGGGCATCCGATGGAAATTTCCTCTCTCTTTTCGCTTGAAACCACGGGAAAAAAAGAAACTGGAAATTCGAATGAGTGCAGATCCTGCCGTATTAACAAAAAAGCTTTATGACGGGAACCTTATCCTTCATGAAGACTCAAATGAAATAAGAATTCCGTATATATATGTGCTGGAGGAACCTGATTATCCAAGAGTCATGGGATTTGATTTTGGCATAGGAGATAAAGAAAACACTTACCGTTATGAAGTGTATTTGCCGGGCGGTGCGGAAGAATTTGGAATTGCGCTTTTTCAGCCGGATGATTACCGGTTTATCGGCTTCCTTGATTGGGAAAGAAATGTCGGCAAAGGGCTCCTTCAAAAGGAGATTAAGCGCGACCGCCTTCCAAAAGAAGGATTGTACCTAGTAAAAGTGTTTGTAAAGAAAAAAGGGAAAGAAGACATGATTGAAGCAATGATTGAGATCCTTCCGGAATTAACGGAAAGTAGATGGAAATAAGCGGGTTCAAACAGGAAAAAATCACGGTTAAAAAAGACTCAAAAAGGCCGGAACAATTCTCACAAAAAATGCAAGACAAAAATCGTAAAATAAATTTGAAAAATTTGTGAACATACGCTTTATGAGTCGATGTAATTGTGAAGTTTTCCCCCAAAACACATTGACATTGACATGCCCCTATTGTATGCTTACAAAGGGTATAAATGACAAGTTTTTCAGAATTATCGTGCAGTTCAGTTTTTTGCTTTAGCACGATGGTAATGCGAATTTGTTGCCGCAGCCTTCTTTACCATTCTCTGAATGTGAGGATGCGTTTATATGCGTCATAAAGACCGCCACCCGTTTCAAGCGATGGCATTAATGTCCGCCATTCTTTCACAATTAGTAGGTTCCATTTTAATAGGTATATTTTTAGGAAGATGGTTGGATCGTACCATCGGAACCGAACCGCTTTTCTTAATAATTGGGCTTATGTTAGGACTTGCAGCAGGAATATTTGCCATGCTTCGATTAGTCCGTCACTTCTTTTCAGGAGATTAAACAACAATGCCGGTAATGAATGAAATGTTTGCAAGACAGCGTAAATACATATTTTATTTATTGGCTGTATATGTTCTCGGCTGGGGGGTTACATCTTACCAATCGATCTTTTTGGGCTTAATTTTCGGTACAAGCTTGAGCCTTTTTAACTTATGGCTCTTGGGCAGAAAAATGCGGAAATTCGGGGAAGCGGTAACGGAAGGGAATAAAACGGTCTCTCTCGGGTCGTTTTCCCGAATGGCAACGGGTGCCTTTGCCGTAATCATTGCGATGAGGTATCCGGACACCTTTCACCTTATCAGCGTTATTATTGGATTAATGACATCTTATATTGTCATTATGATAGATTTTTTTCTTCAGTCTTTATTTTTGCGTAAATAGCGGGGAAGAGAGGTGAATTACTATGCATCATGAAGCTCCATTATGGGAGTTTATGGGACTGACCTTCAACTTAGCAAACGTATTAATGATCACCATTGCAAGTCTAATTGTTTTCATCATTGCTGTTCTTTCCACCCGTAGACTCGCCATGAAACCTACCGGTATGCAAAACTTTATGGAATGGGTTATGGACTTCGTCAAAAATATCATTAACAGCACAATGGATTGGAAAACTGGCGGAAGGTTCCATGTTCTTGGAATCACATTAATTATGTATATTTTCGTTTCCAACATGTTAGGACTTCCGTTTTCAGTCGTAATTGACGACAAGCTGTGGTGGAAATCGCCAACTGCCGATCCGGTTGTTACTTTAACGCTGGCTGTTATGGTAGTGGGACTTTCACATTACTACGGAGTTAAGATGAAGGGAGTCGGGGAATACGGCCGCGAATTCCTAAGGCCGTTCTGGTTTATGTTCCCGATCAAACTCATCGAAGAATTTGCAAACACATTAACCCTTGGTCTCCGTCTTTACGGTAACATATTCGCCGGGGAAATCCTTCTCAGTTTGCTTGCCGGAGGCCTTGCAACCGGAGTAGGAGGACATATCGCAGCCGTCATTCCGACGCTTGCTTGGCAAGGATTCTCCATTTTTGTCGGCGCGATCCAGGCGTTTATCTTTACAATGTTAACAATGGTTTATTTGTCTCACAAAGTGAGCTCAGACCATTAATTATATAAACTGTTCTTTTTATGGACAAACCCTAAAAAACAAAATTATTTATCTATACAATTAAAGGAGGAACTTTAGAATGGGTCTATTAGCAGCAGCAATTGCAATTGGTTTAGCGGCACTAGGTGCTGGTGTCGGTAACGGTCTTATCGTATCTCGTACAGTTGAAGGTATGGCTCGTCAACCTGAAGCTCGCGGTATGCTTCAAACAACAATGTTTATCGGGGTAGCGTTAGTTGAGGCGATTCCTATCATCGCGACTGTTATCGCGTTCATGGTAATCGGCCGATAATTATTACGCAAACTTAACGTTCAAAATGGCGAAGATCATTCGATGAGAACCTTCGCCATTGCTTTATGTCCATAATATCTGTCAAACTTTCGGATATTCATATAAACTTCATTTATTGTTTTCCTAAGTAGCGACTCTTGAAGGGAGTGAATCGAGGGTGTTAACAAGCAGTTTTGTTTTAGGTACAGCTGAGAGCGCGGCTCACAGCGGCTTTAACGGCGGGGACATTGTGTTCCAGTTATTGATGTTCATCATCTTGTTAGCATTGCTTAAGAAATATGCATGGGGTCCATTAATGGGCATCATGAAACAGCGTGAAGAGCATATAGCAAACGAAATTCAAGCGGCAGAACAAAGCCGTGCTGAAGCAAGCAAGCTTTTGGAAGAACAGCGCAGCCTATTAAAAGAAGCGCGCGCAGAAGCTCAAGGACTTATTGAAAATGCGAAAAAGCAAGGCGAAGTGCAGCGTGAAGAAATCATCAGTCTTGCACGCGCTGAAGCTGATCGCATAAAAGAACAAGCAAAACTTGAAATTGAACAGCAAAAAGAAAAAGCTGTTGCAGCTATTCGTGAGCAAGTGGCTTCATTATCCGTTTTGATCGCTTCGAAAGTAATTGAAAAAGAACTAAGTGCAGAAGACCAGGAAAAGCTCATTAACGAATACATTCAAGAGGCAGGAGAAGGGCGATGAGCAGCTCTGCAGTAGCAAAACGTTACGCGTTGGCTCTTTTCCAGCTTGCGAAAGAACACCGGCTTCTTGACCAAATGGAACAAGAACTGCGTGTTGTAAAAGAAGTGATCATTCAAAACAATGAATTAAAAGCTGTGTTAAAATCTCCAAAACTTCCGAATGAGAAGAAAAAAGAGATTCTAAAAGAAGCATTTTCTTCTGCAAATACGTATGTATTAAATACACTGATGATCTTAATCGACCGGCATCGGGAAGATTACATAGCCGATATGGCGGATCATTTTATCGAACTGGTAAATGATGAAAAAGGTATAGCAGAAGCAAAAGTGTATTCTGTCCGTCCTTTAACAGAGGCTGAAAGCGAAGCATTATCCTCTGTATTTGCATCGAAAGTCGGAAAACAATCGCTTCGAATTGAAAATATTATCGATTCCAATTTGCTCGGAGGCATTAAGCTTCGCATCGGAAACCGTATTTTTGACGGCAGCTTGCGCGGCAAGCTTGAGCGCTTGGAACGTCAATTGTTAGGCTAAGATTCGTAGATAGGGGTGAAATTCATGAGCATCAAAGCTGAAGAAATCAGCGCGCTGATAAAAAAGCAAATCGAAAACTATCAGTCGGAAATTCAAGTAAGTGATGTTGGTACTGTTATTCAAATTGGTGACGGTATCGCCCGTGCTCATGGCCTCGACAATGTCATGGCCGGAGAACTTGTTGAATTTTCAAACGGCGTTATGGGGATGGCGCAAAACCTTGAAGAAAATAACGTCGGTATCGTTATCTTAGGACCATTTACAGAAATCCGCGAAGGCGATGAGGTCCGCCGTACGGGCCGCATTATGGAAGTTCCGGTAGGGGAGGAGCTAATCGGACGCGTCGTAAACCCACTTGGACAACCTGTTGACGGAATGGGTCCAATCCATACAACAAAAACTCGTCCAATCGAAAGTCCGGCTCCGGGAGTTATGGATCGTAAATCCGTACATGAGCCTCTTCAAACAGGTATTAAAGCGATTGACGCTCTAGTTCCAATCGGACGCTGCCAGCGTGAGTTAATTATCGGGGACCGCCAAACAGGTAAAACATCCGTTGCGATCGATACAATCCTAAACCAAAAAGATCAAAACATGATTTGTATCTACGTAGCAATCGGACAAAAAGAATCTACAGTGCGTACCGCAGTTGAAACACTGCGCAAATACGGTGCATTAGATTACACAATTGTCGTAACAGCATCTGCTTCCCAGCCTGCGCCATTATTGTACCTTGCTCCGTATGCAGGCGTTACAATGGCAGAGGAATTTATGTATAACGGCAAGCACGTATTGGTTATTTATGATGACCTTTCAAAACAAGCGGCTGCTTACCGTGAGCTTTCTCTATTATTGCGCCGTCCACCGGGCCGCGAAGCGTATCCAGGGGACGTATTCTACTTGCACTCTCGCTTATTAGAGCGTGCTGCTAAATTAAGCGATGCGAAGGGCGGAGGTTCAATCACAGCACTTCCATTCATTGAAACACAAGCGGGGGACGTTTCTGCATACATTCCAACAAACGTGATCTCCATCACAGATGGACAGATTTTCTTACAATCAGACCTATTCTTCTCCGGTGTGCGTCCGGCGATCAACGCAGGTCTTTCCGTATCCCGTGTAGGCGGAAACGCACAAATTAAAGCGATGAAAAAGGTTGCCGGTACATTGCGTCTTGACCTTGCTTCCTACCGTGAGCTGGAAGCATTCGCACAGTTCGGTTCTGACCTTGATAAATCAACGCAAGCAAAACTTGCCCGCGGTGCCCGCACTGTTGAAGTATTAAAGCAGGACTTGCACAAACCGCTTAAAGTTGAAAAGCAAGTTGCGATTCTGTACGCATTGACTCGCGGCTTCCTTGATGATATTCCTGTACAAGATATTCGTCGTTTCGAAGATGAGTTCTTAAATTGGTTAGACCATAACCGCAAAGATTTGTTAGATCATATCGTTACAACAAAAGAACTGCCTGCTGATGAAGATATGGCTGCTGCGATCAACGAATTCAAGAAAACTTTCGCAGTATCCGAGTAATTTAGGGTCTGACAAACTTTGAAAGGGTGGTGAGAACCTGTGGCATCATTACGCGATATTAAATCTCGGATTAATTCTACGAAGAAGACGAGCCAAATTACAAAAGCGATGGAAATGGTATCCGCTGCGAAACTGAACCGGGCGGAAATGAATGCGAAGTCATTCGTTCCGTATATGGAAAAAATTCAAGAGGTTACCGCATCCATCGCACTTGGAAGCAAAGATGTGGCACATCCAATGTTAATATCCCGCCCCGTGAAAAAGACCGGCTATTTGGTTATTACGTCTGACCGCGGCCTTGCGGGCGCTTTTAACAGCAACGTATTGCGTCACGTATTCCAAACCATTCAAGGACGCCATAAGTCGAACGATGAATACGCCATCATTGCGATAGGAAGAATCGCCCGCGACTTTTTCAAGAAGCGCGGCATGAATGTCATTCTTGATATTGTCGGTGTGGGTGACCAGCTTTCTTTTGCTGATATTAAAGATATCGCATCGAAGACAGTCGGCATGTTTGCGGATGAAACATTCGATGAACTATATATGTATTACAACCATTATGTCAGTGCTATTCAACAGGATGTAACAGAGAAGAAACTACTTCCGATTACGGACATCACTTCTTCCAATAAGCTTACATCCTACGAGTTTGAACCATCCGCTGAAGAAATTCTTGAAGTATTGCTGCCTCAATATGCGGAAAGCTTAATTTATGGAGCAATCCTTGACAGCAAGGCAAGTGAGCATGCTGCACGGATGACAGCAATGAAGAATGCAACGGACAACGCAAAAGAGCTTATTAATACATTAACCCTTAGCTACAACCGTGCACGTCAGGCTTCAATCACGCAAGAAATCACCGAAATTGTCAGCGGTGCTGCGGCACTTGAATAAAAATAGAACGGCATAATGCAAAAAACTAGGCATAACTGGTGAGGATGCCATCATCCTCCCAGTTCGATGCACGTATTTGTGTTAAGAGAACGATAGGAGGGAAAAAGATGAACAAAGGACGCGTTCTTCAAGTTATGGGTCCGGTTGTTGACGTGAAGTTCGAAAGCGGACAGCTTCCTGAGATCTATAATGCGTTGCGCATCGAGCATAAAGCTCGCAACGAATCTGAAGTTGACATCAACTTAACCCTTGAAGTAGCCCTTCATTTAGGTGATGATACAGTTCGTACCATTGCGATGGCTTCCACTGACGGCTTAACTCGCGGTATGGAAGTGATTGATACTGGTGCTCCAATCTCCGTTCCTGTAGGGGATGTGACACTTGGCCGTGTATTTAACGTTTTAGGTGAACCGATTGACCTTGACGGACCAATTGATCCAAATGCACGCCGTGATTCCATACACAGGGAAGCACCTCCATTTGAACAGCTTTCAACAGAAGTTGAAATTCTTGAAACCGGGATTAAAGTAGTAGACCTGCTTGCACCTTATATTAAAGGTGGTAAAATTGGTCTCTTCGGAGGTGCCGGTGTAGGTAAAACCGTATTAATCCAGGAATTAATCAATAACATTGCTCAAGAACACGGCGGTATTTCTGTATTTGCCGGTGTAGGTGAGCGTACTCGTGAAGGTAATGACCTTTACCATGAGATGTCGGACTCAGGCGTTATTAAGAAAACTGCGATGGTATTCGGCCAGATGAACGAGCCGCCTGGAGCACGTATGCGTGTTGCTCTTACTGGATTAACAATGGCTGAATATTTCCGTGATGAGCAAGGACAAGACGTATTGTTCTTTATCGATAACATCTTCCGTTTCACGCAAGCAGGTTCTGAGGTTTCCGCGCTGTTAGGCCGCATGCCTTCTGCCGTTGGTTACCAGCCGACACTTGCAACCGAAATGGGTAAATTGCAAGAACGTATTACATCTACTAACAAAGGTTCTGTAACATCAATCCAAGCGATTTACGTACCGGCCGATGACTATACCGATCCGGCTCCGGCTACAACATTCGCTCACTTGGATGCGACAACAAACCTTGAGCGTAAGCTTACTGAGATGGGTATCTACCCTGCAGTGGATCCGCTCGCATCTACTTCTCGAGCATTGTCTCCGGAAATCGTTGGAGAAGAGCACTACACAGTAGCACGTCGGGTACAGCAAACATTACAGCGTTATAGAGAATTGCAAGATATTATCGCGATCCTTGGTATGGATGAGCTTTCCGACGAAGACAAGCTTGTCGTAGCCCGTGCGCGCCGTATCCAATTCTTCTTATCTCAAAACTTCCACGTTGCTGAACAGTTTACTGGTCAGCCGGGTTCATACGTACCTGTAAAAGAAACTGTCAGAGGTTTCAAAGAAATTCTTGAAGGAAAATACGACCACATTCCAGAAGATGCATTCCGTCTCGTAGGTCGAATCGAAGAAGTTATTGAGAACGCGAAACGCATGGGTGTACAGGTCTAATTTCGGACCAGGAGGGTAAAAAATGAAGACGATTAAAGTCAGTGTTGTTACTCCCGATGGCCCGGTGTATGAATCAGATGTGGAAATGGTAAGCACAAAAGCTCAAAGCGGTGAGCTCGGAATTTTACCTGGGCACATTCCAATGGTTGCACCGTTGCAAATTGGTGCTGTCCGTCTAAAAAAAGGCGGCAAAACAGAATACATGGCAGTAAGCGGCGGATTCTTGGAAGTTCGTCCTGATCAAGTGACCATTTTGGCGCAAGCTGCTGAAAGATCAGAAGAAATTGATGTCGAGCGTGCAAAACGCGCAAAGGAACGCGCCGAAGAACGTTTGCGGGCACAAAATCAGGAAAATATCGATTTCAAACGCGCCGAGCTTGCTCTCAAACGCGCTATCAACCGTATATCTGTTGCGGAGAAAAGATAATAAGTGTTATCCAAACACCTTTCGGTTTTCTCGAAAAGCCGGGAGGTGTTTTTTAATTACGTTAAAGAAATCCCGGTAATTGTTTTGTAATGTGAGGATTTGCAGTATTTTTTTAATGATTTATAGACCGGATCTATCAAACTATAAAAATGGCAAACTTGCAAAAAAATTTATCGACCACATTTCATGATTAATCGACCACTTTATGAAAATATCGACTACTTTTCATGAATAATCGACCACTTTTAAAAATATCGACCACATTATGATAATAACGACCACAAATTGAAATTAACAACCACTTTTCAAGATATATCGACTCTGAAAAATCTTTATGAGCCTTTATTTAATCTTATGAGCCATTAAATAAATATATGAGCCCTTATTTTGTTTTATGAGCCTTAAAAATAATATATGTGCTTTTAGTTTTATTTATGAGCTTTTAAGTTATTTTATGAGCCTTTACTTCTTTTTATGAGCCGTTAGCTAGTATATTATGAGCTTTCGTAAATTTATACTCCCATAAGAGTACCTTTCGATATTCCAACTCTCAAGTGTATAAGAAGTTTTTTGTGTTAGTATCTCTAAAATAAGAAAGATATTTATTTAAGATAATACACTATTAATGAGACAGGATTGTTAGAGGTATTTGCGAACATAGTTCTAGGCAAATTCCACTTTTTCCGAGCGCACTCGCAATCGCCGGGCGAGAGCATTTCCACCATATAGTCGGAGGGCTATTAACATATATTGGTAGCAATGTTTGGTTAGCCGGTGTTAGAATAAAGAACAGGTGGGCTTGTCGACACATATTGGTAAGAATGCTATAATGGAATCGGTTACATTTTTAAAATTTAAGAATATTTTACGATTTTTGGGGGGGATGGGCATGGAGTTTCTGAATGTGTATCAGAATAACTATCTCTTTGTTTTTGTGTTCTTGTGTCTTGGGGTGCTGTTGCCAGTGGCGGCTCTTTCTTTGGGGAAGCTTTTGCGTCCTTATAAGCCTTATGATGCAAAATATACTACCTATGAAAGCGGTATTGAACCATTTCATGATTCTCGGGTCCAGTTCAATGTCCGCTATTATATTTTTGCGCTTATGTTTGTCATTTTTGATGTGGAGACTGTGTTTTTGTATCCATGGGCTGTTGCATATGAAAAACTCGGAATCTTTGCATTAGTAGAAATGTTGGTATTTGTTTTTATGCTCGTCATTGGACTTGTCTATGCATGGAAAAAGAAGGTGTTGAAATGGATTTAAAATTAGACAATATTTCATCTGAGGAAATGAAAGAGTTGAAGAGAAACGTATTTTTGACGACATTGGAGCAGATTAAAGCATGGGCGCGGAGCAATTCTTTATGGCCGATGACGTTTGGCCTTGCGTGCTGTGCGATTGAGATGATGGGAGTCGGTTCTTCACATTACGATTTAGATCGATTCGGTTCTTTTTTCCGTACGTCCCCAAGACAGTCGGATGTGATGATTGTATCCGGTACAGTTACGAAGAAAATGGCTCCGATTGTACGCCGTTTGTATGATCAAATGCCTGAACCAAAATGGGTAATCGCGATGGGTTCCTGTGCGACGGCAGGAGGACCGTATGTGAAGTCGTATTCGGTTGTAAAAGGTGTTGATCAGATTGTGCCGGTAGATGTTTATATCCCTGGTTGTCCGCCGAATCCAGCTGCGTTAATTTACGGGATTAATAAATTAAAAGAAAAAATCCGTTACGAGGCGAAGACCGGGAAGAGGGTGATCTAATCGATGAGCGGTGAAAAGGATCTTGAGCAGTTAAAGAAAGAGGCTGCCGCTAAAGCGAGAGAGGCAGCGCTGGCAAAAAAGAAAGCGATGGAAGAGTCGGAGTCAGGATCCCAATCGGAAGCGGAAACACCAACTGTAGCCACAGGAGAAGAAGATCTTGATCTGGCAAAGAAAAAAGCCGCAGCAGCGGCAAAGGCGAAAGCTGCAGCGCTCGCTAGAATGAAAGCGAAAGAACAAGCTGGCTCAAGCGGCAATTCCGATGATGCAGATGAAAAAGCAAAAGCGATTGCTGCTGCGAAAGCAAAGGCCGCAGCTGCCGCAAAGGCAAAAGCTGCGGCACTAGCTAAAATGAAAGCGAACGAACAAGCTGACTCAAGTAGCAATTCTGATGATGCAGATGAAAAAGCAAAAGCGATCGCCGCTGCGAAAGCGAAGGCAGCAGCAGCCGCAAAGGCGAAAGCGGTTTCACAGGCAAAGGCCGGTGCAGAAAGAGAAACGGCCGAAAAGAAACCGTCGCCAAACCAGCCTTATCTCGATAAATACGTGAAAGTAATTGGAGAACACCTCGGAACGGATGTGCTTGAAGACTACTACATCAATACCTTGTCAAAAGATGTGCCGACCATTGTCGCGAAACGGGATGCATATTTTAAAGTGGCAGAATTTCTGAAATACAATGAGCAGCTTGGATTTGACTATTTATCTGAATTGCACGGCACAGATTTTGAAACACACATGGAAGTTTATGTGCACTTATACTCATACAAGAATCGTCAATCGATGGCATTAAAAGTAAAAATTGACCGGGATGAGCCGACCATTGATTCTCTCGTGCCGTTGTGGGCGGGTGCGAATTGGCCTGAGTGTGAAGCATATGATTTATTGGGGATCAAGTTTACAGGGCATCCAAATTTACACCGGATCATGCTTGGTGAAGGATGGATTGGCCATCCACTGAGAAAAGATTATGAACCGTATGATGTGGAGGTGTAACCAATGATTCGGACAGAAGAAATGCTGCTTAATGTCGGGCCTCAGCATCCGAGTACGCACGGTGTATTCCGTCTTGTAATTAAAATCGACGGGGAAATCATTACAGAAGCAAAACCGGTCATCGGCTATCTTCACCGCGGTACGGAAAAACTGGCTGAAAATCTTCAATACACACAAATCATCCCTTATACAGACCGGATGGACTATTTATCTGCGATGACAAATAACTATGTCATTTGTCACGCAGTGGAAACGATGATGGGCATTGAAATTCCGGAGCGTGCAGAGTATTTGCGAGTTATTGCCATGGAACTTGGAAGGATTGCAAGCCACCTTGTTTGGTGGGGAACATACCTTTTGGATATTGGTGCAGTCAGTCCATTTCTTTACGCTTTCCGTGAACGAGAAATGATCATCAACCTTCTGAACGAGTTGTCAGGCGCCCGTTTAACTTTCAACTATATGCGCGTTGGAGGAGTGAAATGGGATGCGCCTGAGGGCTGGATTGAAAAAGTAAAAGATTTTGTTCCTTATATGAGAAAACAGCTGAAAGGCTATCATGAGCTTGTAACAGGAAATGAAATCTTTATGAACCGTGTAAAAGGAGTTGGAAAATACACGAAGGAAGACGCGTTAAACTATTCTTTGAGCGGTGCAAACCTTCGCTGCACCGGCGTAAAATGGGATCTTCGCAAAGATGAGCCATACTCAATTTATGATCGTTTCCAATTTGATGTCCCGGTCCAAACCGGGGGAGACGCATGGGCAAGATACCACGTCCGGCTCGCCGAAATTGAAGAATCCCTAAAAATTCTTGAGCAAGCTGTAGAACAATTCCCATCAGAAGGAGCAATTATGGCGAAAGTGCCAAAAATCATCAAACCTCCAAAAGGGGAAGCCTATGTCCGGATTGAGTCTCCGCGCGGGGAAATCGGCTGCTACATTGCCAGCGACGGGAAAAAAGAGCCTTACCGTTTAAAGTTTCGAAGACCGTCATTTTATAATCTTCAAATTCTTCCAAAATTATTAGTGGGCGAAAACATCGCCAACTTAATTGCGATACTGGGAGCGATTGATATCGTTCTCGGGGAGGTGGACGGTTAATGGTTGAAGATTTGCTAAATTCAAGTGCGGTCCGATCCGTATCGCTCAGGGAGTTGAAATTGTTAATGGTTGAAGATCTGCTAAATTCAAGTCCCGGCCTGCAGAATTTTGGAATCTTTTTCTTGCTTGCAGCAGGCCTCATGTTAGTCGTACTCGGGTTCGTGACATACGCTATACTAGCAGAACGAAAAGTCATGGGATTTATGCAGCTGCGCCACGGTCCGAACCAAGTGGGCGGCCGATGGGGGCTCTTGCAGTCGGTTGCGGACGTATTAAAGCTTTTATTAAAAGAAGATACGATCCCAAAATTAGCCGATAAACCATTGTTTATTCTTGCACCGGTGCTTGCATTTACCCCGGCATTTATGGTGCTGGCAACGATTCCGTTTACAGATAAATTGCAATTTGCCGATATTGGCGTAGGGCTTCTTTATTATATTGCGATTTCCGGATTAAGCACAATCGGCATAGTAGTCGGAGGATGGGCCTCTAATAACAAATATGCGCTTCTCGGAGGAATGCGTGCGGCAGCCCAAATGATTTCATATGAAATTCCGCTCGTCATGTCTGTGCTCGGCGTCATTCTTTTAAGTGGAAGCTTAAACTTAAATGAAATTGTCGAAGCACAGAAAGATGGCTGGTTTATTGTTTTGCAGCCAATTGCGTTTATTGTATTTTTCATTGCATCAGTGGCAGAGCTGAACAGGGTGCCTTTTGACCTACCGGAAGCTGAATCTGAGCTTGTCGCGGGGTTCCATGTTGAATATTCCGGTTTCCGCTGGGCGTTTTTTATGCTCGCCGAATATGTATATTTATTTGCAATGGCCTCGCTTACGACTGTTCTGTTCCTTGGCGGATGGCTGCCGCTGCCGTTTCTTGGTTTTATCCCGGGAGCGGTCTGGTTTGCCATTAAATTTAGTTTCATCGTCTTCGTCTTAATCTGGTTCCGTGTTGCATTTCCGCGCATTCGCGCAGACCAGTTGATGGAGTTCGGCTGGAAAGTTCTCTTGCCGGTCGCATTGGCAAACATTTTTCTGACAGCTTTAATAAAAGAATTGTTCTAAAAAGCGATCTCCCACATTACGGACAAGGGGTGGAAAAAAATGCTTGGATTAGTAAAGGGCACAGGCAAACGCGAATACTTTCACATCGTCACCGACAAGGGGTGGAAAAAATGCTTGGATTAGCAAAAGGCTTAAAATATACCCTGAAAAATTTAACGCGGGAAAAAGTCACATATGAGTATCCGCACGAACCGCTGCCTCTTCCGGACCGGTTTCGAGGTATTCAAAAGTTTTATCCGGAAAAATGCATCGTCTGCAATCAATGCGCAAATATCTGCCCGACCGATTGTATTCAACTGACAGGAAAAAAGCATCCGGATCCGACGAAAAAAGGAAAAATCATTGATACGTATGATATCAATTTTGAAATTTGCATCCTCTGTGATTTATGCACTGAAGTTTGCCCGACAGAAGCGATCGTTATGACGAACAACTTTGAGCTTGCGGAATACAGCCGCGATGAACTTTTTAAAAATCTTGAGTGGCTTGATGAAAATGACGAGAACGTACGGAAGGAGAATAAAGCATGACGTTCTCAGGTGAGTTTCTGGCATTTATGTCCTTGTCGCTAGTTGCAATTATCGGCGGCGTGCTTTTGCTTAACCTTTCGAAAGTCGTCCATATGGTAGTGGCGCTTGTCTTTACATTTGTTAGCATTGCCGGGATTTACGTGCTTCTCTCAGCTGAATTTATTGCTGCAGTACAGATCCTGATTTATTCCGGAGCGATTACGATTATTATGTTGTTCGGAATCATGTTAACGCGCCATGATGATCAAAGTGAAGCAAAGTCATGCCGATGGCGTAAATTGCTGTTATTGATAAGTGTTGTTGGTTTTGCATTTGCGGTTTATATCGGAATCTATAACCTTGACATTCCACAGACGGACACGGCGCTTCACGAAAATAATACGGAACAAATCGGGATCGCGCTTTATTCAAAATATGTAATTCCGTTTGAATTGATTTCCGTTTTATTATTGGTTGCTCTTGTTGGTGCGATCGTGCTTGCAAGGAAAGATGATGAAAAGGGGGCAGATAAGAAATGAATTCAGTACCCGTTTCAGCCTACCTGGCCCTCGCGTTAATATTATTCAGTATCGGGTTATACGGGGCACTGACAAAGCGCAATATGGTCATCGTGCTTATTTCGATTGAACTGATGCTGAATTCAGTCAACATAAATTTAGTTGCATTCAGTAAGTACGGTGTCGCTCCTTCCATTAACGGCCAAGTATTTGCACTTTTTTCAATGGCCGTTGCCGCAGCAGAAGCCGCTGTCGGATTAGCCATTCTGTTCGCTTTATACCGAAACCGCAAAACAGTGCTGATTGACGAGATGAACAAATTGAGGGATTAGCCTCATAAAGATCGAAATAAAAGAAGTCGGTTAGAGCAGACTGGCAATAGTTTCGGTTTCTATTGGAGAAATATCAAGTAAAAACTGTTCCAGCTCTTGCTGTTAGAACAGACTGGCAAAGGTTCCGGTTCATATTGGCGCTTATTCTCATGTAAGCTAGTAAAAAGGCAGTCTGATAGATCCGCGAGATCAAGCGGGCCTAAATCAAACGCGCTTGACGAAATGGTCCAAAGACCGGACTTGGCGCGTTCTAAAAAGGGGATTGTGATAGAGATGGAAAATGCATGGATCATACCGCTTTTCCCGCTTTTATCGTTCGTCATCCTTCTTCTATTTGGCAGACGGCTGAAAGAAGCAAGTGCGTTCGTTGGAATTCTGCTTTCACTTGCTTCGTTCGTCTATTCCGTGTTGGTGCTGTTTGAACGATTTTCCGCGCCAACATTCAAAACGGAAGCTGTGTGGCTTTCAATAGGAGATATCCAATTAACAGCGGGTTTTGAAGTGAATCAGTTAAATGCGTTAATGCTGTTTATTGTTTCGCTCGTCAGCTTTCTCGTACATACTTACTCAAAAGGTTATATGCATGGCGATGAGCGGCTTTCCGTTTTTTATGCTTATTTAGGATTGTTCACCTTTGCAATGCTCGGTCTTGTTTTATCGCCAAACCTTCTGCAAACCTATATATTTTGGGAACTGGTCGGTGTCGGTTCTTTCTTATTAATCGGGTTTTATTTTTACAAAGAAGAAGCAAAGGAAGCAGCAAAAAAAGCGTTTATTATGACTCGCATTGGGGATGTAGGCCTCTTGATCGGAATGATTCTCCTATTCTGGCAAGTTGGCAGCTTTGAATATGATGAAATATTTCGTGCAGTTGACGAAGGAACGATTTCAGCCGGAATGATTACGTTGACAGCGATTTTAATTTTTGCAGGAGCGGTCGGGAAATCAGGTCAGTTTCCTTTGCATACATGGCTTCCGGATGCGATGGAAGGTCCGACTCCGGTTTCCGCGCTCATCCACGCAGCGACAATGGTTGCAGCCGGGGTTTATCTCGTTGCTGCGCTGTTCCCGCTCTTTACCGCAAGTGAAACGGCATTAATGACGGTTGCGGCTGTAGGCGCATTTACCGCCATTTTCGCAGCGAGCATCGGGCTTGTTCAAACAGATATTAAAAGAGTTCTCGCTTATTCAACGGTCAGCCAGCTCGGCTACATGATGCTGGCCCTTGGATCAGCCGGCTATGTTGCAGGAGTTTTCCACTTAATGACGCATGCATTTTTCAAAGCATTGCTGTTTCTGGCTGCCGGAAGTGTGATTCACGCTGTCCATACGCAGGACATTGAAAAAATGGGCGGTTTATGGAAAAAGATGCGTCTTACCGGGCCGCTATTCCTGATTGGGGCATTGGCGATCAGCGGCGTTCCGCTGTTTTCAGGTTTTTTCAGTAAAGATGAAATTTTGATTGCTGCCTGGGCGCACGGAAACACTGTTCTGTTCTGGCTGGCAGTTATAGCGGCTTTCTTTACGGCTTTCTATATGTTCAGGCTGTTCTTTATGGTGTTCACCGGCGAACCGCGATCGGACATAAGCAAGGTTCATGAGTCCCCAAGTGTCATGACATTGCCGATGATTGTTCTCGGCATTCTTGCGGTTGTTGCAGGTTATGTGAATACACCTTGGTTCGGAACGTTTTTAGGTGATTGGCTCACCGAAGGAAACTACGGGCATATGGAAGGTCCGGCATGGATCATGATTGTTGCAACAGTTGTTTCCTTGCTGGGAATCTTTCTTGCCTGGCTGATTTACGGCAAAAAGACATTATCAAGGGATTGGTTTGCAGGCAGTTCATCAATGACCTACAACATACTTTATAACAAATATTATATTGATGAATTTTATCAATTGTTATTTGTGAAGATTGCAAAAGGAATAAGCAATTTTCTCCAGATTTTTGAGACTTTCTTTGTTGAAGGAATCATGAAAGGAATGATCGGAGCCGTTCAAGGACTTGGAAAAACGGGAGCAAAGCAGCAAAACGGTCAAGTTCAGACATACGGTACGGTTGCGATTTTCGGACTTGCAGTCTTGATGGTCATCTTTGCGCTGACAGGGGGGTACTTATAATGAACTTCTCATACGCTCTTTCATTCTTAGTTTTCTCCCCTTTGCTTGGTATTTTGATTTTGGCGTTCGTACCAAAGACCAGGGAATCGGTGATTAAGTTAGCCGGATTTTTAGCGACATTGCCGGCGTTCATCTTATCGCTGATTATTTATTTCCAATACAGAGCAGGTATGGATTTGTCCGATTATGCAGAACATGTCCGCTGGATCAAGTTTGGAAACTTTGGTGATCCAAATCTATTTACGATTGATTACGAACTTGGACTGGATGGTTTTTCTTTAGTCATGATCGTCTTAACCGCTGTTTTATCGACTCTTGCAGCGATCGCTTCCATTCATATTAAAAAAGAATGGAAAGGTTATTATATGTTGTTTCTGCTGCTCGAGATCGGAATGCTGGGTGTTTTCGCTGCGGAAAACTTGATCTTGTTCTTTATCTTTTTTGAAATCACGTTAATTTCAACATTCTTTTTAGTCGGAAAATGGGGATATTTTGAAAAAGAAAAGGCGGCATTCAGTTTCTTAATTTATAACGGTTTAGGCTCTGCAGTCCTCTTGATCGTCATCATGGTATTATTCTCCCGGACAGGAACATCAAACATCGCGCAGTTAACGGAGCTTCTGAGTGCGGATGGAAGAGAGACGCTTCTGCCTATTTCAGAATCGGTCCGCTTTGGCCTTTTGGCTGCATTGTTGATTGCATTTGGCGTAAAGCTTCCGATTTTTCCGCTTCACAGCTGGATGCTTCGTGTTCACGTTGAGGCTCCGCCACCCATTGTGATGCTTCACTCCGGAATCTTGTTGAAAATCGGGGCCTTCGGTTTGATTCGCTTCGGGATGGGAATTTTTCCGGAAGAATTTTCAAAGTCAGCAGGTCTGATTGCTGTACTGGGAGTCGTGAATTTGCTTTATGGCGCCTTCCTGGCGTTAGTACAAAAAGATTTTAAAATGGTCCTGGCCTATTCTTCTATATCCCACATGGGCATCGTATTAATAGGGTTGGGAGCATTAAATGAAGCAGGAATTCAAGGGGCTATTTTCCAGGTCGTCTCTCACGGTTTAATTTCCGCATTGTTTTTCTTCCTGGTTGGAGTGTTTTATGAGCGGGTCCAAACCTCTTTCATTCCGAATCTTGGCGGAATGGCCAAAGGGATGCCACTCGCTGCAGGATTTTTACTGGCAGGAGCAATGGCATCACTCGGACTTCCGGGCATGTCGGGATTTGTTAGTGAGTTTATGGCATTCCTCGGGCTGTTTGAGGCAAGGCCTATATTGGCTGCTGTTGGTGCGATCGGCATTATTATGACAGCCGTTTACTTGTTAAGGGCTGTGCTCGGCATCACATTTGGAAGAGCAGAGCGGGATTATGCGGGCGTGACGGATCTTCAAGCTGTTGAGTTTGTACCTGTCCTGGCTTTAATGGGGTTAATTGTCTTAATCGGCGTCTATCCGGCCGTATTGACAGCACCGCTGGAAACAACATTAAAGACTATTCTGCTAGGGATAGGAGGATGATGAAGGATGGATTTTAAAACATTTTTATCTTTGGAATGGGAAATCATGGGGCCTGAGTTCATCATCCTTGGTGTGATTATACTTACCTCCCTTCTCGATTTATTTATGCCGAAACAAGCGGACCGGAAAGTAATAGGATGGATCGGAATAGCGGGTGTAATCGGTGCGGCCGTCTCACTTGCACTGCTCATTGACCATCATGCCGCTTCGATTTTGTATGACACATTTCGTCTTGATTCTTTTTCAAAAGCGTTTAAATTACTGCTGTTAATTGGCGCCGGTCTAGTTCTGTTCCTGGCGGTAAACTATGAACCGAAGGAAGGAATAGATTATAAGGGAGAGTTCTACTACTTATTTTTAGCAGCTTTGCTGGGCGCGATGATGATGGCGTCAAGCGGCGATCTGATTACCCTTTTTACAGGTCTTGAGCTGTTATCGATCTCTTCCTATATTTTAGCCGGAATGAGAAAAAAACACTTGCGTTCAAATGAATCGGCTATGAAATACGTAATCAATGGTGGTATTTCAACGGCTGTTACGTTATTTGGGATGAGCTATGTTTACGGGTTGACGGGAACAACAAACTTAAAGGCAATGAGCACCTATTTAACAAGAAACTTGGATGAACAGCATATTTATTTATTAGGATTAGCATTCTTTATGATTTTTATCGGTTTGTCGTTTAAGCTGGCCTCCGCCCCGTTCCATATGTGGGCTCCGGATGTATACGAGGGAGCTCCAACGCCAGTTACGGCGTTCTTGGGAGTTGTCTCAAAAACAGCAGGGTTCGTTCTTTTGGTACGGGTTCTGCTTGTGATTTTCTTAAGTATACCTGCAGATGGTGGACCGATGTCTGATCCGCTCCTTATCAAGGTTCAGGATTATATGGCTTTTCTTGCCGGCGCCACTATGATCATCGGTAACGTAATCGCCTTAAGGCAGCGGAATGTAAAGCGGTTATTTGCCTATTCGAGTATCGCGCATGCGGGTTATCTTTTAGTTGCTGTAACGACAGTTTCAACACTCTTTGAGACATTGTGGTTTTATTTACTGGCTTATCTGTTTATGAATATGGGCGCGTTTGCTGTTATTCAATTGCTGACGGAAAAAGCAGATTCAGAAGATATTAGCCACTTTTCCGGATTGTACCGCCGGTCTCCGGTCTTAGCTGTGGCCATGGCGATCTTCATCCTTTCATTAGCCGGAATTCCGGGAACTGCCGGTTTTATCGGTAAGCTGAATATTTTTATGGGGGCACTGATTACAACTCCGGCCCATTACGTTCTGGCGTCTGTCATGATTGCCACAACAATTGTTTCTTACTATTATTACTTTGGCATTATGACTCAAATGTTTTTCCGTCCGGCAGAACATGGGGAGAAAGTAATGATGCAGGCAGGAATTGGCGTTGTCATCGGGGTTTGTGCAGTTGCAACGATTTTATTCGGTATCATGCCAAACCTGGCGCTCGACTTCTTGCACACAAACTTTGATTTTACAGATCTATTTCAATAAAACGTTTAAGTCAGGCTTTAAAAGGTTTGGGGGAACCTCTTAAAGCCATAGGAACAAAGGGGTTATATATAAACAAACCGGGAGGGAATCCCTCCCCTTATTAATTTATGGGGGGCCGGCCGCCTGAACACTTTAACGCATTAACGCAGTGCGGGCCAGACCCTCAATGCTTTAACGCATTAACGCGGTGCGGGCCAGACCCTCAATGCTTTAACGCATTAGCGTAGTGCGGGCCAGACCCTCAACACATTAACGCATTAACGCAGAGCAGGACAGACCCCCATATCAGACCCTTATATCACAATTCTGTAACAATTTTCCTCAGCCGTACGTCAAATGTTAAGCATGCTGCTTTGCTGACAAAGCAGGCAGTGCTAAAATGTAGATGGTGCCAGTAATAAGGAGGTCAAGGCCATGATTTCAGGATTTGGACACCAGGCTTTAGTCAGTATTCTCTCACACTTAGTTTTTATCGCTCTTGCCTGGTGGGCATTGCAATCACTGCAATTTGAAAAACTTCTTCGTGCGAATCATGTTTTTCAGGCAAGAGTGTTGTACATAATCTTATCGATTGCGTTAGGATCTGCAGTCAGCAACTTTTTTCTAGATTACTTATTATGGTCCCAGCAGCTTCCTCTCATTTTCCAATAAAGCAGAAAAGGAAAAAAATTTAGGTCTTCGTACATGTTCTCAAATGATCTTTTTTTAAGTAAAATTCTCTTTGTTGTTGTTTTTATGACTATGATTGGCGATTAGTTGAAAAACAAACAAATTTTCACAAAAAGATTTTCGCATTTGTCAAAAAGTGACGAGAATTCCCAAGTATGCTCCTCGTTTCCTTGGTAACAATGAAACTAAGGGGAGGAGTATTACTATGAACAAGAAAATTACATTTATTTTATCATTTTTTGGCATTATAGGTTTTATCCTTTTGCAAGCTGGGAATAAAACGACTGTGGCAAATGGACTACAGGATCTGTCGGACATGGCGAAAATTTTGCAAGCAGAAAATATTATGATCAATGAATGGTCTTTATATGCAAGAGAAAAAATGGATGCGTCTTTTCAAGAAGAAACAGCGGAGGATTTAATGGAGCAGTTTTCCGATTGGGAATGGTCCACATCTTCTCATGAAAAGCATAAAGAGTTCAAAGCGATTTCCACATCTTCAAAGTTCCGGGAAATTATCCGGATTGTATCCAGTTCCGAAAATCTTCAAGCACCAGCATATGTGATCTATGAGGTAAAGGGTCCGAGATGGGGAACAGATGCGGAATCCTTTATGAAAAATCAATTTCCGGAACGGTTATCTGACATTTTTCGTGGAAATGTAACAATTTTCTCTTGTATCAAAGGCGAATTCAATGATAATATTGAAAAGGCTTTGCCTAATAATGTAAACAGTTTGTTGCATGCTTTTAATGGTAAAGAAATCGAAGCTTTAAAAGAAAATAAGTTTATTTCTCTATCGGCATATTCGCCATTATTCACGACTTCTATTAAAAAGAATCAAGACCGCATGAATTTACAGATTGCAGTACGTAATGATGGATTGGGTGATAAGACTGCAGTTGTTATTGGCACACCAATCATTACGATTGAATATTAATATAGAGAAATTGGACGCGGAGGGGAATACCTTTGGAAAAGATCATTGTCCGCGGCGGAAGAAGGCTAAACGGTTCCGTAAAAGTAGAAGGGGCTAAAAACGCCGTTTTGCCTGTTATAGCCGCAACATTATTAGCAAGTAATGGAAAAAGCGTAATTCGAGATGTGCCAACTCTCTCCGATGTATATACCATCAATGAAGTGTTACGTTATTTAAACGCCGAAGTGGAGTTTAAGAATAATGAAGTGGTTGTAAATGCATCAAGAGAGTTAAAAATAGAAGCCCCTTTTGAGTACGTTCGAAAAATGCGCGCTTCAGTACTTGTGATGGGATCGCTTTTAGCACGCACCGGTCGTGCACGAGTAGCATTGCCCGGCGGCTGTGCAATCGGTTCCCGTCCGATCGACCAGCACCTGAAAGGCTTTGAAGCAATGGGTGCAACCGTCAAAGTTGGAAATGGCTTCATTGAAGCAGAAGCAAAAGAAGGCCTGCATGGAGCTAAAATATACCTTGATTTTCCTAGCGTTGGTGCTACGGAAAATATTATGATGGCTGCAACTCTTGCAAAAGGAACCACCATCATTGAAAACGTGGCAAAAGAACCGGAAATCGTCGATTTAGCAAACTTCCTTAATAAAATGGGTGCAAAAGTGAAAGGTGCCGGCACAGGCACGATTAAAATTGAAGGTGTGGACGTCCTGTCTGGAGCAGAACATACAATTATTCCTGACCGAATTGAAGCTGGCACATTCATGGTGGCCGCTGCAATTACAGGTGGTAATGTTCTTGTGCGCGGAGCAGTTCCAGAGCATTTAACTTCGTTAACTGCTAAACTGGAAGAAATGGGTGTTATCATTGAAGAAGAAGCTGACGGCATTCGAGTAATCGGCCCTGACGAACTTAAAGCCGTTGATATTAAAACAATGCCACACCCGGGATTCCCGACTGACATGCAATCACAAATGATGTCCCTTCTATTGACTGCAAAGGGCACAAGTGTGATTACCGAAACAGTTTTTGAAAATCGTTTTATGCATGTTGAAGAATTCAGACGAATGAATGCAGATATAAAAATTGAAGGCCGTTCTGTCATCATTAACGGTCCGGCTAATTTACAAGGCGCGGAAGTGGCGGCTACAGACCTTCGTGCAGCAGCGGCGTTGATTTTGGCCGGCCTTGTTGCTGAAGGCGTTACACGAGTAACGCAACTAAAGCATCTGGACCGCGGTTATGTGGCATTCCACGAAAAGCTTGCAGCCCTTGGCGCCGACATTGAACGTGTCCATGAAGCTGATGAAGCCGAAGTATTCGAACAAAAAATTGTAACAGACATGAATGCATAACCATTAACTAAATAACCATCAAAAAAAGGAGAGCATCGATGTCAGATATCTGACAAATCGTGCTCTCCTTTTCTTGAGTGCAAGCCCCCCTCAACATAGTAACGCGTTAAAGCACAGCGGGCCAGGCCCTCAACACAGTAACGCGTTAAAGCACTGCGGGTCTGGCCCCTAGTGCGGTGAAGGGGTAAAGTGTTCATGGGGATTCTAAATTTACAGTCATAAATGCTTGTCCGCGCCCATATGAATGAATTGAGACGTGGCTGAGGAAGCCGTCAACAAACGTCTACTTTTCATATGGAGGCTTTTGACATGATAAAAATCAAACCTTTCATTGTACTAACAGCAATCATAATTGTTGTAACACTCATGCTTCCAACTTTGCTTGTACTTCCCTTTTCGGATGATAAACCAAGCAGACAGCTGGGAGAAGAACCGAATCAAGAATCTGTTCAAACCGAAAATAACGCGGATGCTGCAGTGGAAGTGGCTGTCTATCGCACCGCAAAAAAGAAAATTGAAACCCTTTCGCTTGATCAATATTTAATTGGCGTAGTTGCTGCTGAGATGCCGGCTGATTTTGAAAAAGAAGCTTTAAAAGCTCAAGCATTGGCTGCCAGAACTTATATTGTCAGCCAATTGGTAAACGAAGAAAAAATCGGCATGCCTGAAGGAAAAGCCGATGTAACGGATACTGAACTCCACCAAGTATATATGAATAATGAAGAACAAAAAAAACTTTGGGGAATGGATTATAAATGGAAAATAGCCAAAATTACCGAGGCAGTTAAGGAAACAAGCGGCCAAATCTTAACCTATGAAGGAAAACCAATTACTCCAACATTCTTCTCGACAAGCAACGGCTACACAGAGAATTCAGAAGATTACTGGTCCAACTCATATCCTTATTTAAGAAGCGTTGCAAGCCCGTGGGATAAAAATTCACCAAAATTCAGCCATCAAAAAATCATGTCTGTCAGTGAGTTTGAAGCAAAACTGGGCGTTAAATTGGCTGACCGAAAAAATGTAGGAAAAGTCATCGAAAGGACAGCCGGAAAACGAGTAGGGAAAGTAGAGATCAACGGCAAAGTGCTAACAGGAAGAGAAATCCGCGACAAACTGGAGTTAAAATCTACTGATTTTTCTTGGGTTTTAAAAGGAGACAACATTGTCATTACAACGAAAGGAAACGGTCATGGTGTTGGAATGAGCCAGTATGGAGCAAACGGAATGGCGTCTGAAGGAAAAGACTACAAAGAGATTGTGAAGTACTACTACCAGGGGGTAGAAATCTCAAAGACAGATGCATTGCTGACGAAAGTAACAGCAAAAAAATAAGCGGCCGATTGTTGGCCGCTTTTAACTTTGAAGCTTTGTTCTTTTTTGGTGATTCCGCGAAAATTTGAATGATCCTCGCCAAAATCTTCAATAATTCCGCGAAAAATCTAACTAATTCCGCGAAACACACCCATAATTCCGTCAAAAAAATGATTAATTCCGTAAAAACTTATAAAAATACCTCTTTAAACGCCTTCAATAGTTTCGCAAACCTTGTAAATCGATTTTTAAAATACGCCTGATAAACAAAATAGTAAGCAACAGAGACTCCCGTAATATCTTTAACCCCGTCAATGATCGTCGCTGACCGGTAAGGCACAAACGATTGGTGAATTTCATCTATGATCCCGTATATGCCTGCAATAACCAAACAAAAGAGATTACTTTTAACCGTAAACCGGTCCGTTGTTAAAAATGCAAATACAAAAAGTATATACAATATCGCAAACTCAACAAGATGAAGAGACTCTTTTACAAATCTATCAAATGAAGAAGAAGGAAGCTCAATAACGGCATCATCCGGCATGCTTGAAAGATTCCAAATAATAACCATGTATGCGAACGGAAGAATCCGAACCAGCCAACCCACAATTTTCATTACATCAACCCCTTTTTGAAAAACTTTTTTAAAAAATGCATATAAATATCATACTTGTCGAAAAATAAGTAGAAAAAAATTTTTTCCAAACGTATATATTTTTTCGAATCTGTTCAGAATGATTGCTGAGGTGATGAAAATGAGAGAGGAAGAAAAGAAACGAACTTCTCAAGATTCAAGTTTAAAACGCTTCTTTAGACAGCGTTGGGTATTTCCAGCCATTTATATCGCAAGCGCAGCAATCATTCTAACAGGGGTCCTTTGGTATCAAAATGCAGGCAACAATGCGAATTCTGACCAATTTGATTATCAATCAACAGATATCGCAGGCAGAAAGCAGAATGATCAGCCAGCTGTTGAAGTAAACCGTTCATTGGAAAATTTCGTTATGCCGGTAATGGATCCAGATTCTGCTGTCATTCAAAAACAATTCTATGATTTTGACGGCAAAAAGGAAGAGCAGGAAGCCGCTCTTGTATTCTACGATAATGAGTATCATCCAAACACAGGTATTGACATTACAATGAAAAACGGTGAAACATTTGATGTTGTCGCATCATTAAGCGGAACTGTGACGAAAGTTGAAGAAGATGCGTTATTGGGAAATGTCATTGAAATTGAGCATGACAAAGGAATTGTAACACAATATCAATCCGTTAAGGACATAAATGTCGAGGTTGGCGCTAAAGTAGAACAAGGACAAGCTATTGCAAAGGCTGGACAAAGCTTGTTTAACCAAGAAGCGGGAGTGCATGTGCACTTTGAAATTCGTAAAGATAATGTAGCAGTGAATCCAATTGACTATTTCAACAAACCGTTAAGTGCATTGCAGGAAGAAAAAGCTTCTGAAGACAGTGAAGTTACAGAAAATCCTGCTGATGACCAAGGCACTGTAGAAGAAGAGAAACCTGCTGATGACCAAGGCACTACTGAGGGAAGTGGAGCCGAAGAAAACGGCGATGCTTCTAACAGTAACGGTTCTGAGTCTGAAAAAGACGATTCCGGACAAAAGGAAGATGGCAGCACTGGAGATGAAACTGGCGATGAGCAATCAGGTAGCCATTCCGGTGACAAAGAGCAAAACAATGATCAATCACCTGAATCTGATTCAGGATCATCCGATGCCTCTCTAAATAGTGTAAACTCATAATCACATACCCCGGAACCTTGAAAACCCGCCTCCGCGGGTTTTTTTGTATCGACAAAGATTACGAGTGAAAAAAACACTTCGAACACAAGTAGATCTGAAACGACAAATTTCTCGGGAAATAATACAACTCATGTCGGGGTCAGGCCCTCACCACAGTAAAGCTTTAACGCATTAATAGGTTGAGGGTCTGGCCCTCGCCACAGTAAAGCTTGAACGCGTTAATAGGTTGAGGGTCAGGCCCTCGCCACAGTAAAGCTTGAACGCGTTAATAGAATGAGGGCCAGACCCCTTTTTAAAAAAATTTGCTTCATACCTTGTACCGATTGAGTTTTTCGTGCATATTCCCGTATCCAAGCTAATAAACTGTTTACAAACCTTACAAAAAAGAGAGTGTTTGAGGTGAGGAATCGTTTGGAAACAACAGGGAAATAGTTGGGGATATGTTTAATCGATGTAAGATCAGAAAGTACATACTTTCTGCCGCACAAGGAGCCTGAAAGGATCTGTTTGTACGTGCGGAACAGCCGTAGTTCAACTTAGCGAAGCGAGTCTCATTTCACACTTCTCACATCCAATTTAGGGAGGGCGAGTGGTGTGCACGATTACATCAAAGAGAGAACTATCAAGATTGGGAAGTATATCGTGGAGACGAGAAAAACAGTTCGCGTTATCGCGAAGGAGTTTGGCGTATCCAAAAGTACAGTCCATAAGGATTTAACCGAGAGGCTTCCAGAAATTAATCCGGAACTTGCAAATGAAGTAAAAGAAATATTAGATTACCATAAATCAATCCGCCATTTACGTGGCGGAGAAGCAACGAAGCTGAAGTATAAAAAGGAAGAAAAGGAAGAAGAACCAGTTCAATAAAGCGAAAAACTCGCAGACGAAAATCCGGAATATGGAGACGTGCCCACCGAAGGAAGCATTTTTCCTTCGATATGGCACGTTTTTTTTATTTTAGTTAAATGAAAGGGCGTATAAAATCCTTAAAGTGGCTAATAAATGGTAAAAGTCGCTCATAAATCTTGAAGAGCCGCTCATAAACCATAAAAAGCGGCTCATAAATCTTAAAAAGCTGCTCACAAAATGGTAAAAGAGGCTCATAAATTCTCAAAATTGACAAAAAAAACAGAATAAATATTCTCCTGCAACTCTATTTTAGGAAAATTTTCATTGTTTTTCTGACAATAAGTTACGTTTTTCTTCCTTATTGTGATAAAATAAGCTATTAGGAAAGGACCTGGTTCGTTTTACAAAAGTTGGCCGGCCCTTAAGAAACGATACATAACAGCCACATCTAGCAGGGGATGGAATTCCAAGGGAGAGCTATGGACGTGTTCTTGAGAGCCGCAGCTGGCGAAAAAGCGTACCCTTTACGCTGCGACTTAAGGAGGAAAGGAATAGGAATGTTTGCAAGGGATATAGGAATTGATTTAGGAACGGCCAACGTGCTGATCCATGTAAAAGGCCGTGGAATTGTATTAAATGAGCCATCCGTTGTGGCGATTGATAAAAATACAAATAAAGTTCTTGCGGTAGGAGAAGAAGCGCGCAGAATGGTCGGACGTACACCTGGAAACATCACCGCGATCCGGCCGTTAAAAGATGGTGTAATTGCTGATTTTGATGTAACGGAAGCGATGCTGAAACATTTTATTAACAAACTCAATGTAAAAGGATTTTTATCAAAACCGCGCATTCTGATTTGCTGTCCGACAAATATTACAAGCGTTGAACAAAAAGCGATTCGAGAAGCTGCTGAAAAAAGCGGCGGCAAAAAAGTTTACTTGGAAGAAGAGCCGAAGGTAGCTGCAATTGGCGCCGGCATGGACATATTTCAGCCGAGCGGAAACATGGTCGTCGATATCGGAGGCGGAACAACCGATATTGCCGTTTTATCAATGGGCGATATTGTAACTTCTTCTTCTATTAAAATGGCAGGGGACAAATTTGACACAGAAATATTAAATTATATTAAGAAAGAATATAAACTTCTGATTGGAGAACGCACTTCAGAAGATATCAAAACAAAGATTGGAACCGTTTTTCCCGGTTCACGAAACGAGGAATTAGATATCCGCGGCCGTGACATGGTAACAGGATTGCCTCGGACAATTACCGTCCGTTCAGCTGAAATTGAGCAGGCACTGCGTGAATCTGTTTCCGTAATTGTTCAGGCAGCCAAAAGTGTTCTTGAACGCACACCACCGGAACTTTCTGCCGACATTATCGACCGCGGCGTTATTTTAACCGGGGGAGGCGCACTGCTGCACGGAATTGATATGCTTCTGGCAGAAGAATTAAAAGTACCGGTATTGATTGCCGAAAATCCAATGGATTGTGTAGCAATCGGTACAGGAATCATGCTTGATAACATAGACCGTATTCCAAAAAGAAGATTCGGTTAATAGAATATATCTGTCGTTTGAGAAAAAAACTTCTCCAAGCGGCAGATTTTTTCTTTTTTATACAAAAACTGTCCTCTTTTTTTCGGCTCTATAATATTTGACTTTTTTCTGCAAAAAGATATGTTTCTTCGCCAAAAATTTTTTATAATAAAAAATAAGTATAAAAGTGCGGTTTTGAAAATGAGGTGGAACAATGTTTAAAGGGTTTTACACCGTTGCGTCTGGAATGATTTCACAGCAGCGAAAAACGGAAATGCTGGCAAATAACATGGCCAATGCAAATACACCGGGTTTCAAGGCGGACCAATCATCAATAAGAGCGTTTCCGGAGATGCTGCTGCAGCGGTTCGACCAGCGAAAAATTCCGACAGAGAACGGCTTGAAACTTCCATATAATACACCGATCGGATCGATAAATACCGGTGTTTACATGCAAGAAGCAATTCCTAAGTTTATTCAAGGCGATCTTCGCGAAACGGAATTACATACAGATGTTGCCCTGGTTGATATCAATATTCCGGCAAATGAGGAAAACGGCTTAAAGGGCACGGTTCTATTCACGGTGCAGCATCCGAACGGGGATGTCCGCTACACACGGAATGGAAACTTTACGGTCGATGGAAAGGGCTTTTTAACAACAGCAAGCGGATTGTATGTTTTAAACGAGCAAGGAGGCCGCATTCAGCTTTCCAGTGATAAGTTCACCATCAATAGCAATGGTGTATTAACAGGAGAAAATGGCGAAACGGCAAGGCTGGGGATCGGGTTTGCAGAAAATCCTCAACGGTTGATAAAAGAAGGCGACGGTCTTTTCCGGACAGAAGACGGAAATCAGCTTCCCAATGCTTATAACTCAGATGGAGTACTGTTCACGCTGCAGCAAGGGTTTCTGGAACGTTCAAATGTTGATGTGGCAAAAACAATGACAGATATGCTGACTGCTTACCGCGCGTTTGAAGCCAACCAGAAAGTCCTTCAAGCTTACGACCGCAGCATGGAAAAAGCGGCAAATGACATTGGCCGCATAGGATAAACGTTTGAAATTTTTCTTTTGAAGATAGATTTGGGCTAAAAATCGAAACAGGTGGTATCCTGTAAGGAAATTTTTTCATTGTTCACTTGGGCTAAAATCAAAAAACAGCTGGGTAACGTAAATGGAATTTTGCGATTTCGACACAGGTTAGGGATCAAAACAGTGATACCCGTAAATGGAATTTTTGCGATTTCGACACAGGTTAGGGATCAAAACAGTGATACCCGTAAATGGAATTTTGCGATTTCGACACAAGTTAGGGATCAAAAACAGGTGATACCCGTAAAAGAAATTTTTGCAAATTCGACGCAAGCTGGGAATCAAAAAACAGCTGCGTACCCGTAAAAGAAATTTTTTCAATTCCGACACAGGCTGGGAATCAAAAAACAGGTGGTACCGGCAAAAGAAACTTTTCAATTTTCGACACAAGCTAAGAATCATAAAACATGCGATACCCGTAAAGGGGGATTTTAGTATGAATAGGACAATGATCACAGCAACGAACACACTTTTACAACTGCAAAAACAAATGGATATCATCAGCAACAACCTGGCAAACATAGATACAGCCGGTTATAAAAGAAGAGAAGCAACGTTCACGGACTTGCTTTTCCAGGAGTACAGAAATCAAACTAATGTAAACGAGGAGCAGAATCGGCTGACACCGGCCGGGATCCGCCAGGGAACGGGTGCGAGGCTTTCCCAATCACAGATCATAATGAAACAGGGAAATTTGAAAACAACTGGCCGCCAGCTTGACGTCGCTTTTACAAAAGAAGGCCAATACTTTCGGGTCCTTGTTCAAAATGAAGATGGTTCGTCCATCCATTTAACGCGCGGCGGTTCTTTTCATTTAACACCTATTTCCGAAAATGAAATGATGCTTGTGACTGGGGACGGATATTCCATCTTAGATGAAAACAATAACCCGATTTCTATAACAGGTGATGCAAAAGGTTACACTATTACAGAAAACGGACAGCTCGTTGTTGAAAAAACAAATGGAACAAGACAAGTTGTTAATCTTGGTGTCACCCTTGTGAAAAAACCGCAGTTTTTGGAGCAAAAGGGAGCAAACCTATTAGGGCTGCCGGGAAACTTTGCTGAGCTTGGAGTTTTGGAACAGGATATTTTGACACAATTAAACGGGCCGCTCCGGGCGCAAATTTCCATGAAGCAAGGCGTTTTGGAACAATCGAATGTGGATTTGTCGAAAGAAATGACCGAACTGATGAATGTTCAGCGCTCTTATCAATTCCAATCTCGATCAATTACGATAGCAGATCAAATGATGGGGTTAGTGAACGGAATTCGTTAAAAGGGGTATGCAACAATGTCAATAAACAACAATAACCAAGCAGAAGTCCGAACTCGGGAACAAATAGAGAAAGCAAAAAAAAAGCAGCAAGAACCAACAAAAGAAAAAAGAAAGCGGGTCCGTGTCCGGCTAATCCCGATATGGCTTCGGATTATTATTGTTGCTTTATTGATCGTAGTGAGCGCCATTGCCGGAGCAATGGTCGGTTACGGGGTTCTCGGGAAAGGCAAGGTCACAGAAGTTTTTCAAAAATCAACGTGGACTCATATATATGATCTTATTTATAAAGAAAAATGAAAAGTAAAGGAAGGGTAATTGATCTGGACTTTTGGAGGCAAGCATTGGTTCAGACTGAGAAACCCCTTCCTTTTTGTTTGCGGTTTTGTGTAAAATAATATTATACCTAATATTAAGAGGAGGTACTAAAATGCTCGATATTACAGAAATTAAAGAAATCATTCCACACCGATATCCATTTTTGCTTGTTGATAAAATTCTTGAAATCGAAGAAGGGAAAAAAGCGGTTGGCATAAAGAATGTTTCGGTGAACGAGGAGTTTTTTAACGGTCATTTTCCTGACTATCCGGTTATGCCGGGAGTGCTGATCGTTGAAGCGCTTGCACAAGTAGGAGCAGTTGCCATGCTCAAAAAAGAAGAAAACCGAGGCAGGCTGGCTTTTTTCACTGGAATCGATAACTGCCGTTTTAGAAAGCAAGTAAAGCCCGGTGATCAGCTTCGCTTAGAAGTGGAAATGGTTCGCGTGCGCGGTGCAATCGGCAAAGGCAAGGGCGTTGCAACCGTTGACGGCGAAGTTGTTTGTGAAACAGAAATTAGCTTTGCACTCGGTGAGAAAAAAGAGTAGGGGTCAGGCCCGCGCCCCATTAACGCGTTAAAGCAACAGGGGCCAGGCCCGCGCCCCATTAACGCGTTAAAGCAACAGGGGTCAGGCCCGCACCCCATTAATGCGTTAAATCGATGAAGGAAGAACCCCAAAAAAAATTTTCCTTTCCTATGCAAGGTTTTCTGGATTTTGGGCAAGATAAATCTAGACCCGATACATAAGGTCAATTGAAACTAACATAGGAAAGGAGCTTTTATTATGAAGAGAAAGCTTTTACTGTTAATCGGAGGATCTATCCTTTCTGCCATCCTTTTCGCAGGATGTAACGTCAATGATCAGGATCCGCCTCCGGAGGATGACGTCGACGTTGAAAATCCGGCAGATAACAACAATAATGGAAATATTGGCGATGACGACAATGGCATTATTGATGACAACAACAATGAAAATGGGGATAACAACGATAACGGCGGAATGGACCCGGCCGAGGATGAAAACACACCAGGCGAAGAGCCTCTACTCGAAGATCCTAAAGATTTAAACGATGAAGATAACAAAGACGAATAAGGTAAAAAAGAATTGGGAGACTATAACCAAGTCAAGTATACAATGACAAAAAGAGGATACTAATTTGCGGCCTTTTCTCTCTATTCAATCGGGGAAAGGCCGTTTCTCATCATAAATCAACATGTCTTTTAATTTTTGCAATTTCCCTTTCATTTCTGACCGCCTTTTCCCAAATATGATCTTGATCGGCCAACAGTGACTCAATCTTTTTATCGATTTTATTAAAGCGAATCTCATTTTCCCTGCGCATTTCTGCTTGCTCGGCAATAATGCCTTGCATTTTGTCTTCCATAGTTTGCATTCTGTCTTCCAGACTTTGCATTCTGTTTTCAAGACCTTGCATTCTGTCTTCCAGACTTTGCATTCTGTTTTCAAGACCTTGCATTCTATCTTCCAGACTTTGCATTCTGTTTTCAAGACCTTGCATTCTATCTTCCAGACTTTGCAATCTGTTTTCCATGCTTTGCTGTATACTGTTAGTTTTACCAACCATAGCAATAATACTTGTCAGCATTTCTTCAATTCTATCTAATCTGTCTTCTTTCATGTCATTTCACCTCCTTCTACATTATCTTACATTTTTCAAATAAGAAGTTCCATATTAAAATGCAAAAAATAACCCCACTACATTAACACTTTAAAGCGATAAGAAGGTCCGACCATCAAAAAACTCCCATTTGACTTACGAGAGCTCCCTTAAAGCATGAGGAGGCCTGGCCCCAAACCAAAAAACTCCCATTTGACTTGCGGGAGCTCCTTTAAAGCATTAAGGAACCTGGCCCAGATTTAATCGAAACTCTTGCTGGAAAAATAGGAAAACTCCTTAAAGCATTAAGGGGGCCCGGCCCCCAAAAAGGAGTTTTTTGATCAAGCCTTCTTAATAACAGCCAGCCTTGGTCTGCTTTTCATTTTTTCTTTAAATTCGATTAGCAGGTTGTCTCCGGTCATTCCTTTTTTAAGGAGGTCATCGAGCACCAATTCGGCGTATTCGTTTCTTGTTCTTTTCAGCGTGCCTTCAAGTAAAACACTGATATTGTTTTCAAATTCCTTTACAGAGTGCACTTTTGTGAGAAACGAGGCAGGGTCATTTTCCTTTTTTGAAATCACTACCTGAACAATTTTTTCGTCGCCAGCTTTAAAATAATCAAGATAACTTTTTTTTGTATAAGCCTCAATCAGCCACCTGCTATGTTCATCTTCTTTATTAATAATCAGCCCGTCTTGCAATTCAATATCCTTCAAATCCGTACCTTCGACAATTTGCAGCGAGATCAGCTTGAACGTTTTCATCTTTTTCCTCCCGTTTCCCAGTTCGCTGGAAAGTAGTTCACAAACCTTTTTTAACACACCATCTAGTATGAGAAATTATAACACAGCTTAGAATGAAAACGAATTCTAACCGTGTCGAAAAATATTTGTCGAAAGTAGTAAAAAATTAATTTCAGGTGTTTTATCATTTGAAAATCAGATTTTTGCCAAGTGAAAATCCGAATACTTGAGTCAATTTTCTTCCTATAAATTATTTATCGCAATTTTACGATAGGGCAAGTCAAGACTATCATAAAAATATCAAAAGGAAAGGAGAAGAAACTTTGATAAACCAAGTTACACTTGTCGGGAGGTTGACTAGAGACCCTGAATTAAGAGTTACCCCTGAGGGTACATACGTAACCAATATCATTTTAGCGGTCAACCGCAATTATCGTAACCAGCATGGAGAAATTGACACTGATTTTGTCCAATGCACCCTCTGGAAAAAACTTGCCGAGAACACTGCCCAGTATTGCAGGAAAGGTTCAGTGCTCGGAATCACAGGCAGAATTCAGACGAGAACCTATGAAAATCAAGAAGGCAAAAGAGTTTATGTAACAGAGGTGGTTGCCGAAGGAGTCCGGTTTCTGAGTCCAAAGCCTCCAGTTGATCGTTCCAAACAGCAAGAAAAGGAGGCTTTTGCAGTTGAATAATCATAACGATTGGGAAACCAGAGTGGAAGTGCTTTTAGAAAGCTTAATAAAAATGCTCGGCAAAACGAACGAAAAAGTTGATGACTTAAACAAGCGGGTTCAACAGCTCGAATGGTGCATGAAAAACATAACATTGCGAGACAATAACACAACCATTTTTACTCTCGTAAAAGACCCTCCGAAAAACGAGCATCAAAAAGCTGAAAAATCCATGAAAAACCATTACTCCATCACGATCTAATACTTCTCATAACTTTCTTCCATATTCCTTCCAATATATTTTCCTTCCATATAAAGAATCAATGACTGCCTCCAAATCCTCACATTCTCCGGCATAATGCCGGGTTTTTTGTGTTATTCTCAAGATTCATCAAAATGAAAACAGTTTAAAATGTTTAAGATAGATGAAAACTAGGAAGGTCAACATTTAAATGACATTACAACAACAACCTGTCAGGGGGATAAACAGTGGAATTCTTAGGGATGGAAATGGCAACACTCTTAAAAGTTATTGGTGTTGACCTCATACTTAGCGGAGATAATGCAATCGTTATTGCTTTAGCCGCTAGAAATGTGCCTGAAAATTATCGAAAAAAAGCAATCTTTTGGGGAACATTCGGTGCGATAGTTTTAAGATTAATTGTCGCAGCCATTATTGTGTGGTTGTTGAAAATTCCGTTAATTTCTTCCATTGGAGGAATTTTGCTAATTCGAATTGCTTATAATTTACTTGCCGGAAAAGAAAAAGAACACAAAGCCGGGGGCAGCACGGTAGCATCAGCAGTTAGAACAATTATTATCGCAGATGCTGTCATGTCACTGGATAACGTTTTAGCATTAGCGGGTGTTGCACATGATTTTGTACCGATCCTAATTGGTATCTTGATTTCAATTCCAATCATTATTTGGGGCAGTCAAATTATTTTAAGAGCTATGGAAAAATTTCCTATTATTATTTATGCGGGTGCCGGTCTTTTAGCATATACTGCCGGTGAAATGATTGTTGGAGATCCAAAAATAGCTGAATTTCTACATTCTTTAGCTCCAAAATTAGTACAAACGATCCATGTTGGACTTCCAATTGCATTCGTATTGATGGTAGTCGGAATCGGGTACTATAAAAGAAATAAACTGGAGACGATCCAAAGAGCATAAAAAATAAAAAAGGATTCCATAGGGGAATCCTCATGCTATTGAAAAATTTATTCATTGTTATGAGCCAATACATCGGCAAAAGCTTTTACATACTCGGGCAAATCTGGGGGACGGCGGCTTGAAACAAGATGTCCGTCCACCACCACCGGCTCATCAAACCATATTGCTCCTGCATTCTCCATATCATCGCGGATACCCGGTGTGCTTGTTACCTTTTTTCCTTGCAAGATTTTTGCAGAAATCAGCACCCAACCGGCATGACAGATTTGGCCAATCGGCTTCTTATTTTCTTCCATATGCTGCACTAACGCAATTACTTCCGGAAAACGGCGCAGCTTATCCGGTGCCCAGCCGCCCGGCACTAAAAGCGCATCATATTCTTCAGGATTGATCTCACCAAATGCAAAATCAGATACTGCCGGAACCCCATATTTTCCTATATACGTTTCTTTTGCCTTCTCCCCTGCAAGATGGACAACCGCACCTTCTTCCTGCAAACGAAGAATTGGATACCAAAGCTCCAAATCCTCAAACTCATGATGCACTAGACTGACAACTTTCTTGTCTTTTAATCGCACTAACAGAGCACCTCCTAAATTTATATAAAATAATTTTAAGCTTTCCCCATGCATTTGCAAATAAAAAGTTCAGATAATTACAAAGTTTTCGGCAAAGTTCACAAAAAACTTGCATGAGTTTTAAACTCCCACCCCCTAACATGGAAATAGCTTTCATTATAAAACAGAACCAACAAAATAAGGCGGTGTGAGCGAAGCAAAGCTCTAAATATTTACAAAGTTAAACAAGCATCTTGCTAAAGATAAGTTGGCATTTCTATTTTTGTTAGCATAGCTCCGCCCCTTTTCTACTGAAAAATAGCATTTTTCAACCGTAAACTTTCCGGGTAAATGCGATGAAATCGGCATGGTGTACGACTAGAGATGGATTTCAATAAATGCGATTCCTGACACAATTTAAAAGCCAGTAACATTCCATTTATTAGAAATTTTTAGGAAAATGGGCGGATGCTTCCTTTACGTTGTAATTTTTTTTAAAAAAAGTCTTGTATTGGAATCGCTTACTGCATTAGAGTTCTAATTAACATAATTTAAATAATATTTAGAAAGTTGGGATTGTTTCATGCAAGTATTAGAAAAAGATCATAAGTTCTTATTAAATGGAAAATGGAGTTATAGTTCTTCTAATGAATTTATCAATATTTATTCTCCATCTACAGGCGAAATCGTGGGACGGGTTCCGGCTATGACAAAAGATGAAATAGATAAAGCGGTAGCCGGAGCTCGCCAAGCACAGAAAAAATGGGCAAAGCTGGCCGTAAGTGAACGCGCTAAGATATTGCATGCCTGGGCAGATGAATTAGTAAAAATGATTGATGTAATTGCTCCGATGATCATGAATGAAGTAGGGAAAAACATCTCAACAGCCAAAAGGGAAGTGACTCGAACTGCAGACATCATTCGCTACACGGCAGAAGAAGGTGTTCGTATTCACGGAGAATTCATTAATGGCGGTTCGTTAGATGCAGACAGCTCAATAAAAACAGCAATCGTCGAAAAAAAACCGCTTGGCGTCATTTTAGCCATTTCTCCGTTTAACTACCCAATTAACCTTGCTGCTACAAAAATTGCCCCCGCTTTAATTGCAGGAAATGCAGTTGTTTTCAAACCTGCGACACAAGGAGCCATAAGTGGATTATTAATGATTCAAGCATTAGAAAATGCCGGTTTGCCAGAAGGGTTGGTCAATACCGTTACAGGAAAAGGTTCAGAAATTGGCGATTATATCATTACCCACCCATTTATTGATATGATTTCATTTACCGGAGGAACAGGAACAGGACAAAATATAGCAAGAAAAGCTTCAATGATTCCTCTCGTTCTAGAGCTTGGGGGAAAAGATCCTGCCATTGTGCTCGAAGATGCAGATCTTGAACAAGCGGCAACGGAAATCGTAAGTGGCGCGTTTTCATATAGCGGACAACGTTGTACGGCCATTAAAAGAGTGATCGTTCTTAAAGATGCAGCGGCCCCGCTAATTGAAAAAATTAAAGAAAAAGTCGAAAAACTAACGGTTGGCAGACCGGAAGACGATGCGGATATTACACCTTTAATCGATGAAGGTTCAGCGGACTTTGTACAAGGTTTAATTGATGATGCTCTGGCTAAAGGCGCTAGTCTTATCACCGGAAACAAACGCGAGAAAAACTTGATTTATCCAACTGTCTTAAGTAATGTGACGAAAGATATGAAAGTTGCTTGGGAAGAACCATTCGGACCTGTCTTGCCTTGTATTATTGTCGACAGCGTAGAGGAAGCAATTGAAATTGCAAATGAGTCTGAATTTGGACTTCAAGCTAGTGTATTTACAACAAATATCGAAAAAGCATTTTCTATTGCTTCATCACTTGACGTTGGTTCTGTCCAAATTAATGGAAGAACTGAGCGCGGTCCGGATCATTTTCCGTTTTCAGCTGTTAAAAATTCAGGCCTTGGTTCTCAAGGAATTCGTCAAAGTATCATATCCATGATGCGAGATAAAGTAACAGTCATCAATATGAAAAAATAAAACATCATTTTTGTACCCCCAGCATTTGTGCAGTCCATTGGGAGAAGTCCCCGAACTTTGAAGGCTGAAGCAACATGTTGTTTTAACCTGAAACTACTCTTATTTCCTGCTTTTTCGCGTATCACTTTCATCATGAGGAGGGGGGCTGACTCCCTTTGGCAATGTCTATATGTTGGATTGAAGAGTCTGCCCCTTTGCTGACGGAATCTTTTAAAGTTTGAACAACCAACCGAAATAAGATGAAAATAATAGCACATTATTTCCAGCCCGAATTAATTTGAAATTCGGTACTTGAAATAATGTGCTAGTTTTCTATTTTATGAGCTTTCATTTTGGTTTATGAGTCGTAATTTTGATATATGAGCCTTTATTCTGGTTTATGAGCCTTCATTAGAGGATATAAGCCCTTATTTTGATATATGAGCTTTTATTTAGATTTATGAGCCGTTAATCTGAATTATGAGCCTTCACCAGAGGAAACGAGCCTTTACTTTGATATATGAGCCTTTACCTCATTTTATTAGCCGAACTCGTAATCTCATTTTTGAAATCAAACTGAGGTCTAAAATAGATTCGCCCTTTATTTTCTCCTGAAAATGGCAAGTTCATAGATGAGAGCATTTTTGATGCAGCATGCCTTGATGAGAGATGAAGAAATTCACGAAATTCTTTATTTGTAATAGTAGGGCTAAGAAGCAAAAAGTAATCTTGAATCGCCTGGACATGCGCATCTTTTGATTGATGTGTGCAATGTGGACAATGCCAGTTTCTTTTATAACGTTCCATAGAAAATAATGAGCAATTCGGACATTGGACACCGGTTATTAACTCTTTTTTAGGGATTTGAAAAGTCTGCGTCTCGGGAGGAGTATGACTTTTTAATAAAAGTCGATTCAGTTTTCGCATGTCTTTCGAGCTTAGCTTTCCAGTTGAATAGATTTTTTCAAAGTCATTTATTTTTTCTAAAAGGTTAGGAGAATGAAGAATTCTTCGAGACATTTCAGAGTTTCCATTGAGTGGTTTAATGATCGTTGAAGGATTGCTTATTACAACTAAGTATTCAATGGGGATATTATGAAGGCTATGATCATTCATCCAATGCAACAGTTGAGATCGCTGCCGCCTAACCTGGGCAAGTGGATTTGGAAATCCTTCCTCCTTATCGTTGACAGTCCTGATAAACTGGTTAAAGGTTGGTTCAAAATTGATTGTTCCGAAAAAATTTTTTACCTCTAAAATTAATGCATAATTGGCAGTAAGAATCAACGTATCCATCTGAAAATGTAAAGGGCCATTCGCCAAATGAAGATCATGGTAAATGAAGTAACGATCCTCTGGAAGGAAGTTTAAATAGTAGTCGAGAGATAGTTCTCCCCGATATCCGGCCCACCTTCTTGTAAGCTCCTCTTCAAACTCCGGCCGTCTTGGATGATCATTGGAGAGCCGTCTTAATAAAGCCTCAAGCATCAAAATTTTTATCGGAACAGTCCGCTCCTTGGCGATCAAAGCCATCACTCCTTTTATTTTTGGGCATTTTTCTACAAAAAATGGCAAAATTCCTTCTTTTTTTAAAAAAAATTTGCTAGTTTTATAAGATATAAAGATTTATGAGCTCTTATCGGGGGATATGAGCTTTTAATAATTTTTATGAGCCTTTAATCAAATATATGAGTCTTTAAAAATTTTTTTGCGCCTTCGTGCAAATATATGAGCTTTGATTTCGGTTTATGAGCCTTTATTTAGATATATGAGCCTTCGAGACTTCGTACAAATATATGAGTCTATAATCCAGCTTCATCCGGATCTATGATCCTTTTAAAAAATTTATGAGCCTTCGTGCAAATATATGAGTCCATAATCCAGCTTATGAGCTCTTAATCTGGTATATGAGCTTTTAATCAGTTAAATGAGCTTTTATTTCAATATAGGAGCCGTTATTTTTTAGCTCCCTAAGCTTTTGGAAAGCGACATCTTTTCTCACCCACAACAATTTCAAATAAGATTAACTTAACAGGAAAAGTATTATCGGGGTTTGTGTGCAACATGAAAACGTATAAAAATGTGCGTTTTTTTGCACAATCAAAAAAAATAGGACTTTAGCAGGATTTGTGAGAAATTTGGAGAATTATGTAAGGGAATATATGAAAGGAGAATTGCCAATGAAATGAAGAATTATTTGATCCATTCAGGTGAAAAGGAGGAAAGGTGTCAACTAATTTTTATTGGAGAGGAACATCCGGAATATAATGCAAAAATTGTTCATCCACCTGGATTTTTCGATGCCCTGCAATTAAGCCGCAACTCTTTTCGTACTTCGTATCGTATTTTGCCTCTCCGCACTCAAACAAGGGTGACGGTAAACTTCGTCGAAAATCAACAGTTTAAAGCCGTCCAATTTACTTTTAATATTCACAATCAAAAAATCCTCATCAATGAAAAAGCAGGTAAAATAAGCAGAGCGACAGCCTATAAGCTTCTTTCGTGTTTTTTGATCAAAAACGGTAATAAACTGTTGTATTTAACATTCCCTCCTAGTGACCGTGAAAATGCCGGCAAAGAACCAAATCCCACTTTTTTAATTACCTGCGTTTAATGTTTGCCCGTTGCGGGTAAATTTTTTTTCCTTTTGAGCAGACCAATTTATTTGTTTTGGCAGGAAAAATGCCGATTATTAGATCATGAAATATAAGTCTAACCGCCTATAATACGGATACCAACCGCCAAACTTCGAGTTTTAACCGTCAAAATTTGCATTCTAACCGCCTGAACCCTGTTTTCAACTTTCCGGTTCATGACTTTCACCGCCTAACTCACAGACACCGCCAATATGGATAAAAAAATCAGCCTCCGTATCAGAAGGCTGATCTATTAGCTCCGGATTAAGGTCGAGCGGATGCCCCAACTGACCAAGAACCCCGAGTTCATCTTGAATCAACGACTACCGCCTTACCCCCGCAGATTTTTAACCTAAATGATCAAGCAACCGCAGCCGCCGCCAAGGATCCCGCAAAGTTTTTACCCAAAGTGCAATCCAGGACGAACACTAGGCCGGCAACCGCAAAGTTCTTACCCCAAATAAACCAAATCCCGCAGTTCATTAGTCGAAAGCTCGGTAATCCAGTTTTCGCTTTGGATGATTTGGTCATTTAATGATTGCTTTTTTTCAATCATGGCATCGATTTTTTCCTCTAATGTGCCGGTGCTGATCAATTTGTGTACGTGCACAAACCGTTTTTGGCCGATCCGGTATGCCCTGTCGGTCGCCTGGTTTTCAACTGCCGGATTCCACCAGCGGTCATAATGGATGACATGGTTGGCGGCCGTTAAGTTCAAGCCGGTGCCGCCTGCTTTTAATGACAGCAAAAACACAGGGAATTTGCCGCTCTGGAAGCGTTCAATCATGTCATCGCGTTGTTTTTTCGGCACGCTTCCGTTTAAAAATGGCACATCGATTCCATGTATGTTTTTCAATACAGTGCGGATCATTTCGCCCATTTCAAGATACTGAGTAAAAATTAAACAGCTTTCGCCCTGGTCAAGAACCGCTTCGACTAGTTCATTTAATTTTTCCAGCTTAGAAGAACGTTCGAGCAAGTCCCTTGGTTTTTCCTCTTTCAAGTAAAGAGCAGGGTGGTTGCAAAGCTGCTTCAACTTGCTGAGCATTTGCAAGACAAGACCTTTTCGCTCAAACCCCGTGAGCTTTTCAATTTCTGCAAACGTGTCGCGGACAAGCTGCTCATATAATGACGCTTGTTCAGCTGTTAATGGGCAGTATTCCTTTTGCTCAAGTTTATCAGGCAGATTCAACGCCACTTCTTCATCCTTTTTCGTCCGGCGCAAGAGGAACGGGCGGATCAGCGCTTGCAATTCTTTTATCTTATCCTTCTGGTCGTCCTTTTCAATCGGAATAACAAACCGTTTCTGAAACTGGCCGGCACTGCCAAGATATCCATGGTTGGTAAAATCAAAAATTGACCAAAGCTCGGTTAACCGGTTTTCCATCGGCGTTCCGGTCAAGGCTATATGATGGCGTCCTTTCAAACGCCTTACAGCCCGCGACTGCTTCGTTTGTGCATTTTTTATATTTTGCGCTTCATCGATGGCGATCGTGCTCCATGTCAGCGATTCGATTTCCTCTAAATCGAGATGGGTCAGGCCGTATGACGTTAAAACGACATCCGAGCTAAGAGCTGCCTCTTTAAAAGCTTCTCCTTTAAGCCGCGCCGGGCCGTAATGCAAATACACGTTCAAGCTCGGGGCAAACCGATCGAGTTCTTTTTGCCAGTTTCCAAGAACCGATGTAGGGCACACAATTAAGGAAGGCCCGGCATCTTCGTTTTCTTTCACCGACAGCAAATAGGAAATGAGCTGAACAGTTTTTCCGAGTCCCATATCATCGGCAAGCACGGCTCCAAAACCGAAGCGCCGCAAAAACAAGAGCCAGCTCATGCCGAGCCGCTGGTATGGCCTGAGTTCGCCGTGTAAACCGGCAGGAACTGGCATTTCCGGAATTTCACTGATTTCGGAAAGCTGTCGGACCATTTGCTTCCATTGTTTGTTCAGTTCGATTTGAATCCGGGCAAATGCTTTCGGATTGTCAAGCTCATCTGCCGCATCCTCTTCGGAAGCTATCAGCTCTTGTTCAAGCAGGTCGCGAACGTGCAGGCCTTCTTTTTCCGCTTTTTTCATTAAATCTTGAATTTGGCGGATAAAGTTCGGGTCGAGCTTGATCCAGCGGCCGCGAATATACACGAGCCGCCTTTTATCATCGACAAGCTTGCGGAACTCTTCTTCCGAGAGATCAACGCCGTTCATGGAAAAGCGCCAGTCAAAATCGAGCATAGCCTGTAGCCCGACAGAAGATGGACGGTGGCTTGACGTTCCTTTTACACGGGCTTTTATTTTCAAATTGGCATTTTTCATCGCCTGCCACCAGGAAGGGAGCAGGATCTCAACACCGAGTGCAAGCAGCACTTCACTTGCTTCGGTTAAAAACGTCCATGCCTGATCCTCTGTCAAACGGCGCAGAAGGCCGTTTTCATCTTGCATCCACGAAAACAGCTTGCCCCAGCGGTTTTCCTCGGCAGCAACTTTTTCTAAATACGGTTTCCAGCCGCGCGGAAGCGATGAACCATGATGCGGATCAACGATGACGTCAGGCTTCTTTTTATCCCGCAAAAAGAGATCAAGGCTCCATTCGCCATCTTCATCAGCCGGCTCCTCAAGCCGCAGTCCGATCGTGAATGGAGCAGGATCATCCTTGATGTTCATCCATTCCAGCCACTTTTCCTCATCAAAAAAAGCAGACAAATTTGCTGCAGGCAAGTCTTTATTTTTCAACAATGCCAGCTTTTCGTCAAAAAATGCTCTCTGCTCAGAGTTTCTCGTAAAGTATGCTTCAAGGGAATGGTGGAACCAGGCCCGGATAAAATCATGAACGGATACACCGTTTACAAGCGGCTGTTCCCAAAAAGACGGGTCAAATTCGTTGATGACCCGATCCGGAAGCGCCCACTGAAATCCGTCTTCACCGAGCAATGAAAAATCAGGGCGCCATTCTTTTTCAACAATTGCATCGTAAATGGCCGGTGCCGCCGCAAGGCATATTTGGGCCGTTTCATCCCAGTCCCACTCTATTAGGCGGTTGAATTGTTCTTTCGCGAGCAGCGTCACAAGCTGCCAGCCATTCACAAAAACACCTTCGACTCCATCGACGGTTTCGACATCAAGGAGGGTCCCATAAAAACTTTCTTCATGACGATGAAAAAGAAGGTGTTTCCACTGGGAAGTCTCTATATAGTTTTCGGTTTCGGCGGTGATAAAAAACTGTTCACCTATTGGTGTAATTGCAATCTGTAAAGATCTTGTCTTATACATCGATCAGCTTACCTCTTTTGCATTCTTCTTGAAAGGCGCGAAGCCGTTTTGTTTTTTTCATCAGCTCGGCCATAAACCGTTCAAAATCTTCCAGACGTTTTATTTTCTTATATATCGTACGAAGCTTCTTTAAGTGCCGGACCGCTTCCCGGTAATTTGCCCGGTTTTTCAGTTCAATATTCCGGACAACCGATTGATGGTAGAGGGGAAGAAGGATCTCAGGCTTTTCCTTCTGAACAGTCTTTATTCGGTCTGCCGGCAAATCGCGCACATCAAAACCAATATACGATTGCAATTCCCCCCATTTTTCAAGACGACCATGCCGGAATAAAAAATCTTCATAATCTCCGTAACTGTAAGGAAGGGTTTGAAGAAGAGCGCGTTCATATAAATCATGGCGGCTGCTTTCCACACAAAACGGAGCCAGGACATCGAGAGCCAAGTTAGTAAAATCACGTCGTTTATGGTATCCGAAAAGCTTTTCCATGTACCGGCTCAGCTGCAGAATAAAAAGTTCGACGTACGGTGTCATTCTTTTCCATGCTTTCTGCTCCGTAAGCAATTCCAGCCAGTAGATCAAGTATGGAACAGCATCTCTATCGAACCTTTGCAATTCGGAAATCGCATCTTCATCTTTACGGGCCAACATGTTCAGATGGGCAAGGGCGATCGCAGGCGGAAGGGAGCCGTTTCGTTTCACAAGCTCGGTCAAACTTGAGCGTTCATCTTCACGCCACTTGCTTTGCTTAAAAAGATTCGTCCATAAAACTCTATATAATTGAACCCCTTCGTATTCAATGAACTCAGGAACAAACAGAAGCTTTCCGGTGCTGTCCTTGAGCTTCTCAATAAATTCATCAAAAGCAAACGGCATGGAATGGACAGACAACCGGTAAATCGCCGTCTCTGCATCCTCGATCAAAGAATGGAATAGATGCCGGTAATAACGGTTCACCATTTCATCACTGTGTCCGTATTTTTTGCTCACTTCCGCAAGTTTTAAAAAAGAGAAAACAGAAGAGATCAGTTCGTAAAGAGTTTTCCATTCCCGCTCAACCGGGGTACTTGCTTTTACGCGCTTCATATAGACTTGGAAAAGTTCCAGGACGACATATGGCCTCGGCTCTCCCTTTCCGTTCATGATCGAGTCGAAGCTCTCTTCAAAGGCGCGGATCCAGTTTTCATAGGACAGCACTAATTTTGCATTTCTTTTTAACAGGTCCTTCGCCTTCTGCAGCCCCCATGTCGAAGCAAGAGATTTTTCCTTTATTGGCTGGCGCCATTCTTCAAGCCAGTCAGCAACACTGCCAACATTTGAATAGGCCTGAAAAAATACTGCAAGCTGATGCCGGCAAAATCCTGCCACCGGACAGGAGCAGCCGCTCGCTTCAAGAAAGTTCAAATCAAGCCGGACATCAACGGGCGACACATCCTGAACAGAGGCAAAGACTGCTTCGTCTTCCAGCTTCATTTTATAAACCATCCCTTGGCGATAAAGAATCATGCCTTTTTGCATAATACTCGCATCCTCAGCTGCCTCCGGCCGCAGCATCTTTTGAAAATTCCTGGCCGCAAACTCCAACATTTCTCTATAATGATCAGGAATCGGTGCCATCTGTCAACCTCCCGTAACTCAAGAACCACATTCTTTTATTATACCCGAAAAAACCGGGAAGGAGGAGGGGGGGAGGAAAGACGGAATAGAGTTAAGTTTTTATGGGGAATTTTCAAAAAAACTTTATTATAAAATAACGGCTCATAAAATGAAAAAACAAACCTAACTTGGGTCCAGCACTCATCTCTTTAACGCATTAACGCAGCGCGGGCCAGGCCCTCAACGATTTAACGCGTTAATATTGCGAAGACCTGTTCCTGATTGAAAACCCACTTTTTTCTACATAAATCTCCTAATCTCTCACATAAGAAATAAAAAAATAACCTCCTAACGTTAGGAGGTTACATTCGCTTTGATCCGTGATAGACTTTGCTCCAATATGGATTAGACATGGAGTCTATTCTGACACCTTTTGAACTTGAATGAACAAACTTATTTGAACCTATGTATATTCCTACGTGGGAAGCCCCTTTTTTATTAGTGTTGAAAAATACGAGATCGCCATTTCTTAAATTCTTTTTGGAAACGGCAGTACCTTTTCTATACATTTCACCGGCAGTTCTTGGAAGAGGTTTTCCTGCTTGTTTAAAAGAGTAATAAACTAAACCAGAACAATCAAATCCTGATGGTGAAATTCCGCCCCATTTATAAGGCACTCCCACATATTTTTGGGCGATCGCAGAAGCTTTTACGCTGTAGTTTGTTGCTGCGTATGTATGATTTGTTTCAGAAATTCCGACAAAAAACAGAGTCAAGGTTACCAAAAATGTAATAACAAACTTTTTCATGTTGCACCCCAATATTCCCTAGTAATCTCTTCTCTCTCTATTTGCTGACTGTATTATCTCATAGAAGTAATCTTAGTGAGTTTACAGTTCTATTAAAAAATGTTACTAGAATATTTCAAAATTCGACTTTTTATGTTAATTTGGGATAAATTTAGCGGAAAAGAACAAGAAATGTATAATTTTGTTAAAAATGGGTCTGTCTGATCAGTCCCTAAAATAAAGAAAGTGGAGAAAAACGAGCCGTTTTTCTCCACTTTCTTTTGTATCTGACCTTTGATTATGAGTCAGCCTCTTATTTTCTATAGGGAGAATATAGTTGGAATATAAAGAAAACTATGCGCCAATTGGACGCTGCGTGCTTGGATATATATTTTGAACTAATAAAGTATTTAGAATCTTTGAGATTTCCGCATTGTTCTAATAATAGTAGAATGGTAAATTAATACAGAGGAGGGGAAAAATATGAGGAAAGCCATATATTTATTATTAACGGTATTCATAGTTATTGTGCTGGCAAGCTGCAAAAAAGAGCCAAAGCCAGAAGATCGTTTTGACGAGTATATAAAGCTATGGAACGAACAAAGATTTGATAAAATGTATGAATTTTTATCAGACAAAGTAAAAGAAAAGGTGACAAAGGAAGAATTCACGAGCAGATACGAAAAAATTTATAGAGACCTGGAAATCACCGATATAAAAGTCAAATTTGACAAACCAGAGGAAGGGAGCAAACCGAAAGAAGATGAAATCGAATTTCCTTTTTCGGTGAAGATGAACAGTTTAGCCGGTCCTATCAAATTTGACCATTCTGCGAAGCTTGTAAAAGAAGAACGGGAAGATGAAAAAAATTGGTATGTTGACTGGGATACAACGTTTATCTTTCCAGAACTAAAAGAAGGAGACAAGATCCAAGTATCGGCGATTCCGGCGAAACGCGGCGAAATCCTTGACAGAAATGGAAACGGGTTGGCGGTTAACGGAACAGCCTATGAAATCGGGATTGTTCCGGAAAAAATGGGAGAACATCGAGAAGAAATTATTAATCAAGTGGCTGCTCTTCTTGAAATGGAGCCGGAGAAAATCGATAAATTGTTAAATGCAAGCTGGGTACAGCCAAATTATTTTGTGCCGATAAAGAAAATTTCCAAGGAAGAACGCGAGCTGCTTGAAAAACTGGTTTCAATCCCGTCCGTATTAAAAAAGGATGTAGAGGCAAGGGTATATCCATATAAAGAGTCAGCCGCACATTTAATTGGTTATGTAGGTCCAATTACAGCCGATGAACTTAAAGAACTAGAAGGCAAAGGTTATTCAAGCAATGACATGATTGGAAAAAGAGGGCTTGAACAGGTTCTCGAAGAACAGCTAAAAGGAGAAAACGGCGCAAAAATCACGATAAAGAAAGCGGATGGAACAGAAGTTCTACTTGCAGAAAAAGAGGTAAAGAATGGTGAAAACATTACATTAACAATTGATGCTGAGTTACAGGCTAAAGTGTTTAAGGAAATGAATGGTGAACCAGGTACTGCCTCCGCCATTAATCCAAAAACGGGTGAAACAATGGCTCTCGTCAGCAGTCCGAGCTTTGATCCAAACAAAGCAGCTTTGGGAATGTCATCTAGCCAGTGGAAAGAACTCCAAGATAACAAAAATCAGCCCCTGTTAACGCGGTTCAAGGCGACATATGCCCCTGGTTCGGTCATTAAGCCGCTTGTTGCTGCAATTGGTTTAAAAGAAGGAGCGATTACGCCTGAAAAAACTATAAATGTTAAGGGGAAACAGTGGCAGAAAGAAAACTCGTGGGGAAATTACAAAGTGACAAGGGTAAAAGATCCGAAAGGTCCGGTTAACCTAGAAAAAGCACTCGTTTACTCTGATAACATTTATTTTGCCCAAACGGCACTTGAGCTTGGCAAAGAAAGGTTTACGACAGGATTAAAAATGTTTGGATTTGAAGAAGAAATCCCTTATACTTTCCCAATCGAAAGTTCCAAGCTTGGCGAAATGGATACGGAAATTAAGCTTGCAGACTCCGGATATGGCCAGGGACAAGTGGAAATGAGCATTGTTCACCTTGCTGCTTCCTATACACCGTTTATCAATAAAGGAAACATGATCAAGCCGGTATTGCTTGAAAAGGAAGCCAAAGGTGAAGTCTGGCACGAAAGTATTATAAGCGAAGCCGAGGCAAATCTTATTAGCAGTGATTTACTAAAAGTAGTTGAAGATCCTCAGGGGACCGCCCATACCGCAAAAATAGATGGTTATCCGATTGCAGGTAAAACCGGAACTGCAGAGTTTAAAAAGCATCAGGGAGAAAAAGGAACCGAAAACGGCAGTTTTGTCGCATACAATGCAAACCAACCGGAAATCTTGATTGCAATGATGCTCGAGAACGTTCAAGATAAAGGCGGATCCAAGGCGGCGGTTACAAAAGTGAAGAAGATATTGTCAAAATAAAATTTGAAGGCAGCAAAAGCTGTCTTCTTTTTTTAGGTGAAAGTCGTGATACTGGAATATTTTAAAATACGACTAATTTGTTTTTATTGGTAAATTTTTTCAGGAAATCATTAAGATAATGAAGAATTTTTTGAAAATAAAGGGTCTGACACCCTCCAACAATGTCAATATATAGAATGATTTTATTAATGTTTATCTATATATTGTTTTGGAAAGGTCTGACCCTTTGGTTTTTATACGGTGTCTTATCTTGAAGACTCATCTATCGTGGTGTCTTTCAGGACATGGTTGTTTGAGTCAGCCCCTATTCACTATTAAACGGAAATAACAGAGCAACCCTTTTTTCATAAAAAATGAGGCAGGGTCAGATTCCTTCAATACAGAGCGATCCTTTTTACTAAAAATCCCTCTTGCTGTCCACGCAAGAGGGATAACAGGAATTATTTTTTCAAAGAGAACCAGATTTCGTCAGCGAGGCCGCGCTGCCATACAATCCGAGGTTCATCATTACTATTTACGAGGAATGCTGCCCAGCCTTCGGTTTCTCCTCCTTCATAAATTTCAGATAGATGAGGTTTCGGTGGAACAACTACGGCAAGATCATACACTACGCCATTTTTGCTGACTGCATCAAACCTTCCCGGGTTAACGTCAAATGCATCAAATGTTTTACCTTCAAACTTTATTAGTTTCACTCTGAACTTGGCAAGAACATATTTCTTGCCTGCCGGTGGCGGAGCATTAAACATGTTTGCCTCTTTAATCATTTGCCAAGCTGTATTTCCGTCAGTCACAGCATCTACCATTGTAATTTGATACTGTTTTTGGCCGTCGAGCCAATCGTTCACTTTCACATTCCATACTTCTCCTAATACAGATGGGTTGCCTTTGGATCCATATGGATTGTGGATACATTGAACAGCTCTTAACTTCGTCTGGCTAGGTGTTTCATATTTTACTTTTGTATCGCGATTGATATAATATCCCCCGCCGACGCTTAACATACCCGGCTTAAAAGCGTAAATTCGGTAAAACTCACCTTTTTTTAATGTTCGTGCAAATACTTTTTTCTCCCCGGTTACTTTATAAAGAGGAGTATCTTGTAAGACAGTTAATCGTCCAATTTGGCCGGGCTTCAGTTCCATTCCATCCCACCAAATTTTCTTTACGCCTTTAAATTGATCGCAGAAGTTTAAATCTGCAGCAGAAGTAGTTGGCGTGTATGCTCCTAAGAGCAAAAATAATGATAAAAACAGTCCGACAAACTTCTTCATATGTAATTTTTCCCTCCTTATTAATCTTTGTATCTAGTATAGTATATATTTTTATAATTGGAAATTAAATGTAAGAAATTATTGCTACTTTTCATCTACTTCACGGATTTACTCCCCTTCCTCAAATTTCCCAAATTTGCTTCTTTTAAATTCCTATCATTCTATTTAAAATGTATATAAATCTATTTTTTTACTATAATGTCATTTTCTTAAAAGGCGGAGGATAGCGGCAATGCAGCATTTAAAAAAGTATCTCAGTGTATTACTTGTCTTTCTGTTTGTTACCCAAACAACAACTTATGTCTCAGCAGCTGAACCGATTGATGAAGCCAGGGATATTATTCGCAATTACTATGTAGAAGATGTTCCAGATTGGGTGTTAAATAAGCCGACGATAAAAGAGATTACAAGGTACCTCGATCCTTATTCTGTTTACATGACGGCGGAGGAGTTCAATGAATTTACCAATGCAATTGAAAACCAGTTTGTAGGAATTGGAGTCATGCTGGAGGAAGATCCAAGGGGAGTGAAGATTTTAGCTGTATTTCCGGGAAGTCCTGCTGAGCGGGCCGGAATTCAAACCGGGGATGTTATTACGAACATAAATGGACAATCATTAGCAGGTGAATCGGTTCAAACAGCCATTTCTTCCCTAAGCGGAAAAGAAAACACCTCGGTTACTCTTACATATGTAAGACCTGATACAGGCCAATCTTTTACTCAAACACTTGTCAGGGAAGTTATTCAAATACAAAACGTAGAATATGAGATGCTCGGCGGAAATATTGGTTATGTGCGTTTAAACAGTTTTGCCCTTGATTCAGCTAAAGATATTTCTGCAGCTATTCAAAAACTGAAAGGAGCAAAAGGCTGGATCTTTGATATTCGCGATAATGGCGGAGGCTATGTTTCGGCGGCCCAGGAAGTTGCCGGGTTTTTCCCAAACGTTACGAAAGCTTTTCAACTGCGTGATAAATCAAACAAGCCCCATGTATTTAATGTGATTCCGCAGTCTGCAAAATTTACGTCGCCGGTCCATATTCTAATAAACGCTTATAGTGCCAGTGCATCGGAAATGGTATCAGCTTCTGTAAAAGAACAAAAAGGTGCAATTTTATATGGACAAAACTCATTCGGCAAAGGCTCAATGCAGTCGTTTTTTCCATTAAGTGATGAGAGTGTTTTAAAATTAACGACTGCCAAGTTTTTCTCCCCAAAAGGGGTGCCGGTTCATGAGGTCGGAGTGGCGCCAAATGTCAAAACAGCAGAAGGTGAGGAACTGCTGGCATCCCATCGTGACCAGCTCGTTGCAGCAATTCGCAGCTACAAAAAGCTGCCTGCCCTTCAAAACGTACCTGTCACGAAAACATTTACCATTAAAATGAACATGAAAATGAACTGGACAGGAACAACGGCAAGAGATGTTCAATTAATCCAGCTCGGCGGAAAAGAAGTCCCGGTGGACGTACAATCAATTGATGAGAAAACAATCAAAATCATACCGAAACAGAACCTTCAATCGAAAGAAAAGTACTTGCTCATCGTCCATCCAAAATGGAAAGCAGAAAATACCCGGCAAATGAAACAAGGGATTTATGTAGAAATCAAAGTAATGTAAAGGGTCCGGCCCCTGTGAAAATAGGGGCCGGGCCCTTTTCCAACCTACAGCAAAATTACCAATAAAATCATAATGAAATCCTAATATTTTCAAATTATGATAATAACAGGTCTGGAAACAGATATAATATTTAGCAATTTACTATATTCCTAGAAAAGGTGGAAACAACAGTGGAGAAAAAATTCAGAAAAGCAATGAAAATTGCTGCTGCAACAACCATAGCAGCTACAGCTTATGCAGCCGTAAACCCTGCACAATCAGAAGCGGCATCAACAGCAGAAAACCTTGTATTAAAAGCGGAATCCAACAAAGTTCCGTTAATCCGTGCGATTTCGGTTGATTACAACGCCGACGCTGTTACTCAGCCATGGTCACTTTACAACAAAGCAAAAAAAGATTATACAGCAGCCAAGGCAGCAGTAAACAAGCTTTCCGGCAAGGAAAAAGAACGTTTAAACGCACGCCTTGATACTGTAAAACTATGGATCGACCGTACGGCAACTTACATCGATGCCATCACTTCCGGCAAAAAACTGATCAAAGCTCAAGAAGAAATGGAAAACTATTTGGCAGAAGGAAAAATGGCCGAAGCAACAAAAGCTTACCATGCTCTTTCTTATGAAATTAAGAAACAAGCGGCTTACTTATACCGCGTTTACGGCCAATCAACTCGCCAGGCAATTTTAGAAACATACAAGCTGCCGGCGGAAGAGGCAAAACAAGCAGCGCTTTACCCTGTAAGTATCTATATTGAAATCGGCCGACTGGAAGCCGCGCTGCAAAAAGAAGACTTCGATTCAGCTGAAAAATATGCAGCAAACATTGAAAAGTGGTTCAATCATGTCGAAGATGAAGATCTTCTTGATGTTCTCACTAACTACTATAGTGAAGTGATTGAAAAATATTATCCTGAAATAGAAGAGGTCGCTCTTGTTGAAGGAGTTGAGTTTCCCACCGGATCAACCGAAATTAACGGATTTCAGCTCTTCGCATTTCTTGATGGAGATGGAAACGAGTGGGAGATCGATCCCTATGAATTCGGTTTTAGTGTCCGAGACGACAAAGGGTACTTTAACGAAGATGGAACTCTCAAAGACGCTTATCAAAAAACAGGTTTAACTGCAACCGGTACGGTAAGAATCGAACTGATCGACGATGAAACAAAAGAAGTACTTTTGGCAGCAACAGTAAACATTGTCGACGGAGATCAATATAAAAAAATTTCAAAAGGCAGGCTGACAACTGAAAGCGGGGAAGATGCTTCCTATGCAGTCATCGGGCAAAAATTTCAATTTGACCCGACAGAAGCTGTCACTTTAAATGGCAAAACAGTTGCCGAGGCAGTGGACAAACCACTTACTTTAGCAAATTTCCCAGGCGCGACATTTAAGTCTTCTGATGAAAAAGTATTTGTTGTCAATGCCAGCGGCCAAATTACACCGGTTTCTGCCGGTAAAGCAAACTTAACGGTTACATGGAATGAAGAAGACTATGTCCTTCCGATCGAAGTGAAATCTGCTTCCGCCGTTCAAAGCTTTGACCTTGCCCAAGGAAAAGACAAAGTTTATTTGAACAAAAATACAAGCTTTGATGCTCTTGTGGACGCAGGATACTTCACTGCGAAAGACCAATACGGAGCGGAAGCGGATCTTAAGAACGCTGATGTTCAGCTTTATTCAAACAAAGAGTCTGTCTTCACCGTAAGCGGTGAGAACATCACGTTAACAGGCAAAGAGGGCGATACGGCATCTCTCATTGTAAAAATCAATGGAAATGTTAAATCATTCCCGGTTGTGATTGATACAACAGCTCCTGTGTTAAAAGGAACAACTGACAAAGCAGTAACAAATCAAAATGTTACTTTGACATCTGATACTGCAGATATTGCTTCTGTAGCCGTTAAAAAAGACAACACTGCGATCTTAAACTATCAACTTGGAACTGCTTTAACAGAACAAGGTGTTTACGAAGTGACAGCAACCGACTTTGCCGGAAACAAGCAAACGATCACATTTGAAATTGACAAAACAGCTCCTGCTTTAACTGTTTCAGGAGATGCAGCTTCACCTGTAATCACAGCATCGGAAGCTCTTTACTATAAAAATACGGCAGGCGAACTAGTTGCGATCCAGTCTGCGAATCTGGACCAAACGCAAGCCAATGCCCTGTTTAAATATACAGGCGCCGGAACTTTAAAATCCGTAACTGTAAATGCTGACAACCACACTTGGACATTCGCAACAGAAAACATTGCTGCGAATGATACAGTCGAATATAAAGATCAAGTTCTATACGACAAAGCAGGAAACCGGCTCGCTGAATCTGTAAAAGCTACATTTGACGGAACAAAGTGGAACCTTGTTACTCAATAATCTTTTTCGAAACGCTCCTCATGCAGGGGCGTTACTTTTTATGCAGCAGACAGTTTTACTATTGCAGTATAACTGCACAAAATTGACTGTTAAACGTTAGGTTACGTTATTTCGATAAAACGGATCCTAAAGAGAAGATGTGAACTTACTAAAAGAAAATAATACGTTGTTAAAACTCATTTTATAAGGGTCGATACAATAGGAAAATTGAAGCATCAATAAAAGTAAAATAATGACTATCTATTCCACAAACAATATGTACTGCCATAGTATTCCTTTATTTATAACGATTTTTGGATAAATATAGACACAATATAAAAAGGTGGAATTTTATTAGGTACATAGAATATAATCATAAAGTGCGTGTTTTAAGATAAACTTAGCACTAGAGGAAACAATTACTAATGAAAAAAGCTCAAAAACAACAATAAAACCCTAGAATTTCCTCTAAATATGTATTATTATAGGAAATGTGAGAGCGGTTGGTAATTAAACCAGTTGCTAAGACTCTTACAAGCTATTACTAAAGTTAAGCAGGAAATAGATATACAGTTTGATATTTCCAAAGAACTTTAGTATAATTATCGTTAAGTTTGATAGGCAATGATCTGCAAGCCTAAAGAGCTTACCAACCAATGCAATCATTGTACTACATTAAATATTGAAGGGAGAATACAAACCTATGAAGAAGAAAGCTATCAAATTAGCTGCTGCATCCGCGGTTGCTGCTTCTGCTTTCGTAGCTTCTGCTCCGGCTCAAACTGACGCTGCCAGCAACGTTGCTGTCGAAGTTAGCAAAGCTGTAACACAAATGAAAAAAGCATACCACACTTACAGCGATGTAACAGCTAAAGGCGAATTCGCTGACATCAAAGTGGTATACAAAGAGTACAACGCTGCAAAAGCTGCTTACAACAACGCGAAAGCTTTGGTTAACAAAGCCGGTGGATCTAAGAAAGATGCTTACTTGGCAGAATTAGACTCTACATACAATGAGTACATTAAAAAACGCGTTGTAACTTACATCGACGCTTACAACTATGCAACAAAGCTTGATGGTAAGAGAGTAGCATTAGAGAAAGCAATTGCAGATAAAGATCTTGCTGCCGCTGAAAAATATTATCATGAAATCTCTTATGAATTAAAAACACGTACAGTAATCTTAGACCGAGTTTATGGTAAAACTACTCGTGAATTACTTCGTTCAGAATTCAAAACAGCTGCTCAAGATGTTCGCGATAGCTTAATATATGATGTAACAGTTGCAATGAAATTGCGTGCGGCTGAAGAAGCAGTTAACAAAGGCGATCTAGCTACAGCTGAAAAAGCTTTAGCAGCTGCCAACGAATATTTACCTAAAGTTACTGAAACTTTCAAAGCAGAGTTAACAGCAGAAAATACAAAAGTAAAAGCTGCTTATGAAGCTGCTTTAACTCCGAAAGTTGAAAGCGTAAGTGCGATTAACGCTAAAACTATTAAAGTTCAATTTAATAAAGCTATTGATGATACAAAAGCTAAATTTGAAGTTAAAAAAGGTTCTGTAACAATTAATGTTGCTAAGACTACATTATCTGCTGATAAAAAATCAGTTGAACTAGAATTAGCTAGCAAACTTTTTGAAGGCGAGTACACAGTTAATGTTACAGGCATTTCTAAAGAAGCTTTAAGCGGTTCTGTAAAAGTAGAAAACGAAAAGGTAGCAAAAATTGAATTGCTTGGAGAGGTAGCTCCTCTTACAGCTGATGGAAAAAAAGCTACTGTTGCCTATCGCGTACTAAACCAATATGGTGAAGATATTACAAAATCACCGCTTTCAACTGGTCTTACATGGACTGCTTCTAACGGTATTACAGCTGAAGACGATGATAAAGGAACTCTAACATTAACTTCAGCAGGAACTTTCAAAGTTGGGGATAAAGTAGCTCTAACTGGTATTAATGCAGCTACAAATACTGTTGTTACTGGTGTAGTTACAATAAGTAACGCTTCAGTCGTTGACACAGTAGAATTCCAAGGACTTTATCATAAAGATGGAAAAGAATTGACTAGCGATGCAACAATTACTGATTTCGCTTTATTGATTGATGCGAAAGATCAGTATGGAAAAGCTGTAAAAGCTGCTCAAGTTAATTCTGATGTATTATTTACTTCTTCTAATCCATCTTTAGTTTCTGTTAAAACAGCAAAAGATGGCCAAGGTAAAGATAAAAACCAAGTAGGTCTTGAATTACAATTTGGTGAAAACTCTTCACTAGGCGGTAAAGCAATCATCACAGCTATTTCAAAAACTACTGGTAAGGTTTCACAAT